>CAYZLI010000220.1:0-4964 GCA_964479195.1 uncultured Rhodocyclaceae bacterium
TGCGCCAGCCGATAACGGGCGTCTGGCTGCGTGCCTGCCCGGTGTCGCCAGCGTGGAGGATGAGGCTATCGGTGACGCCGGCAAGGGCAACGAACCGCTCCACCGGCGCAAACCAGTCCTGCGCCACGGTCTGCCCGGCCTTGCACTCGATGGCGACCAAGCGCTCGCCGCGCTCCACCAGCAAGTCGATTTCGTGTCCGGTGCGGTCGCGCCAGAAATAGAGTTCTTCCGGGCGCAGGTGATTGCGCTTGTGCTTGAGAAATTCCGAAACGACGAAGGTCTCGAAAAGCGGGCCGCGCAGATTGCCGCCGACCAGCTCCCGGGCGTCGCGCACCCCGGCCAACCAGGCGGCCAACCCTGTATCGAGGAAATACAGCTTGGGCGTCTTGGTCAGCCGCTTGCCAAGATTTCGGTGGTATGGCGCCAGGAGGGTGACGAGATAACTGGCCTCCAGGACCGACAGCCAGGCGCGGGCCGTGTTGTGGGTGATGCCGCAATCGGCGGCCAGGGCGGAGAGGTTGAGCGGTTGTCCGGTGCGCGCGGCGCACATCAGGACGAAACGGTGAAAGGCCGCCAGATCGCGGATGTTGATGGTGAGCCGAACGTCCCGCTCGACGTAGGTGGTCAGGTAATCGGAGAACCACACATGGGGTGGCACGTCCCGGTCGTGGAGCGGCGGGTAGAAGCCTTGCCAGAGCACGTCTTCAAGGCGCTTGCCGGCAAGGATAGAACGGATCTCCGTCCATGAAAAAGGCAGCAGGTGCAGGAAGCCGACCCGGCCGGCAAGGGACTGGGTGATTTTCTCGGTCAGGCCGAACTGCTGCGATCCGGTGAGGATGTAACGCCCCCTGTGGGGGGCTGCGTCCACCAGGGTTTGCAAGTAAGAGAACAGTTCGGGTGTCCGCTGGATCTCATCGAACACCGCACCGCCCGGGAACTGGCCGAGGAAGCCGCGGGGATCGGACAGCGCAAAGGCTCGTGCGTCGCTGTCTTCGAGACTGACGTAAGGTTTTTCCGGGAAGACAGCCCGGGCCAAAGTGGTCTTACCGGCCTGGCGCGGGCCGGTTAGCGCGACGACCGGATACCAGGCGGCAAGCTGGCGGAGACTGGCGGCGGCTTGGCGAGGGACCATGACGGGGATTATCCCCGGCGTATTTGCGTATTGTCAATTCAATTTACAATTAGCCATCAGCGCGGCTATGCCCGTGTGTGCAACGGCTCCAGCACGGCGCGCAGGGCCGGGAGCCTCCCGGCGAACCGCGCGGCGCCGACCAGGCAGAAGCTGCCCCCGATCGCCAGGGCCGTGCGCGCCCCGAAGTGCTCGGCAATCCAGCCCGAGGTGAAGTGGCCCAGTGGCGCCATGCCGAGAAAGGCGACGATATGGAAGCTCACCAGGCGCCCGCGCAGCGCGTCCGGCACCACCGACTGCAGGATCATGTTCGCCGAGGCGGTCGTCACCGTGATGCCGAAACCCGCCAGGGGCAGCACGGCCAGGGCGAACCAGTGGGAGGGCGAGGCGGAGAAGAGCAGCAGGCCGCAGCCGGCGCAGGCGGCCGCCGCCGCGGTGAGCCGCTCCAGCCCCGCCACGGCGTGGCGTGAGGCGAGATAGAGCACGCCCATGACCGCGCCTGCGCTGCCCGCGCCCACCAGCATCCCCAGCATCTGGCCGCCGCCGCCGAAGATGTCGCGGGTGAAGACCGGCATGAGGGAGGCATAGGGGTTGCCCATGAAGCTCACCAGCGCCACCAGCGTGTACATGTAGCGGCAGGGCAGGAAGCCCCAGGCGAAGCGCGCCGCCTCGGCCAACCCGGCAAACCAGCCCTGCGCCACCGCCTTGCGCGGCGCCGCCGCGATGCGCACCGCGGCGAGCGAGCCAAGCACCGCCAGATAGGACAGGGCGTTGAGCAGGAAGCACCAGGCCTCGCCCGCGGCGGCCAGGATCGCGCCGGCAATGGGCGGGCCGACCAGGCGCGAGGCGTTCATCATCAGCGAATTGAGGGCGATGGCGTTGGGCAGGTGCTCGCGCGAGCCCACCAGTTCCAGCAGGAAAGCCTGGCGCAGCGGCGTGTCGATGGCCGTGGCCACGCCGAGAAAGGCCGCGGCGGCCAACAGGTGCCAGACCTCGACCCAGCCGCCGAAAGTCAGCACGGCGAGCAGCGCCGCCTGGGCCAGGGCCAGCGCCTGGGTGAGCAGCATGGCGCGGCGCCGGTCGAAACGGTCCGCCCACAACCCGCCCAGGGGCGCGAGGAACAGGATGGGGAGGTTGCCCACCAGCCCGGCCAGGCCGAGCATGAAGGGCGAGCCGGTCAACCGATAGACCAGCCAGGACAGGGCGATCTGCTGCATCCATGTGCCCACCAGGGAGGCGCTCTGGCCGACGAAGTAGATGCGGAAGTTGCGCTGGGCGAGGGCGGGCGGGAGGCGGGTCATGGGGTGTCGTGGGAGCGGCGCCCTCGCCGCGATGCAGCGCCAAAGCGGGCGCCCATTCGCGGCGGCGCCGCCACTCCTACAGGGCTGCCCACAGGTCTATTACAGCCGCGCGAATTGCGCACGCAGCTTGTCCGCGAGCGAGCTGAAATTCGCCAGGCGCTCCTTTTCCTGCGCCACCACCGCGGCGGGGGCGCGCTCCACGAAGCTGGCGTTGCCCAGCTTGCCCTGGGCCTTGACGATCTCGCCCTCAATACGGGCGATTTCCTTTGCCAGCCGTTCGCGCTCGGCGGCCACATCCACCTCGATCTTGAGCATCAGGCGGAAGTTGCCGACGATGGCGACCGGGGCCTCGCTGTTCGGCAGGTCCTCGCCCGTGGCCGTTACCTCCGAGAGCTTGGCCAAGGCCGTGAGATAGGGCGCGAAGGCCGCCGCTCTTGCCTTGTCGCCCGCCGCGAGCAGCGGCACCTTCTGGGCCGGCGAGAGGCCCATTTCGCCGCGCAGGCTACGACAGGCATTGACCATGTCCTTGAGCAGTTGCACCTCGGCCTCCGCCTTTGCGTCGATGCGCGACGGCTCGGCGACGGGGTAGGGCTGGAGCATGACGCTCTCCCCCGTGCGCCCCGCCACGGGCGCCACCCTCTGCCACAGTTCCTCGGTGATGAAGGGGATGAGCGGGTGGGCCAGCCGCAGCATCGTTTCCAGCACGCGCACCAGGGTGCGGCGGGTGGCGCGCTGCTGCGCTTCCGAGCCGGTCTGCATCTGCACCTTGGCCAGTTCCACGTACCAGTCGCAGTACTCGTCCCAGACGAACTCGTAGAGGGCCCGGGCGAGCAGGTCGAAACGGTAGTCGGCGAAGTGCTGCGCCGCCTCCGCTTCGATGCGCTGCAGGCGGCTGACGATCCAGCGATCCGCCGCCGAGAAATCCAGGTAGTCGCCCGAGCAGGCGTCCGAACCGTGGGCGGCGAGCCCGCAGTCCTTGCCCTCGCAGTTCATCAGCACGAAGCGGGTGGCGTTCCACAGCTTGTTGCAGAAGTTGCGGTAGCCCTCGCAGCGCGAGAGGTCGAACTTGATGTCGCGGCCGGGGGAGGCGAGGGAGGCGAAGGTGAAGCGCAGGGCGTCGGTGCCGAAGCCCGGGATGCCGTTGGGGAACTCCTTGCGCGTGCGCTTCTCGATCTGCTCGGCCTGCTTGGGGTTCATGAGGCCGGTGGTGCGCTTCTTCACCAATTCCTCGAGGCCGATGCCGTCGATGAGATCGATGGGATCGAGCACGTTGCCCTTGGATTTCGACATCTTCTGGCCCTCCGAGTCGCGGATGAGGCCATGCACATACACGTGCCTGAAGGGAATCTTGCCGGTGATGTGCTTGGTCATCATGACCATGCGCGCCACCCAGAAGAAGATGATGTCGAAACCCGTGACCAGCACGGAGGACGGGAGATAGAGGTCCAGCGCGGCGTTGGACTTGGCCGGCCATTCCGGCGTCCAGTCGAGGGTCGAGAAGGGCCACAGGGCGGAGGAATACCAGGTATCCAGCACATCCTCGTCCTGCCGCAGCCTTCCGGCCTGGAGTTCCGCGTGCAGGTGGGCGAGTCGGGCGCTCTCGGCGGCATAGGCTTCCGCCGGTGGCTCATGGGCCTGTTTCTCGCGCACGGCTTTTTCCAGCGCGGCCACCTCGGCGTTGAGCCGCGCTTTCCATTGCGCCACGGCCTCGGCTTCGTTCTCGGCGACGTAGAGCTGGCCTTCCTCGTCATACCAGGCCGGGATGCGGTGACCCCACCAGAGCTGGCGCGAGATGCACCAGTCCTGGATGTTGTTGAGCCACTGGTTGTAGGTGTTCACCCAGTTCTCGGGCACGAACTTGATCTCGCCCGAGGCCACGCATTCCAGCGCCTTTTGCGCAATCGATTTCCCGTCGGCGCCGGGTTTGCTCATGGCGACGAACCACTGGTCGGTGAGCATGGGTTCGATGACCGCATGGGTGCGGTCGCCCCGCGGCACCATGAGCTTGTGGGGTTTGACCGAGTCGATCAGGCCCTCGGCTTCGAGGTCGGCCAGCACTGCCTGGCGGGCGTCGTAGCGGTCCAGGCCGCGGTATTGCGCCGGGCCGTTTTCGTTGATGCGGGCGTCGAGGGTGAAGATGTTGATGGGCTCCAGCCGGTGGCGCAGCCCGACCTGCCAGTCGTTGAAGTCGTGGGCCGGCGTGATCTTGACGCAGCCGGTGCCGAACTGGGGATCGACATACGAATCGGCGATCACGGGGATCGTGCGGCCGGTGAGGGGCAGGCGGACCTGCTTGCCGACGAGATGCCGGTAGCGCTCGTCCTCGGGGTGCACCGCCACCGCCACGTCGCCGAGCATGGTTTCCGGCCGCGTCGTGGCCACGATCAGGGAGCCTTCACCATCGACCAAGGGATAGCGCAGGTGCCACAGGCTGCCCTCTTCCTCCTCTGCGACCACCTCCAGATCGGACACCGCGGTGAGCAGTTCCGGGTCCCAGTTCACCAGCCGCTTGCCGCGGTAGATCAGGCCCTCGT
>CAYZLI010000221.1:0-4940 GCA_964479195.1 uncultured Rhodocyclaceae bacterium
CCGGCGCCCCTGGCCCGCCTCGTCTTTTTCGTCCTCCTCTCCCTCGCCCTGCTGGTGCTCGACCTCAGGTTCCGCTACCTGGAGCTGGCGCGCCAGGGGGTGGCCGTCGCCCTCTACCCCATGCAGCGCATGGCCTACACGCCGGTGGAATTGGCTGGCCGCATCGGCGAGTACTTCACCAGCCTGTCGACGGTGCAGCAGGAGAATACCCAGTTGAAGCGCAGGGAGCTGGAGGCGGCCAACTGGCGGCTCCGGCAACAGCACCTGGAGCTGGAGAACCAGCGCCTGCGGGCCCTGCTCGACATGCGGGCCCGGCAGCCGGTGCCGGGCGTGCTGGCGGAAATCCTCTATGCCGCCCGGGATCCGTTCGCGCGCCGCGTCATCGTGGACAAGGGCCTGCAGCAGGGCATCGCCGCCGGCCAGGCGGTGGTGGATGAGGCCGGGGTGATCGGCCAGGTGACCCGCGTCTACCCCCTGCAGAGCGAAGTGAAGCTGATCACCGACAAGCACCAGGCGGTGCCGGTGCAAATCGTGCGCAACGGCCTGCGTGCGGTCCTGTTCGGGGCGGGGGGCGGCCAGCTCGAGCTGCGTTTCCTCGCCGCCAACGCCGATGTGGTTCCCGGCGACCTGGTCGTCACCTCCGGGCTCGACGGCATCTACCAGCAGGGGCTGCCGGTGGCGAAGGTGGTACGCGTGGACCGGGACGCCGCCTATACTTTCGCCCGCATCCTGTGCGAGCCCGCTGCGGGGGTGGAAAAGCACGGCCAGGTGCTCATCCTTGGCCTGCGACAGGTGGTGGCGCCGCCGGTGGAGGACGAGGAGCCCATGGACAAGCCGGTCAAGGCGAAGAAGGGGAGGAAGTAATGGCCATCCAGCCCACTTCCAGCTCGCGCCGCATCCTGCTGCCGGTCAGGCCCTGGTTCATCCTGCTGACGCTGGCCGGGGCGCTTTTCCTCAACCTGATCCCCCTGGGCCATGCCGTCGGCCTGCCGGACTGGGTGGCCCTGGTGCTCGCCTTCTGGAGCGTGCGCGAGCCGCGGCGCGTCGGCATGGGCACGGCCTTCCTGCTCGGGGTGCTGATGGACGTGGCGGACGGCAGCGTGATGGGCCAGCACGCCCTGGCCTACCTGCCGCTCGCCTACGGGGCCGCCTGGCTTTCCCGGCGCATCCTCTGGTTTCCCCTCGCCCAGCAGGCCTTGCACATCCTGCCCATGCTCCTGGGCGCCCAGCTCTTCATGGCCGTCATCCGCCTGGCCGGGGGCGCCGACTTCCCGGGTTGGGGCTATTTCCTATCCAGCCTCAGCGGGGCGCTGCTGTGGTCCCCGCTGGCCTACGCGCTGCTCTTGCCGCAATACCAGCCGATCGAGAAGGATGAGAACCGGCCCATTTGACCCTTCCCATGCGTCCGGCTGAATTCAGGAACCCCGAGCAGGAACTGCTGCGCTTCCAGCGGCGCCTGGCGGTGGCCGGGGGCTTCGTGCTGCTCGCCTTCGCGGCCCTGTTCGTCCGCTTCTTCTGGCTGCAGGTGATCCAGCACGAGTACTACCGCACGCGGGCCGAGGACAACCGCATCTCACTGGTGCCCGTGGTGCCCAACCGCGGCCTGATCGTGGACCGCAACGGCGTGGTCCTGGCGCGCAACTACTCCGCCTATACCCTGGAGATCACCCCGGGCAAGGTGGCCGACCTGGAAGCCGTCATTAACGAGCTGGCCGAGTTCATCGACATCCAGCCGAAGGACCGCAAGCGCTTCAGGAAGCTGCTGGAAGAGAGCAAGAACTTCGAATCCCTGCCGATCCGCACGCGGCTCACCGACGAGGAGGTGGCGCGCTTCATCGCCCGGCGCTTCCGCTTCCCCGGCGTGGAAATCAAGGCCCGCCTGTTCCGCCAGTACCCTTACGGCGAAGCCGCCTCCCACGCCATGGGCTACATCGGCCGCGTGAACGACCGCGACCTGGAAGCCATCGAGAAGAACAGCGCCGAGGACAACTACCGCGGCACGGAGCACTTCGGCAAGACCGGGCTGGAGCAGAAGTACGAGTTCGACCTGCACGGCCAGACCGGCTTCGAACAGGTGGAGGTGGACTCCGGCGGGCGCGCCGTGCGCGTGCTGGCGCGCTCGGCGCCGGTCTCGGGCGACAACCTGGTGCTCACCCTGGACATGAAGCTGCAGCAGGTGGCGGAGAAGGCCTTCGGGGCGCGCCGCGGCGCCGTCGTGGCCATCGAGCCGGCCACCGGCGGCATCCTCGCCCTGGTCTCCATGCCCGGCTATGATCCCAACCTGTTCGTGGACGGCATCACCCCCCAGGACTGGGAGGCGCTCAACACCTCGGAGGACAAGCCGATGGTGAACCGGGCGTTGAACGGCTCCTATCCGCCGGGTTCGACCTTCAAGCCCTACATGGCGCTGGCGGCCCTGGAACTGGGCAAGCGCACGCCGGCCCAGACGATTGCCGATCCCGGCTTCTTCAATTTCGGCGGCCACACCTTCCGCGACGACAAGAAGGGCGGCCACGGCCTGGTGGACATGTACAAGTCCATCGTCCATTCCTGCGACACCTATTACTACGTGCTGGCCAACGACCTGGGCATCGACAACATCGCCAACTTCATGCGCCTGTTCGGCTTCGGCCAGCCCACGGGCATCGACATCGAGGGCGAATCGGCGGGCGTGCTGCCCTCCCAGGAGTGGAAGAGGAAGCGCTTCAAGCGGCCCGAGCAGCAGAAGTGGTACGCCGGCGAGACCATTTCCATCGGCATCGGCCAGGGCTACAACGCCTACACGCCGATCCAGCTCGCCCAGGCCCTGGCGACCCTGGCCAACGACGGGGTGATGTTCCGCCCGCACCTGGTGAAGCACATCGAGAACATCCGCACCGGCGAGCGGCGCGTGATCGAGCCGCAGCCCCTGCGCACCCTCGCCCTGAAAGCCCAGAACATCGAGACGATCAAGCAGGCCCTGGTCGGCGTGAACAAGGAGGGCACGGGGGCGCGGGCCTTCGCCGGCGCCGGGTATGCTTCCGCCGGCAAGACCGGCACGGCCCAGGTTTTCAGCCTGAAGGGCGAGAAATACGTGGAGGGCAAGGTGAAGGAGCGGCTGCGCGACCACGCCCTGTTCATCGCCTACGCGCCGGCCGAGCAGCCGAAGATCGCCCTGGCCGTGCTGGTGGAGAACGGCGGCTTCGGCGCCCAGTCGGCGGCGCCCATTGCCCGCCAGGTGCTGGACTACTACCTGCTCGGCGAGCTGCCCAAGGAGCCGGCGGCGGAGGACAAGCACGGGGAGGTGGAACGTGAGTAGTTCCCTGCTCAGTCCGCGCGAGCTGTGGCGGCGCCTGGTGGCGCCCATCGACCCGACGCTGTTCGCCTTCGCCGCCCTGCTGCTCGCCTACGCGCTGCTGGTCATGGCCAGCGCCTCGGGCGAGCGGCTGGGGAGCCAGCTCATCAACCTGGCCGTGGCCCTGTTCGTGATGCGGGTGGCGGCGCAGATCCCGCCGCAGCGGCTCATGCACCTGGCCCTGCCGCTCTATGTCGGCGGGCTGCTGCTGCTGGTCGCCGTGGCCCTGTTCGGCGACATCTCCAAGGGCGCGCGGCGCTGGCTCAACCTGGGCTTCATGCGCGTCCAGCCCTCGGAACTCATGAAGATCGCCATGCCGCTCATGCTGGCCTGGTATTTCCAGAAGCGCGAGGCCGCGCTGCGCTGGAAGGAGTTCGCCGTCGCCACGCTGATCCTGGTCCTGCCCGTCGGGCTCATCGCCAAGCAGCCGGACCTGGGCACGGCCATCCTGGTCCTGGCGGCGGGCTTCTACGTCATCTTCCTCGCCGGCATCAGCTGGAAAGTGCTCGTGGCGCTCTTCGTGGGGGGGCTCGCCAGCCTGCCCGTGCTCTGGTCCGTGCTGCACGACTACCAGCGCAACCGCATCCTGACCCTGGTCGATCCGGAAGCGGACCCGCTGGGCAAGGGCTTCCACATCATCCAGTCCACCATCGCCGTGGGTTCCGGCGGCATTCTCGGCAAGGGTTGGGGCAACGGCACGCAGACCCACCTGGAGTTCATCCCCGAGCGCCACACGGACTTCATCTTCGCCGTGCTCTCGGAGGAGTTCGGCCTGCTCGGCAACACCTTCCTGCTGGTGCTCTATGCCCTGCTCATCGGCCGCGGCCTGATGATCGCGGCCAACGCGCCGACGCTCTTCTCGCGGCTGATGGCCGGCAGCATCACGCTCATCTTTTTCACCTACGCCTTCGTGAACATGGGCATGGTGAGCGGCATCCTGCCCGTGGTGGGCGTGCCCCTGCCCTTCGTCAGCTACGGCGGCACGGCGCTGGTGACGCTGTTCCTCGGCGTGGGCATCCTGATGTCCATCCACAAGCATCGGATGCTGGTGCAGAAGTGAGAGGTGAGCGGTGAGCGGGGAGCGGGGAGCGGCAAACGCGGCTGGACTGGGGCGGTGTTACCGCTTACTGCTCACCGCTTACTGCTCACTGCTCTTAGTCGCCTGCGGCTCGCAGCCGCCGCGCCCGATCGAACGTGACGGGTCCGTCGCCCCGCAGAAGCCCATGCCCAAGGGCGGCGGCTACTACCAGGATGACGGCCCGGGGGAGAACCCGCCGGCGAACCTCGACGCCATCGCCGATGCCGAGCCGCGGCTCGAGCCGCTGCACCGCTACGCCAACCGGCCCTACAGCGTGCTCGGGCGCGACTACGCCCCGATGGCGGCGCTGGCCCCCTACAAGGCGCGCGGCGTGGCGAGCTGGTACGGGCGCCGCTTCCACGGCCAGAAGACCTCCAGCGGCGAGCCCTACGACATGTACGCCATGACCGCCGCGCACCCGACCCTGCCCATCCCCAGCTACGCGCGGGTGACCAATCTCGCCAACGGAAGAACGGCGGTGGTGCGGGTGAACGACCGCGGGCCTTTCCTCCACGACCGGCTGATCGA
>CAYZLI010000222.1:0-4866 GCA_964479195.1 uncultured Rhodocyclaceae bacterium
CCATCCGCGTCGGCATCTCCGGCGCGCCGGGTGCGGGCAAGTCCACCTTCATCGAGGCGCTCGGGCTGCACCTGATCGAACGCGGGCATCGCATCGCCGTGCTGGCGGTCGACCCTTCCAGCACGCTCTCCGGCGGCTCCATCCTCGGCGACAAGACGCGCATGGAGCGCCTGTCGGTGGAGCCCAACGCCTTCGTCCGCCCTTCGCCCTCCGGCGGCTCCCTGGGCGGCGTGGCGGAAAAGACGCGGGAGGCCATGCTGGTGTGCGAGGCGGCCGGCTTCGATGTGATCATCGTCGAGACGGTGGGGGTGGGCCAGAGCGAGACGACGGTGGCCGGCATGGTGGATGTCTTCGTGCTCCTGCAACTGCCCAATGCCGGCGACGAGCTGCAGGCCATGAAGAAGGGCATCGTCGAGATTTCCGACATCGTGGTCATCAACAAGGCGGACCTCGACCCGAAGGCGGCGGAGTTCGCCCGGCACCAGACGCAGCAGGTGCTGTCCCTGCTGCGCACCCCGTCGGCCCACTGGCGGCCGCCCGTGCTGGCGGTGAGTTCGCTCGGCAAGCAGGGCGTCGATGCCTTCTGGAACGAGATCGAGCGCTACCGGAAGCTCATGGCCGAAAGCGGCGAGCTGGGAGCCAAGCGCCGCCGCCAGGCCGTGGACTGGATGTGGACGTTGATCGACTCGGGGCTGCGCAGCCGCTTCCGGCATCACCCGCAGGTGAAGCAGGACCTGGAGGCGGTGAGCCGCGCCGTGGCAGCAGGCGCCATGACGCCGGCCGCGGCGGCAGCCCGGCTGTTGGGCTACTTGCAGGAGAAGTAGCCAATCGTAGGGCGCATTAGGCGTAGCCGTAATGCGCCGAAAGGGTCAGACATCCGGCGCAATATGCTTCGTAATTGCCATTCGGCGCAATGCGCTTCGCTTATTGCGCCCTACGTCCGGTTGCCGCGGCAATCGGATTTTCTTGGGAGGTTACATGCACGACATCATCCGCCAGCTTGACGAGAAGCGCGCCGCGGCCCGGTTGGGCGGCGGGCAGAAGCGCATCGAGGCGCAGCACGCCAAGGGCAAGCTCACCGCGCGGGAGCGCATCGAGCTGCTGCTCGACCCGGAGTCCTTCGAGGAATGGGACATGTTCGTGGAGCACCGCTGTACGGACTTCGGCATGGGCGAGCAGAAGGTGCCCGGCGACGGGGTGGTGACCGGCTACGGCACCATCAACGGGCGTCTGGTGTTCATCTTCAGCCAGGACTTCACCGTGTTCGGCGGCGCGCTCTCGGAGGCCCACGCCGAGAAGATCTGCAAGGTGATGGACCACGCCATGAAGGCCGGCGCCCCGGTGATCGGCCTCAACGATTCGGGCGGTGCCCGCATCCAGGAGGGGGTGGCCTCCCTGGGCGGCTATGCCGACGTGTTCCAGCGGAACGTGCTGGCTTCCGGCGTCGTGCCGCAGATTTCCATGATCATGGGCCCCTGCGCCGGCGGCGCGGTGTACTCGCCCGCCATGACCGACTTCATCTTCATGGTGAAGGACTCCTCCTACATGTTCGTCACCGGCCCCGACGTGGTGAAGACCGTGACCCACGAGGAGGTCACCGCCGAGGAGCTGGGCGGCGCCGTCTCCCACAGCACGAAGTCCGGCGTGGCCGACCTCGCCTTCGAGGACGACGTGGAGGCGCTCATGATGCTGCGCCGCCTGGTCTCCTTCCTGCCCGCCAACAACCGGGAAAAGCCGCCCATCGTACCCACCGAGGACCCGTCCGACCGCATCGACCACTCCCTCGACACCCTGGTGCCGGACAACCCCAACAAGCCCTACGACATCAAGGAGCTCATCACCAAGGTGGTGGACGAGGGCGACTTCTTCGAGCTGCAGCCGGACTACGCCAAAAACATCGTCATCGGCTTCGGCCGCATGGCGGGGCAGACGGTGGGCATCGTCGCCAACCAGCCCCTGGTGCTGGCGGGCTGCCTGGACATCAAGAGCTCCATCAAGGGGGCGCGCTTCGTGCGCTTTTGCGACGCCTTCAACATCCCCGTCGTCACCTTCGTGGATGTGCCCGGCTTCATGCCCGGCACGGCCCAGGAATACGGCGGCATCATCAAGCACGGGGCGAAGCTGCTCTACGCCTACGCCGAATGCACCGTGCCCAAGGTCACGGTCATCACGCGCAAGGCCTACGGCGGCGCCTACGACGTGATGTCATCCAAACATTTGCGCGGCGACGTGAACTTCGCCTGGCCCTCCGCCGAGATCGCCGTGATGGGCCCCAAGGGCGCAGTGGAGATCATCTTCCGCAAGGACAGCGGCGACCCGCAAAAAATCGCCGAGCGCACGGAGGAATACCGGCAGAAGTTCGCCAACCCCTTCATCGCCGGCCACCGGGGCTTCATCGACGACGTGGTCATGCCCCACGAAACCCGCAAGCGCATCTGCCGCTCCCTGGCGATGCTGAAGGACAAGAAACTCGAGAACCCGTGGCGCAAGCACGGCAACATCCCGCTCTGAGCCGGGGAGGAAAATCGATGTTCAAGAAGATTCTGATCGCGAACAGGGGGGAGATCGCCTGCCGCGTCATCAAGACCGCCCGCAGGATGGGCATCCAGACGGTGGCGGTGTATTCCGAGGCGGACCAGGACGCGCGCCACGTGGAGCTGGCCGACGAAGCCGTGTGCATCGGCCCGCCGCCCTCCAAGGATTCCTACCTGGTGATGGACAAGATCATCGCCGCCTGCAAGCAGACCGGCGCCGAGGCCGTGCATCCGGGCTACGGCTTCCTCTCGGAAAAAGAGCAATTCGCCCGGCGCCTGGAGGAGGAAGGCATCGTCTTCATCGGCCCCAAGCACTACTCCATCGCCGCCATGGGCGACAAGATCGCCTCCAAGAAGCTGGCGCTGGAAGCGAAGGTGAACACCATCCCCGGCTACAACGACGCGATTGAGACCGCCGGCCAGGCGGTGGAGATCGCCCGGGGCATCGGCTACCCGGTGATGATCAAGGCCAGCGCCGGCGGCGGCGGCAAGGGCCTGCGCGTCGCCTGGGACGACGCCCAGTGCCGCGAGGGCTTCGACTCCTGCCGGAACGAAGCGCGCAACGCCTTCGGCGATGACCGGGTCTTCATCGAAAAATTCGTCGAGGAGCCGCGCCACATCGAGATCCAGGTGCTGGGCGACGCCCACGGCAACTGCGTCTACCTCAACGAGCGCGAGTGCTCCATCCAGCGCCGCCACCAGAAAGTGATCGAGGAGGCACCCTCGCCCTTCCTGGACGAGAAGACGCGCAAGGCCATGGGCGAGCAGGCGGTGGCCCTGGCCAAGGCGGTGAAGTACCAGTCGGCCGGCACGGTGGAGTTCGTCGTCGGCAAGGACCGGAGCTTCTACTTCCTGGAGATGAACACACGCCTGCAGGTGGAGCACCCGGTCACCGAGCTGATCACGGGGCTCGACCTGGTGGAGCTCATGATCCGGGTGGCGGCCGGGGAGAAGCTGCCCTTCGAACAAGGCGACATCCAGCTCAACGGCTGGGCCATGGAGTGCCGCATCAACGCGGAGGATCCCTTCCGCAACTTCCTGCCCTCGACGGGCCGCCTGGTGCGCTACCAGCCGCCCGGGGAAAAGCACTCCAACGACGACGCGGTGCGGGTGGACACGGGCGTGTACGAGGGCGGCGAGATCTCCATGTATTACGACTCCATGATCGCCAAGCTCATCACCCACGGCGCGACCCGCGACCAGGCCATCGCCCGCATGCGCGACGCCCTCAACGCCTTCGTCATCCGCGGCGTGTCCTCCAACATCGCCTTCCAGGCGGCGCTCATGCAGCACCCGCGCTTCCAGTCGGGGAACTTCAACACCGGCTTCATCGCCGAGGAGTTCCCCAAGGGCTTCAACTCGGCAAGCCTGGTGCACGACGATCCGCTGCTGCTGGCCGCCGTCGCCGCCTTCGCCCGGCGCCGCTACATCGACCGCGCCGTGCGCACCACGGGCCAACTGCGCGGCCACGGGCGCAAGGTGGGCGACGAATGGGTGGTGCTGCTGGGCGACAAGGAGTACGCCCTCACCCTGGCCGCCGTCGGCGGCGGCTATCAGATCACCCACGAAGGCCAGAGCTGCGAGCTGAAATCCGACTGGCGCCTGGGTGAGATCCTCTTCCGCGGCACCTGGAACGGCGAGCCCGTCTGCCTGCAGGTGGAGCGCCTGGGGCTGAAGTACCGGGTCAGCCACTGGGGCACCCAGGCGGACATGATGGTGATGACGGGCAGCGCGGCGCATTTGCTTTCGCTGATGCCCCATAAGCCGGCGCCGGACCTCTCCAAGTTCCTGCTCTCGCCCATGCCGGGCCTGCTCACCGAGATCACGCTGCAGCCGGGCCAGGAAGTGAAGGCGGGCGAGAAGCTGGCGGTGATCGAGGCCATGAAGATGGAGAACATCCTCAAGGCCGACCAGGACTGCACGGTGGCCGAGGTGATGGCCAAGCAGGGGGAGAGCCTCTCCGTGGATCAGCCCATCGTCAGGTTTGCGTGACGATCGCGCCGACTCTGTCGTCCCCGCGAAGGCGGGGGCCCAGTGGCTTTCACTGACGACGCTGGATTCCCGCTTTCGCGGGAATGACGAAGACCCATGCCGACCCTCGCCGCCCCCGACCACCTTGTCCTCGCCGCCACGAGCCTCGATGCGGGCGCGGCCTGGCTGGGCCGCCTGCTCGGCGTCGAACTGGCAACCGGCGGCAAGCACGCAGCCATGGGCACCCACAACCGTCTGCTGCGGCTCGGACCAAGCCTCTACCTGGAGCTGATCGCCCTCGATCCGGAGGCGCCAGCACCGGCACGCCCGCGCTGGTTCGCACTGGACGATCCGGCGCTGC
>CAYZLI010000223.1:0-4860 GCA_964479195.1 uncultured Rhodocyclaceae bacterium
ACGAACCCCAGGCCGGCGTATTCCATGACGAAGCCGATGGCGCTGCCGTGGGCGCCGCAGCCGAAGCAGTGGTAGAACTGCTTGCTCGGGCTGACGGAAAACGAGGGCGTCTTTTCGCTGTGGAACGGACAGCAGGCAACGTAATTGGCGCCGGCCTTCTTCAGAGGCAGGTAGCGCTCGATGACGTCGATGATGTCGGTACGCGCGAGAAGTTCCTGGATGAAGGATTCGGGAATCACATCTGAAAAGTGAGGACGCGCCGCGCCAAATACAATGACCCTTAGGCCATTATAGGAAACGTTCCGGGAATTACCGGGCCTTCCCCCGGCGCTGCCTCACTTGGACAGCGCGGCCTTCACCAGCCCGGAGACCTGGCCCATGTCGGCGCGCCCGGCGAGCTTCGGCTTGAGCACGGCCATCACCTTGCCCATGTCCTGCATGCCCATGGCGCCGCTGGCGGCGACCGCCTCGGCCACGGCCGCCTCGATCTCGGCCTGGGACAGGGCCTGGGGCAGGTAGCCAGTGAGCACCTCGACCTCGAACTTCTCCGCGTCGGCGAGGTCCCGGCGGCCGGCCGCCTCGTACTGGGAGATGGAGTCGCGGCGCTGCTTGAGCATCTTGTCGATGACGGCGACGACACCGGCGTCGTCCAGTTCGACCCGTCCATCCACTTCGCGCTGCTTGACGCCGGCCAGCAGCAGGCGAATGGCGCCCAGGCGAGCGGTGTCGCGGGCGCGCAGGGCGGCTTTCATGTCTTCGTTGATTCGCGCTTTGAGGGACATGGCACTATTCCCGTTCTGAAAAGAAATAACCCCGACGTGCCTGACAGCGCGTCGGGGATTCCGCGAGAACCTGCTTTGCCGTCGGCGCCCGCGTTCTTGCGGTGCCGGCCGGGAAATCAGTACATCTTCGGCGGCAGCATCTGGCTGCGGATGCGCTTGTGATGGCGCTTGATCGCAGCGGAGAGCTTGCGCTTGCGTTCGGCGGTCGGCTTCTCGTAGAACTCGCGCGAACGCAGTTCGGTGAGCAGCCCCGTTTTTTCGATGGCGCGCTTGAAGCGGCGGATGGCGACTTCGAACGGCTCGTTTTCTTTGACGCGGATGCCAGGCATGCGGTTAAGACCTTGCTGAGCTGGGAAAGCCGCGCATTATATCGGCTTTTTTCCGGAACACCAATACCGGATTGGTGGCTACGACCCGGCCGGCTCACGGGCCTCGAGGAACTCCCGGATCACCGCAATCTGCTGCGGCGACATGAGCGCCGGCGCGTGGCCGGCATCCGGGATCTCCACCAGGCGGGCGCCCGGATGCCGGGCGAGCATCACTTCGGCCACGGGCTGGGGAAACAGTTCCGAATGCTCGCCGCGCAGCAGCAGCACCGGGCAGGACAGCTTGCGCCAGACGTCCCAGAGGAACAGGCCCGGCGCCAGGGGCAACTGTTTCACCAGCAGGGCGATGCCCGGGTCGTAGTGCAGGCGGTATTCTGCGCCCTCCCGCCGGGCGCTGTGGGTGGCCAGGTGCCGCCACTGGGCGTCGGTGAGAAAGCCGAACTCGGCGTGGACCGTGCGCAGGTGGCCTTCCACTTCCTCCAGGGAGGCGAAGCGCGCGTCGCTTTCCATGCGCCGGCCGATGTGCATCAGGGAATCCGTGGGCACGAAGGCGCCCACGTCGTTCATGACCAGGCGGCGCACCGGGCTGTTCGCCTGGGCGGCGAAGAGCATGCCGAGCAGCCCCCCCATGGAAGTGCCCACCCAGTCCACCGTGTCCACGTCGAGGCGGGCGACGAGGGCGTTGAGGTCCGCCATGAACTGGGGAAAGCTGTACTCCAAAGGGGAGGCCAGCCAGTCGCTGTCGCCGCGGCCCGCCAGGTCCGGGCACACGACCCGGGTGCGCCAGCGCAGGGCGCGGGCGAGGAAGTCGAAATCCCGGCCGTTGCGGCTGTAGCCGTGCACGCAAATGACCGCGTGGCGACCGTCGCGGCGTCCCCATTCCAGGTAGTGCAGGCCGTGAAAGCCGCCGAGGCCGAGGCCGAGATAGGAGCGGTGGTGCGGCTCCGCAGCCAATCCGATCGGGAGCACCCGGCCCAGGGTGCCGGCGTAGCCGCGCATCTGTCCCGCCAGGTTTCTGAGCATGTTCATGCCCTCCAGTGTACAGCCGGAATGTTGCAGCGCAACATCCATTCGTCCGCTATCCTTGCCGGAAGTTCTCGGGACGGCAGCGGACAGAAGGTAAAATGCTCATTTTTTACGCAATTCCATGCTGATCCTGGGCCTAGAATCCTCCTGTGACGAGACGGGCGTCGCCCTCTACGACACCGAGCGGGGCCTGCTGTCCCATGTCGTCCACTCCCAGGTGGCCTTGCACGAGGCCTACGGCGGCGTGGTGCCGGAACTGGCCTCCCGGGACCACATCCGCCGGCTCGCCCCCCTGCTGCGCCAAGTGCTGGCCCAGGCCGGGGCGGTCCCCCGGGACGTGGCGGCGATCGCCTACACCGCCGGGCCGGGGCTGGCCGGCGCCCTGCTGGTGGGCGCGAGCTTTGCCGAATCCCTGGCCTTCGCCCTCGGGGTGCCGGCCCTGCCTGTGCATCACCTGGAGGGACATCTGCTCTCGCCCCTGCTGGCCGCCGATCCGCCGCACTTCCCCTTCGTGGCGCTGCTGGTGTCGGGAGGACATACCCAGCTCATGCGGGTGACCGGCGTCGGGCAGTACGAGCTGCTGGGCGAGACCCTGGACGATGCTGCCGGCGAAGCCTTCGACAAGACGGCCAAACTGCTCGGCCTGGGCTATCCCGGCGGGCCGCAACTGGCCCGCCTGGCCGAGGAGGGCAAGGCCGGGCGCTTCAAGCTGCCCCGGCCGATGATCAGTAGCGGTGATCTCAACTTCAGTTTTTCCGGGCTGAAGACGGCGGTGCTCACCCTGGTGCGCGAGCGGGCGCTTGAGCCAGCGGACCGGGCCGACCTCTGCGCCGACTTCCAGGAGGCGATCGTCCAAGTGCTGGCGGCCAAGGCCCTGGACGCCCTGCGGCGGACGGGATTGCGGCAGCTTGTGGTGGCCGGCGGCGTGGGGGCCAACCGCCGGCTGCGGGCGACCCTCGATGCGGGCGCGGCGGGCATGGGCGGGCGGGTGTGCTACCCGGAGCTGGAGCTATGCACCGACAACGGCGCCATGATCGCCTTCGCCGGCGCCATGCGCATGGCGCCGGCGGCCAACACTCCCGGCGCCATGCGGCTGATGGCCGGGGAGCGGCGGGAAGGCGCCGCCTTCTCCGTGCGGCCGCGCTGGCCCCTTCAGGAGTTGTTGTCGGCCGGCGGCTGAGCCGCCTTGTTTCCGCCGATCTTCGGCTCGGTGCCGGCGCGGATGCGCTGCAGGTTTCCGCTGTGACGCCAGTAGAGCAGCAGCGAGATGGAGAACACGGCGATCACCATGTCTCCCGAATCGAGGATCGCCAGGGCGAAGAGCGGCGTGAGGATGGAAGCGGCGATGGCCCCCAGGGAGGAATAGCGGAACCAGGCCACCATCAGGATCCACACGGCCACGGCGGCCAGCCCCAGCCAGGCGTTGAAGCCGAAGATCACGCCGGCGGCCGTGGCCACGCCCTTGCCGCCCCTGAAGTTGAGGAAGACCGAGTGCAGGTGGCCGAAGAAGGCGGCGAAGCCGGCGAAGGCCACGTCGGAAGCCTGCGCGCCATAGGCGGGGCCGAGGCTGTCCACAAGGTACACCGCGAACCAGCCCTTGGCGGCATCCCCCAACAGCGTGAGTGCCGCCGCGGCCTTGTTGCCGCTGCGCAGCACGTTGGTGGCGCCGGGGTTCTTCGAGCCGTAGGTGCGCGGGTCGGCCAGGCCGAACAGGCGGCTCGTCACCACCGCGAAGGGGATGGAGCCGATCAGGTACGCGAGGATGATGAAACCGAGCGAGCTCATGTCTTTTCACCTAAAATCGCCGGCATTGTAATTCACTTTCCCCCATGGACCGCATCTTCATCGACGAACTCCGGGTCGAGGCCTGGGTCGGCATCTACCCGCGGGAGCGGGCGGCCCGGCAGACCATCGAGATCAGCCTGGAGTTCGGCGTGCCCGATGCCGCCGCCCAGCACGACGACATCCGGGACACCATCGACTACGCGGCGGTGATCGCGCGCATCCGCAAGGAGCTCGGCGAGCGCCACTTCAACCTGCTGGAAACCCTCGGGGAGTTCGTCGTCGCCCTGCTGGTGGAGGACTTCGGCGCGCCCTGGGTGAAGATCGCCATCGCCAAGACGGGTGTCATGAAGGGCGTCAAGCGCGTGGGTGTGGCGATCGAGCGGGGCCACCTGTAGGAGCCGGCCCTAGGTCAGTCCTCCAGTCCGCACTCCACCACCGTAGGCTGAAGCACCCGCATGATCTCGTGGGGCTGCACCCCGACCAGGTAGCCACGCCGCCCGCCGTTGATGTAGATGAGCGACAGGTCGAGGATGCTCTTCTCGATGTACACCGGCAGCCGCTTTTTCGTGCCGAAGGGCGAGGTGCCGCCCACCAGGTAGCCGGTGTGGCGCTGCGCCGCCTCGGGCTTGCAGGGGCCCACGCTCTTCACCCCGATCTGGCGCGCCAGGTTCTTGGTGGACACCTTGCGGTCGCCGTGCATCAGCACTATGAGGGGCCGGCCGGTCTCGTCCTCCATCACCAGCGTCTTCACCACGGCGTGCTCATCCACGTTGAGTTCCCGCGCCGACACGCGGGTGCCACCGTGCTCCTCGTACTCGTAGAGATGGCTGCTGAAGGCGACCCGATGCTGACGTAGGAACTGGGTCGCGGGCGTTTCCGGCGCGTGGGGCTTGTTGTTCATGGCGCGAAGTCTACTGCATGATGCGCCCGCCCCCGGCCCC
>CAYZLI010000224.1:0-4834 GCA_964479195.1 uncultured Rhodocyclaceae bacterium
GCCACCACAGCAGTCGGTACGGTGGCGGCGGTGGGCAGCGCGATTCCTTTCCTCGTCAGCATGGCCCCGAGCGAGCGGGCGAAGTCCGCCGGTGCGCCGGTGCAGGCGGATATCTCCAAACTGGGGCCGGGCGAGCTGATGACCGTGGAGTACCGCGGCAAGCCGGCGTGGATCCTGCATCGCACGGCGGACATGCTCGAACGGCTGAAGGCCCTGGACGGGCGCCTGCTGGACCCGCACTCCGAGCAGCGCCAGCAGCCCGACTACTGCAGGAACCCGCTGCGCTCGCGCAAGCCCGAATACCTGGTCGCCATGGCGGTGTGCACCCATCTGGGTTGCGTGCCCACCTTCCGCAAGGACGTGGCTCCGCCGGACCTAGGGCCGGAGTGGCCGGGGGGCTTCTACTGCCCATGCCACGGCTCGATGTTCGACTTTGCCGCGCGGGTGTTCAAGAACGTGCCGGCACCCCTCAACCTGGAAGTGCCGCGGCACAAGTATTTGTCCGAGACGGTGGTGCTGATTGGGGAGGACGATGCCGGCGCGTGACAAGAGGGAATCGCCATGAACCCGCGGCTCGGAATGCTGTCTGTGATGCTTCTGCCGGTCTTGGCGGCCTGCGAGGCCGATCCGGCTTCGGGCGTCGACCCCAAGGACGCGGCCCTGACGGCGCGGGGCCAGGCGCTCTATGCCATGCACTGCGCCGCCTGCCACGGGGCCAATCTCGAAGGGCAGGCCGACTGGCGGCAGCGGCTGCCCAGCGGGCGCATGCCGGCGCCGCCCCATGACGATTCCGGCCACACCTGGCACCATCCGGACAAGGTGTTGTTCGGCATCACCAAGGAGGGGCTGGTGCCCGGCAGGTATGCGCCGCCGGGCTACGCGAGCGACATGCCGGCCTTCGGCAAGACGCTCGCCGACCAGGACATCCGCGCCGTGCTGGCCTTCATCCAGAGCCGCTGGTCGTCCCGGGTGTGGCAGGCGCGGGAGGAAATGCTGCGCAACGCGCGTAGATGATTTTTTTGCTGTAACCATGGAGTGGAAATGAAGCGACTGATCCAACTGTTCTGCCTGGCCGTGCTCGGCCTGGCCCTGCCGGCACTCGCCGCCGAAGCACTGCCCGAGGTCACCGTGTACAAGGACCCGAACTGCGGCTGCTGCGGCGGCTGGGTGGAGCACATGAAGGCGAACGGCTTCAAGGTGAAGGTGGCCGAGCCGAAGGACATGGGCACGGTGAAGGCCCGGCTGGGGGTGCCGGAGAAGCTCGCCTCCTGCCATACGGCCGAGGTGGGCGGCTACGTGGTCGAGGGCCACGTGCCCGCCTCCAGCATCAAGCGCCTGCTGAAGGAAAAGCCGCCCGTGCACGGCCTGTCGGCGCCGGGCATGCCCCAGGGCTCCCCGGGCATGGAGGTGCCCGGCGGCAAGAAGGACCCCTATGACGTGGTGAGCTTCGACAAGGCCGGCAAGGCGAAGGTCTACGAAAGCTTTCGTTAGCGCCGGCTCCTACAGATAAATACCTTGCCGGGACAGCAACTTAGATCCCTATGACCAAGTTGACGTTGACGTCAACGTAATGTAGATTGTCTTTTCCGCCCCAACCCACGGCCGAGGCCGCCATGACCGATCTTTCCGTGAGCGCCAAGCTGAGACCCTACAAGCCGAAGCACAAGGTGCGCTTCGTCACCGCCGCCTCCCTGTTCGACGGCCACGATGCCTCGATCAACATCATGCGGCGCATCCTCCAGGCCACGGGCGCCGAGGTGATCCACCTGGGCCACAACCGCTCCGTCGAGGAAATCGTCACCGCCGCCCTGCAGGAGGACGTGCAGGGCATCGCCATTTCCTCCTACCAGGGCGGCCACGTGGAGTACTTCAAGTACATGGTCGATCTCCTGAAGAGCCGCGGCGGCAACCGCATCCAGGTCTTTGGCGGCGGCGGCGGCGTGATCGTGCCGGCGGAGATCCGCGAGCTGCACGAGTACGGCGTCGCCCATATCTACTCCGTCGAGGACGGCCGGGGCATGGGCCTGCAAGGCATGATCAACGACATGGTGGCCCGATGCGACTTCGACCTGGCTCGGGAGGCGCCCCGGGACCTGAAGGCCGTCGAGGCGGGCGACCGCCGTCAGTTGGCGCGCCTGATCACCGCCCTGGAGAGCGGCGCCTGCCCGGAAAAGCTGCGGGCCGAGCTGCTCGAGCGCGCCGCCCGGTTGCCGGTGCCCACCTTGGGGATTACCGGCACCGGCGGTTCGGGCAAGAGCTCGCTGACCGATGAGCTGATCCGCCGCTTCCGCCTCGACCAGAACGACGCCTTGAAGATCGCCATCGTCGCCGTGGACCCCTCGCGCAAGCGCACCGGCGGGGCGCTGCTGGGCGACCGGATCCGCATGAACGCCATCGGCCACCCCCACATCTACATGCGTTCGCTCGCCACCCGCGACACGGGCTCGGAGATTTCCAAGGCGCTGCCGGAAGCGCTCGCCGCCTGCAAGCTGGCGGGCTTCGATCTGGTCGTCGCCGAGACCTCGGGCATCGGCCAGGGCGATGCGGCCATCGTGCCCCACGTGGATGCTTCCCTTTACGTCATGACCCCGGAGTTCGGCGCGGCGAGCCAGTTGGAGAAGATCGACATGCTCGACTTCGCCGACTTCGTCGCCATCAACAAGTTCGACCGCAAGGGGGCGGAGGACGCCCTGCGCGACGTGCGGAAGCAGGTCCAGCGCAACCGCGAGCTCTTCGGCCGCGCCCCGGAGGACATGCCGGTGTACGGGACCATCGCCTCGCGCTTCAACGACGACGGCGTCACCGCCCTCTACCAGGGCCTGCTGACCAAACTGGCCGAGAAGGGCCTGAAAGCGGCGCCGGGCCGGCTGCCGGCGCCGGCGGTCAGGGCGTCCTCGGGCCGCAACGTCATCGTGCCGGCCGCCCGCGTTCGCTATCTCGCCGAGATCGCCGAAACCGTGCGCGCCTACCACGGGCATGTCGCCGAGCAGAGCCGGCTTGCCCGGGAGCGGCAGCAGTTGTCCAGCGCGAAGAGAATGCTACTCGAGTGCCGGTCATCCCCGCCGAAGCGGGGATCCGGTGACTGTCCGGAAACGGCGCTGGATTCCCGCTTGCGCGGGAACGACGAGACGCTTGCCGAACTCGACATGCTCATCGCCGAGCGCGACGCCCGGCTCGACCCCAAGGCGAAGAAGCTCCTCGGCCAGTGGCCGGCCATGCGCAAGGCCTACGCGGGCGACGAGTACGTGGTGCGGATCCGCGACAAGGAAGTCCGCACCCAACTGGTGCACACCACCTTGTCCGGCAGCAAGATCCGCAAGGTGGTGCTGCCCCGCTACGAGGACGAGGGCGAGCTGCTGCGCTTCCTCATGAAGGAGAACGTGCCCGGCTCCTTCCCGTACACGGCGGGTGTCTTCGCCTTCAAGCGCGAGAACGAGGACCCGACCCGCATGTTCGCCGGCGAGGGGGACGCCTTCCGCACCAACCGCCGCTTCAAGACGGTGTCCGAGGGCATGCCGGCGAAAAGGCTGTCCACCGCCTTCGATTCGGTGACCCTCTACGGCTGCGACCCGGACGAGCGCCCGGACATCTACGGCAAGGTGGGCAACTCGGGCGTGTCCATCGCCACCCTGGACGACATGAAGGTGCTCTACTCGGGCTTCGATCTGGTCGATCCCAACACCTCGGTGTCCATGACCATCAACGGCCCGGCGCCGGTGATCCTGGCCATGTTCTTCAACACGGCCAT
This sequence comes from uncultured Rhodocyclaceae bacterium, assembly GCA_964479195.1. Classification (GTDB taxonomy): domain Bacteria; phylum Pseudomonadota; class Gammaproteobacteria; order Burkholderiales; family Rhodocyclaceae; genus Desulfobacillus. The sequence continues at coordinate 3,749 of CAYZLI010000224.1, forward strand.
CGACCAGCAGTTGGACGAGTTCCGCCAGGACAACGGCCGCGAGCCCACGGAGGACGAAGCGGAGAAGATCAGGGCATGGGTGCTCTCGACGGTGCGCGGCACGGTGCAGGCGGACATCCTCAAGGAGGACCAGGGCCAGAACACCTGCATCTTCTCCACGGAATTCGCCCTGAAGATGATGGGCGACATCCAGGAGTATTTCGTGCACCACAACGTGCGCAACTTCTACTCGGTGTCCATCTCCGGCTACCACATCGCCGAGGCCGGGGCGAACCCCATCTCCCAGCTCGCCTTCACGCTCGCCAACGGCTTCACCTACGTGGAGACCTACCTGGCGCGGGGCATGCACATCGACGACTTCGCGCCCAACCTGTCCTTCTTCTTCAGCAACGGCATGGACCCCGAGTACGCGGTGATCGGCCGCGTCGCGCGCCGCATCTGGGCCGTGGCCATGAAGAACCGCTACGGCGCCAACGAGCGCAGCCAGAAGCTGAAGTACCATGTGCAGACCTCCGGGCGCTCGCTCCACGCCCAGGAGATGGCCTTCAACGACATCCGCACCACGCTCCAGGCGCTCATCGCCATCTACGACAACTGCAACTCGCTGCACACCAACGCCTACGACGAGGCCGTCACCACGCCCACGGAGGAGTCGGTGCGCCGCGCCATGGCCATCCAGCTCATCATCAACCGGGAATGGGGCCTCGCCAAGAACGAGAATCCAAACCAGGGCGCCTTCGTCATCGAGGAGCTCACCGACCTCGTGGAGGAGGCGGTGCTCAAGGAATTCGAGGCCATCAGCTCCCGCGGCGGCGTGCTGGGGGCGATGGAAACCGGCTACCAGCGGGGCAAGATCCAGGAGGAGTCCCTCTACTACGAGACCCGCAAGCACGACGGCTCCTACCCCATCATCGGCGTGAACGCCTTCCGCAACCCCCACGGCGAGGCCGTCCCCGAGCACATCGAGCTGGCCCGCTCGACGGAGGAGGAGAAGCGCTCGCAACTCACGCGCCTGCGCGACTTCCAGGCCCGCCACGCCGCCGAATCCGGGCCGATGCTGGCCCGGCTCAAGCAGGCGGTGATCGA
>CAYZLI010000225.1:0-4817 GCA_964479195.1 uncultured Rhodocyclaceae bacterium
GCCGCCACCAGCAGCGATACCGCCCGCTTACTCTTCAGTTTCATGAAAATTCTCCTGGGAAGAATGATGACAATCGGGAATGCCCACCACTGCGACAAGTTGTCACACTGCCGGCATCATGTACCAAGGCGCCGGAAAAAAAAGCCGGCGGAGCCTGATTTTGAATGTGGGACGAATCGGGGGAGGGGTAGGACGATTCCTACCCGCTGGCTCTAATCGGCCAACTCGTCCCCGTCGACGACGAGCTCATGCTTGAGGGCGTAGCGGATGAGCTCGGCCGTATTGGCGAGGCTCATCTTTTCCAGGATGCGCGTCTTGTGGGTGCTGACGGTCTTCACGCTGAGGTTGAGTCTGTGGGCGATATCGGTCACCGCGTGGCCGGCCACGAGGTGCTGGAAGATCTGGTACTCGCGGTCGGACAGGCGCGTGTGGGGCGGCGCCTCGCCCGCCTTGCCGGCGAGCATGCCCAGCGCCAGCTTCTCGGCCACCGTCGCACTGATAAACAGGCCGCCGCCGGCGACCTTGCGGATCGCCTGCGCCAGTTGCGATTCGGCGTTGTCCTTGCACAGGTAGCCGGAAGCCCCCGCCTTGAGGGCGCGCACCGCATAAACGTCCTCCTTGTGCATGCTGAGAACAAGGATCGGCAGCTTCGGCTGCTCGCCCTTGATCTGCTTGATGAGCTCGATGCCGCTCTTGCCCGGCATGGACATGTCCAGCACCATGGCGTCGAACTTTTCGGCGCGCAGCCTGGCCAGCGCCTCGGTGCCGTTGCTGGCTTCCCCCGCCACCTCGAACTCGCCGGATTCGGACAGGATCTGTTTGAGTCCCACCCGCAGGATGGCGTGATCGTCAGCGATCAATATCCTAATCATGGCTGTCGCTGTCCTCCTTGCGGCTCTTCGGCACCCGGGCCTCGATGCGTGTGCCCTGGCCGGGCCGGCTTTCGATCTCCAGTTGTCCGCCGAGCATCTTGATGCGTTCGCGCATGCCGAGCAAGCCGAAAGTCTTCTTCGCCGGGCTTTCGACGAAGCCGCAACCGTCGTCCTGGACCGTGAGCCGGATGTCGGCGTCGGACTCGTCGATGCGCACCGCCACCCGGCTCGCAACCGCATGGCGCGCAACGTTGGTCAGCGCCTCCTGGACGACCCGGAATATGGCCGTCGCCGTCCTGCCGTCGATCTCGAACTCCTCCCGGTTCATGGCCAGGCTGCCGGGAATGCCCGTGCGCTCGGAGAAGCGCGTCACGTGGTGCTCCACCGCCGCAGCCAGCCCCAGGTCATCGAGCATGCGCGGGCGCAAGTCCTCCGAGAGACGCCGCACGGCTTCCACGGTGCGCTCCACCAGCCCCAGGGCGGCGGCCAGCCGGTCGCCAACCTGCGGCCCGAGATCGGCGCACCTGCTGCGCAGCCAGTTCAGGTCGATGCGCAAGGCGGTCAGGGACTGCCCCAGTTCGTCGTGGAGCTCCCGGGCGATGCGGGCGCGCTCCTCCTCGCGCACCGTCTGCAGGAACTCGGCCAGTTCGCGCAGGCGGGACTGGGATTCGTGCAGCTTCGCTTCGGCCTCCCGGAACTGGGCTGTGCGCTCCTCCACCCGTTCCTCGAGTCCGGCCTGGAGGCGGCGCAGTTCCACGTGGGTGCGCACCCGGGCCAGCACCTCGTCCGGCTGGTAGGGCTTGGCGATGAAATCCACCGCACCCAGCCGGAAGGCGCGCACCTTGTCCTCCGTCTCGCGCAGCGCCGAGAGGAAGATCACCGGAACGTCGTGGGTGCGCGGATCGGCTTTCAGGCGCCGGCAGACCTCGTAGCCGTCCATGTCCGGCATGCGCACGTCCAGGAGGATCAGATCGGGTGGCTTGGCTTGCGCCGAGAGCAGGGCCATCATGCCGTCCGGAGCCAGCCGGGTGCAGTACCCCGCCCGCGTCAGCAGGGCGGAGAGCAGTTCCAGGGACGCGGGCGTGTCCTCGACGATGAGGACCTCGGCGCCCAACGGTTTGTCGCGGGCCGTACCCATTCGCTATTCCTCCCCCGGGATTCCCAGAATCCGCCACAGGCGATGGTAGTCCATCGCCCCGGCCAATCCCTGCAGTTGCGCAGCCAGCTGCGGGTGCTCGCTGTCCACCCGGGCCAGGGCCTCGGCGATCCTCGCCTGGTTCAGGCTCAGCGCGGCCTGGACGAGGTTCGCCCGCGTTTCCGGCGACAGCCGTTCGAGGTCGGCGGGGGTGGGGGCCGCAGCCATCGCCGGCGTGCTCCCGGCCGCCGCCTCTTCGCGCTCGAAGGAAACGCCCAAATGCCGCTCGAGCATGGCGTACAGATCCTCCTCCTCGTACGGTTTGCACATGAAGTCGTCGGCCCCCGCCGCCAGGGCCTCCACACGGCTCTCGTCCAGCGCATGGGCGGTGAGCATGACGATCCGGGGCGCGGGTGTGTTTCCGCTCGCGCGGATGCGCCGGGTGGCCTCCAGGCCGTCGATTCCCGGCAGGCGCCAGTCCATCAAGACGAGTTCCGGCTTGAAGGCATCTACGGCCTGTTCGGCCTGGGCGCCGTCCTCGGCTTCCGCCACCTCGAAGCCCAGGGGGGCGAGCAGGCAGCGCACCAGGAGTCGCGCTTCGGCCGAATCGTCCACCACGAGGACGCGCCGCCCCCGGTCGGAGGCCCTCAGGGAGGCGACCCGGCCGTGGCGGCATTTCGTCGCTGATCCATGCCCGGGAGCCACGGTAATCGCGAAATGGAAGGTCGAGCCCTGACCCGGTGCGGAGCGCACCGTGAGCTCGCCCCCCATCATCTGCACATACTGCCGGCTGATGGTGAGGCCCAGGCCGGTACCCGCCTGGTGAGAGCGGGCGCCCGCCTGTTCGAAAGGCCGGAAGATGCGCTCCTGGTCTTCCAGCGCGATGCCCACGCCCGTGTCGGTGACGGCGAAGTCCAGCCGGCGCTTGCCGCCCTCGGCCGCGGCACCGCCTACCCGGAGCAGGACCTCGCCCGCCGGCGTGAACTTCACGGCATTGGACAGCAGGTTGAGCAGCACCTGCCTGAGCTTCACCGCATCCAGCATGAGCGTCGGCGGGAGGTCGGGTGCCTCGAGCCTCAGGCTGAGCCCGGCCTGCTCGGCCCGCACGCGCATCATGTCGACCACCTGGCGCAACAGTTCCGCGAGGCTCGTTTCCTCGATGGCGAGCCGGGCCCGCCCCGACTCCATCTTGGACAGCTCGAGTACATCGTTGATCAAGGTCAGCAGGTGATTGCCCGAGCCGTTGATGATCTCCAGGTTGCGCCGCTGACCCGGCGAGAGAGTCGGATCCCGGTCCATCAACTGCGAGAAGCCGATCACCGCATTCAGCGGGGTGCGCAGCTCGTGGCTCATGTTGGCTAGGAAGACCGACTTGGCGCGGTTGGCCGCTTCCGCCTGGTCGCGGGTCACGGTCAGCTCTTCCGTGCGCTGCTTGACGAGATCTTCCAGGTGTTCGCGGTGTTTGCGCAACTCCTCCTCGCTGCGCTTGCGCTCGGTGATGTCCGAGAAAATGGAAATGAAGCGGGCGATCTTGCCTTCGGGGCTGCGCAGGGCCTGGACCGAGATCTCCTCGGGAAACACCTCGCCCGTCTTGCGCCGGTTCCAAAGCTCGCCCCGCCAGTGGCCGACGGTGGTGAGCTGATGCCAGAACTGGCGGTAGAAGGCCGCGTCATGCCGGCCGGACTTGAGAAGTCTCGGGTTCTTGCCGATCACCTCGTCCCGCGTGTAGCCGTAGATGCTGCAGAAGGCATCGTTGACCCAGAGGATGCAGCCGCTGGCGTCGGTGATGATGGCGCCCTCGGCCATGGCGGAAAAGGCCGTTTCGTTTTGCTGACGCTCCTCCTGCTGTTGTGCCTGCTCCACGGCCCGCCGGCGCGAGAAGAACCAGAAGCCGTAGATAGTGGCGAGCCCCATGAGCCAGATGCCCAGGTGCCAGTACTGGATGGTCCGCCAGGTTGGATCCTGCGCCGCCCGGTACGCATTGAGATCGACGGAGATGGTGGCGCCGCCCCGCAGCCCGCCCACGCGCACCAGGGTGTCCCGGTGGCACTCGATGCATTCCTTGTCCATGCGCATCGGGATCATCACCCGCAGCAGCCCGTGGCCGCCCTTGCGCGGCACGGCCTCGGTGGCCATCTCGGCGCCCTGCTCCAGGGACTTCAAGGCCTTGGTTTCCCACTCGTCGGGGGCGTTGTCCGGGTTGCGCAACTGCAGGGACGTCAGCCTTTCCTTGACCCCGTAGTCCTTGTTGCTGATGTCCTGGATGGCCAGCAGGATGTGTATGGGGGTGAGGGAGACGATCTTGAAGGTTTCGCCGGTCGATCGGCTGGCGGACAAGCGTTCCTGTTCGCTCAGGGATTCGAGGTTGGGCGCCTTGTTCTCGCTGATGAAGACGCCGCCCACCTGGGCCGCCCATTTGCGGATCGCCATGTCCTTGCGCAGGTTCGCAATGGCGTCGATCCGGGCCAGGGCCGCCGCCGTGCGGTCCAGTTGCTCGCGCTGCGTCCAGAGGGAGAAGACGACGAGGAGCGACCACATGACGGCGGCGATGGCCAGCGTCATGGGAGCGACGATCAGGGACAGCTTGGTTCTGCGCTCGGACATGGGCGAACCTAAAGACAAGACGCGGCGCAGCCGCTTCTTGCGTCGTAGGCTAACCTGCTCCAGCAGATTAAGCCGCGAAGCGGCGGCCGAAGACAAAACGGGGAGCGTACTCCGCTCCCCGTTCCGGCACTACCGGTTAGATCAAACTGTTACTTGATCTTTTTCGCCCCATTCTGTTCGAGGTAGGTTTTGGCGCGCAGGCCGAG
>CAYZLI010000226.1:0-4759 GCA_964479195.1 uncultured Rhodocyclaceae bacterium
TCGCCGAACTGCTCCTTGATGGCCTTCAGCTCATCGCCGATGATCCCGGTGATGCGCTCGGGCTTGGCCAGGATGTCGAGCAGGTCGGCGATGGTGTCCATCACCTCCCGGTACTCGGCCAGGATCTTGTCCTGCTCCAGGCCGGTCAGGCGCTGCAGGCGCAGTTCCAGGATGGCCTGGGCCTGAACGTCCGACAGCCGGTAGCCCTTCTTCGAGAGGCCGAACTCCGGCGCCAGCCCCTCGGGGCGCGAGGCTTCCGCGCCGGCACGGGTCAGCATCTGCTCGACCAGAGCGGAACGCCAGGTACGCGCCATCAGCTCGCGCTTGGCCTCCGGCGGCGTGGGCGCCGCCTTGATGAGAGCGATGATCTCATCCACGTTGGACAGGGCCACCGCCAGGCCTTCCAGGATGTGGCCGCGGTCGCGCGCCTTGCGCAGCTCGAACCCCGTGCGCCGCGTCACCACCTCGCGCCGGTGGGCGAGGAATGCCTCCAGCATCTGCTGCAGGTTGAGCAGGCGCGGCCGGCCGTCCACCAGCGCCACCATGTTCATGCCGAAGGTGTCCTGGAGCTGGGTGAGCTTGTACAGGTTGTTGAGCACGATCTCCGGCACTTCGGCGCGCTTCAACTCGATCACCACCCGCATGCCCGACTTGTCGGATTCGTCCTGGATGTGGGCGATGCCCTCGATCTTCTTCTCGTTGACCAGTTCGGCGATGCGCTCCAGCAACACCTTCTTGTTCACCTGGTAGGGCAGCTCATCGACGATGATGGCCTGGCGGTTGCCCCGCTCCACGTCCTCGAAGTGGGTGCGGCCGCGCATGACGACGCGGCCGCGGCCGGTCATGTAGCCTTCGCGCACGCCGGAGACGCCGTAGATGATGCCGGCAGTCGGGAAGTCCGGCGCCGGAATGATCTCGATCAGCTCCTCGATGCCGATGTCCGGGTTCGCCAGCATCGCCAGGCAGCCGTCCACCACCTCGTTCAGGTTGTGCGGCGGGATGTTGGTGGCCATGCCCACGGCGATGCCCGAGCTGCCGTTGATGAGCAGGTTGGGAATCTTCGCCGGCAGGATGAGCGGCTCGCGCTCCGAGCCGTCGTAGTTCGGCCCGAAGTCCACCGTCTCCTTGTCGATGTCGGCCAGCAGTTCGTGGCCGATGCGCGCCATGCGGATTTCCGTATAGCGCATGGCGGCCGCGTTGTCGCCGTCCACCGAGCCGAAGTTGCCCTGGCCATCCACCAGCATGTAGCGCAGGCTGAAGTCCTGGGCCATGCGCACGATGGTGTCATAGACGGCGGTGTCGCCGTGGGGATGGTACTTGCCGATCACGTCGCCGACGATGCGGGCGGACTTCTTGTAGGCCTTGTTCCAGTCGTTGGACAGCTCGTGCATGGCGAACAGCACGCGCCGGTGCACCGGCTTCAGGCCGTCGCGCACGTCGGGCAGCGCCCGCCCCACGATCACGCTCATGGCGTAATCGAGATAGGAGTGGCGCATTTCCTCTTCGAGGCTGACCGGAAGGGTTTCTTTGGCGAATTGGGTGGTCATCGATCGGCGTCGGAAATGGGCGGGTCGGAGAGGGACGGGTTCGCCACTGAAAAAGGTATAAGTTTAGCACGCCGGTCTTGTCCGGCACTGCCGTCGCGCCGACACTTCGCGGAATCGGCGTGCGTGTTGTATGTCCTTAATTTTTGTGATTAAATTCGTCGGCAGCTTTCCGTCGGACCGGTTGCCCGGGAAAAGAAACGCCGGCCAGAACCAGAACAATCTCTTTCCAGTGGAGGAGCATCTTGAACACCGCGAATAACACCATCCGCACCCTTGTCGCCGCCGTCCTCAGCCTGGGCGTGACGACCGCCATCGCCCAGACACCCAACGACGGCTACCTTTTCGACAGCCGCGGCGCCGCCGCCAAGAGCGGTGCCGGCCTGTGCTGGAAGACCACCCGCTGGACGCCCGCCATGGCCAGCGCCGAGTGCGATCCGGAACTGGCGAAAAAGCCCGAAGCGCCGAAGCCGGTGGCGCAGCCGGCCAAGCCCGCCGAGCCGGCGAAGCCCGCCGCGGCTCCGGCGCCGAAGAAGTGCGATTTCGCTTATACCCTGCAAAGCGACGGCACGTTCGCCTTCGGCAAGGGGGACCTTGCCGCCGCCGCCAAGGCCCAGCTCGACAAGAACGTGGTCGCCAAGCTGGGCGCCTGCGCCCAGACGAACCTGATCCTCGTCACCGGCCACACCGACCGCATCGGCACCCACCAGGGCAACCAGAAGCTCTCCGAGAAGCGCGCCGAAGCCGTCAAGGCCTACCTGGTCGGCAAGGGCGCCAAGGCCGACGCCATCGAGACCATGGGCGCCGGCAAGACCCAGGCGGTCCCGGGCGTCAAGTGCGACGACAAGCTGCCGCGCAAGAAGCTCGCCGAGTGCCTGGCGCCGAACCGCCGGGTCGTGATAGAAGTAAAAGGGCCGGCCAAGTAAGCCTTCCGAAACAGGACCAGGAACCCCGCCGCCGGCGGGGTTTTTTGTTATGAAGCCTGCGGCTTCATAACAAAAAACCCCTATGGGGCGAGTGTTGGCCTTCCCCCCAGCCCCCTTCCCAAGGAAGGGGGCTGGGGGGCCTGCGGCCCGAGAGATCAGAAGGAATTATCCTTTCCGGAGGCGCATGCAAGAGATCGATCTGCTCATCGAGCCGCGTTGGCTCATCCCGGTGCAGCCACAGGGCGTGACCCTGGAAGGCCAGGCCGTCGCCGTCTCCGACGGCCGCATCGTCGCCGTCCTGCCGGCGGCGGAAGCGCAGGCCCGCTTCCGCGCCGCCCGGCACGCCGCGCTGCCCCGGCACGTCTTGATCCCCGGGCTGGTCAACCTGCACACCCATGCCGCCATGGCGCTGTTGCGCGGCATCGCCGACGACCTGCCCCTCATGGACTGGCTGAGGACGCGCATCTGGCCCGCCGAGCAGCGCCACGTCTCGGCGCCTTTCGTGCACGAGGGCACCCTGCTCGCCTGCGCCGAGATGCTGCGGGGGGGCGTGACCTGCTTCAACGACATGTATTTCTTCCCCGAGGCGGCGGCGGAAGCGGCGCAGGCCCTCGGCATGCGCGCCGTGCTCGGCATCGTCGTCATCGAGTTCCCGACGGCCTACGCGGCGGACGCCGACGACTACGTCAGCAAGGGGCTGGCCACGCGCGACCAACTGCGCGGCGATCCGCTCCTGTCGTTCTGCATGGCCCCCCATGCGCCGTACACCGTGACGGACAAGAGCTTCGAGCGCATCGTCACCCTGGCCGCCCAACTCGACCTGCCGATTCATATTCACGTGCATGAGACCCGTGCGGAGATCGAGGAGAGCGTCGCCCAGCATGGCATGCGCCCCCTCGAGCGGCTGCGCCGCCTCGGCCTGCTCGGCCCGGGGCTGATCGGCGTGCATGCCGTGCATCTGGAGCGGGAGGAAATCGCCCTGCTGGCGGAACACGGCTGCGCGGTGGCCCATTGCCCGACCTCCAACATGAAGCTGGCGAGCGGCATCGCCCCCGCTGCGCAACTCCTGGCGCAGGGCGTGCGCGTCGGCCTGGGCAGCGACGGCGCCGCCAGCAACAACCGCCTCGACCTGTTCCAGGAAATGCGCCACGCCGCCCTGCTGGCGAAGGTGGCCACGGGCGACGCCGCCGTCCTCGACGCGCACACCGTCCTGCGCATGGCCACACTGAACGGCGCCGCAGCGCTCGGCCTGGAGCGCAGCATCGGCTCCATCGAGGTCGGCAAGGCGGCCGATCTGTGCGCCGTGCGTCTCGATGCGATCGAGACTTCGCCCTGCTTCGATCCGGCCTCGCACCTGGTCTACGCCGCCGGCCGCGAGCATGTCAGCGACGTCTGGGTGGCCGGGCGCAGGCGGATCGACGACGGAATGCTCGTGGGATATGACGAGTCCCGATTGATTGACACTGTCAACTTGTGGCAGAATAAACTACGCTGAACTGGGTACCGGGCCGCCGCCGGCCCGTTTGAAGAAAAAAGAGCCTCGCCTCACCCATTGCCTTCTGGCCGACTCATCGACATCGTCACGCACTGTAACGAGGGGAAAAACATGATCAAACAAATTACGAAAGTCACGCTACTGGCGACCCTGGGCTTGACCGCCACCGCAGCGTTCGCCCAAGCCCCCAATGACGGCTACCTGTTCGACTCCCGCGGCGTCGCCGCCACGAGCGGTACCGGCCTGTGCTGGCGGACGACGCGGTGGACGCCGGCCATGGCCATCGAGCAATGCGATCCGGACCTGGTGAAGAAGCCGGAGCCGCCCAAGCCGGCCGCCCAACCCGAGCCGCCCAAGCCGGCGCCGACGCCGAAGCCCGCCGCCCAGAAAATCACCCTGGCCGCCGACACCCTGTTCGACTTCGACAAGGCCACCCTGCGTCCGGAAGGCAAGGCCAAGCTGGACGAATTGACCGCCCAGATCAAGGGCATCAAGCTGGAAGTCATCATCGCCGTCGGCCACGCCGACCGCATCGGCAGCGACAAGTACAACCAGAAGCTGTCGGAGCGCCGCGCCGAGTCCGTCAAGGCCTATCTGGTGGGCAAGGGCCTCGAGTCCAACCGCGTCTACACGGAAGGCAAGGGCGAGAAGCAGCCCGTAACCGGCGACAAGTGCGGCAAGAGCGTCAAGAAGAGCAAGAAGCTCATCGAATGCCTGCAGCCGGATCGCCGCGTGGAAATCGAGGTCATCGGCACCAAGTAAGCCCGCTTCCCGACTCAAGAAAGGCCCTGCGC
>CAYZLI010000227.1:0-4644 GCA_964479195.1 uncultured Rhodocyclaceae bacterium
TGCTGCCCTCCCTTGCCACCTGCACGGCGAACCCGGCGGCGGTCGGTTGCACCGCGGTCCTGCCCTCGCTGGCGTCCTGCACCACCGCGCCGACCACGCCGGGCTGTTCAGTCGTGCTGCCCTCGCTTGCCAGTTGTACGACGAACCCGACCCTGGCCGGCTGCACGGCGGTCCTGCCCACGGTTAGTCAATGCGTGACGAACCCTGCCGCCACCGGCTGCTCGACGGTACTGCCGACGCTGACGGCCTGCACGTCGGCACCGGCGACCCCGGGCTGTTCGGTCGTCTTGCCATCGCTCGACCAGTGCGTCAGCAACCCGGCCGCAGCCGGCTGCTCCGCGGTGCTGCCGGCCCTGGCCGATTGCACGACCAATCCGGCCCTGTCCGGCTGCGCGGTCGTCCTGCCCCCGGTCGTCGAACAACCGGCGGTCACCGCGGTTGTCACCACCTTGGAAACCGTGACATCGCAGGCGCGCGAGACGACAACTGAAAGCGCCCGGACGGTGGCCGCGCCTTCACCGGCGCCGGTGGCTGCCCCCGCCGCCACCCGGGTTGCCTCCGTCACCCCGGTTGGCCACACGGCGGGGGGCAGCGTGGGCCAGTTCGGTGGCGGCGACCAGCCGGCGGCCAGCACCGGCGCGCGGACCACGGCCACGTCCGCTTCCACCACTACGACCACCACCACGGAGAAAAAAGAGGAAGAGGACAAGGACAAGAAATCCTCGGAATCCGCCAGCGGGACGAAGAAAGATGACAAAGCCACAGCCGCCAAGAAACCGGCCCAGTGCAATTAGAGCTCATCTCAACAAGAAGATGAGCTCTTACCAGCTGATCCTCGCCTTCGCCCTGGGGCTTGCCGCCGCCGCGGCCCATGCCGGCACGGCCGGCCAGGTTACGCACCTTGCGGGCACGCTCTCGGTCAAGCGCGCCGACGGCAGCTCCAAGCTGCTGGCGGTGAAGTCCGAGGTCCTGGAAGGGGACATCCTGACGACGGAGGCCGAGACCTATGCCCGCGTCAAGTTCGCCGACGGCGGCGAGGTGGTCCTGCGCCCGAACAGCCAGTTGAAGGTGGAGGCCTATGCCTTCAACGAAGCCAAGCCCGAGGGGGACAGCGTTCTTCTGAACATGCTCAAGGGCGGCTTGCGCGCCGTCACGGGGTTGATCGGCAAGCGCAACCGCGAGCGGGTCGGCATGTCCACCGTCACGGCGACCATCGGCATCCGCGGCACCCATTTCGGCATGCTGCTCTGCCAGGGGAATTGCGTGGACGTGCCCACGATCACCGGCAAGCCGCCCGCGGACGGCCTGCACCTGGACGTGGCCGATGGCGCCATCAGCGTGCGCAACAACGCCGGCGAGCAAGTGCTCAACGCGGGCCAGTTCGGCTTCGTGCGCGACGTCAATGCTGTGCCGCAGATCGTGCCGCCGGGCCAGGGCATCCAGGTGACCATGCCGCCCGGCATCAGCCGCAACGAGGGCGGCGGACGGGGCGTCGGCCAGGGCAAGGCCGATCAGTGTTCGGTGCAGTGAGCGCCGTTCGCCGGGCCGCCCCATATGGAGCCGCGCAGCGGCGAACAATCGTCACCCCCTTCCTCGGGAAGGGGGCTGGGGGGAAGGCGGTTATTTCGCCTTCGGCAGCCGCCCCATCAGGTAGAACTCGTCGTTGGGCCGCATGCTGATCATGTTGGCCATGCGGTTGGACAGCCCGAAGAAGGCGGAAACGGCGCCGATGTCCCAGATGTCCTCGTCGCTGAAGCCCTCGGCGCGCAGCGTCTCGAAGTCGGCTTCGCCGATCTCCGCGGAATTGAGGCAGACCTTCAGGGCGAACTCCAGCATCGCCTTCTGCCGCGGCGTGATGTCCGCCTTGCGGTAATTCACCGCCACCTGGTCGGCCACCAGCGGGTTCTTGGCGCGGATGCGCACGATCGCCCCGTGGGCCACGACGCAGTACTGGCAACGGTTGGCGCCGGAGGTGGCCACCACGATCATTTCCCGCTCGGCTTTCGTCAGCCCGCTTTCCTTCTCCATCAGCGCATCGTGATAGGCGAAGAAGGCGCGGAACTCGTCCGGCCGGTGCGCCAGGGTGAGGAAGACGTTGGGCACGAAGCCGGCCTTCTCCTGCACGGCGAGGATGCGGCTGCGGATGTCCTCGGGCAGATCCTTCAGTTCGGGGACGGGATAGCGGCTGATGGGCGGGATGGTCATGGCGGCTCCTACAAATAATTGAGGATTGAACGATCCGGGGGCAAAGGGTATGTTATTGGACCCCAACGGAATAAAGGAGACAAGCATGCAGACGACAAACCCGGAATTCGACAGCCTGGTGCCCGCGGTGCCCTTCACCCGCCGCGGCTTCGTCGTCACCATGCTGGGCGCAGGCTTCGCCCTGGCCGTGCAGCCGGTCATGGCGCAGACGGCCATCAAGACCGACACCCAGGGGCTCACCGCCGGCGAGATCCAGGTGCCGACCCTGGACGGGCGCATGGTCGCCTACCGGGCGCAGCCGGCCACGGGATCGAACTTCCCGGTGGTCCTCGTCGTGTCGGAAATTTTCGGCGTGCACGAGCACATCGCCGATGTCTGCCGGCGCCTGGCCAAGCTGGGCTACCAGGCCATCGCCCCGGAGCTCTTCGCTCGCTGGGGGGATCCGCGCAAGCTCAGCAACATCCAGGACATCCTCGGCATCGTCGCCAAGGTGCCGGACGCGCAAGTGATGGCGGACCTGGACGCCTGCGTCGCCTGGGCGAAAGGCAACGGCGGCAACGTGGCGCGCCTGGGCATCACCGGCTTCTGCTGGGGCGGGCGCATCACCTGGCTCTATGCCGCCCACAACCCGCAGGCGAAGGCCGCCGTCGCCTGGTACGGGCGGCTGGACGGGGAGATCAACGAGCGCACGCCGAAGTACCCCCTCGATCTGGCCGACAAGCTGAAGGCGCCGGTGCTGGGACTCTACGGCGGTCAGGACCAGGGCATTCCCCTCGAAGACGTGGAGGCCATGCGCGCCGCCACCCGGAAGGCCGGGGGTCAGTCGGAACTCCGCGTCTATCCCGATGCCCCCCACGCCTTCCACGCCGACTACCGGCCCAGCTACCGCAAGGAGGCGGCCGAGGACGGCTGGAAGCGCATGCAGGCCTGGTTCAAGAAATACGGGGTGTAGGAGCGCAGCTCGGCTGCGCGATTGGCCTTCGGCGCAGGATCGCCCAGCAAAGCTGGGCTCCTACGGGGCCAGCCGCCCGACCAGCTTGAGCTTGCCCGCCTCGCTTTCCACCACGATGATCTCCGCGGTGGCCGGCGAGACGCCGGTGAGGGCCCGGATGTTGAAGTTGTGGGTGACGAGCGCCACGTTGCGCGGCGGCTTGACGGTCGCTGCGAGCGCGGCCACTTCCTTCACCAGGCGCGCCTCGCGGCCCGGGTCGTTGTAGAGGGAGTTCAGCACCTCCCAGGGCTCGGCGAAGCCGAAGGCGAGCTGCGCCGTGTCCAGGCAGCGGCACCACCGGGAGGAGCGCACCTCGGCCACGTTGATGGCGCGCCACTTGAGGACGCGGCCGAGCTTGCGCGCCTCCTCGCGGCCCGCCTCGGACAGGTTGCGCTGGGAGGCGCAGTCCTCCAGCTTGAAGCCGGGCGGATCGCCCGTACCGGCCTCCGTGGCGGCGTGGCGAATCAGCAGCACGTGGCCGCCTTCCCGCAGCTTTCCCCAGAGGGCTTCGTCCGCCCAGGCGGCGGCTGACAGGCCCAGCGCCAGACAGAGAACCAGCAGTCGCTTCATTCGATCATCCCCAAACGGCCGTTATGGGACCCCACGTACCAGTAGCGCCCCTGGGCGTCGATGATCGCCTTGCGGATGCCCACGTTCCTTGACGGAAGTCGGATTACGCGAAAACTTTCCGTCTTCGGATCGAGCAGGGCCACGGTGTCCGTGGTGATCTCGTTGGCCCAGACGCGGCCGGCCCCGTCCACCGTCACCGCGTAGGGTCCGCCGCCGCGCCCCGCCGGCAGGGCGTATTCCTTGACGATGCGCCGGGCCGCCGGGTCCACCTTGAGGAGCCTGCCGTTGCCGTAGAGGGTCACCCACAGCATGCCGTCCGGCGCCACGGCCAGGCGGCGCGGGCGCGAGCCGCTGCCGGTGGGCAGTTCCGTGATCTTCCCCGTCGCCGGGTCGAGCCGGCCCAGGCCGTCGGCGCCGATGCGGCAGAACCACACGGCCCCGGCCTTGTCGATGGCGATGCCATAGGGGCCACCGGAGGTGGCGTATTCCGTGATCTTGCCCGTCGCCCGCTCGAGCCGGCCGATGCGCCCGCCCCCCTGCACCGTGAACCAGATCGTGCCGTGGTCGTCGATCACCAGGGTGTGCGGATCGCCCCCGGAGGGGGCCGCGTACTCCGTCACCTTGCCGGTTTTCGGATCGAGGCGACCGATGGAACCGTTGCCGCTGCCCGTGTACCAGACGATGCCTTCCGGGTCCACCAGCAGGCCGTGGGGGCGCGCGCCATCGGGCAGGTCCCACTCCCGGAAGGTCTTCGCCCGGGTGTCGAAGCGGGCGATTTTGTTGCCGGACATGACGGCGATGTAGATGGCGCCGTCGGGGCCGGGCGCCGGGTCGCGGGCGAAGCGGGGCGTGGGCACCGGCCACTCGCTCACCTTGCC
>CAYZLI010000228.1:0-2122 GCA_964479195.1 uncultured Rhodocyclaceae bacterium
ATGGCTGTAAATTAACCTATTTGGTGTTATTTGGCAAGTTGGTTAATTGCGTTCAGTTGGTTAATTGCGTTCATGCGGCCTTGGCCTTCATGCCCTTGCCGTGCCGCTCTTCATTATCCGGCCGGGGCAGGACGCCGCGAACTCCCCGCCGCCGCGATCAACTGGCGGCTGTATGTGGCGGCATCGATGACGACGGCGACCTTGGGCGGTTCGAAGTCGAGCGGCATCGCCCAGGCGGCCGCCATGACGTTGCGGCGGCCGCCATGCGCGCTGCTGACGAGCGTGACCGGTCCGTGGTTGAGCAGGCGATAGGCCTGCGGCAGATCGACCGGAATCCTCATGCTTTCTCCAGCGCCACGGCCACCACCTTGTACTCCGGCGTCATCGCATCCCGGTCGAAAATGCCGCTCGTCAGGTGATTGATGGCCACTTCCGGGAAATGGAAGGTGGTGAACAACACGCCCGGCTTGACCTGATCGGTCAGCCGTAAGTCGAGATGCGTCTGCCCGCGCCGCGAGCGCACGGTCACGCGTTCGCCGTCGTGCATGCCCTCGCGTGCGGCATCATCCGGATGAAGGCGATGATCCGCATCTCGCCGCCACACTGCGGACACAGGAGGGGGAGGACCTCGTCGATGCGGGCGAGCAGCAGCGCCCAGGCATAGCGAGCCGCTTTTCGGCGCAACGGTTCGTCGGTCGTCGTGGCCGGTGGCGCAGACTCCATGTCCGGGGTCGGATCGGCGGCGGCCGAAGCGATGTCTTCGTCTGCCGGCCGTGCCAGAGCGGTGACCACCGCCCGCAGCGGCGCGTTCGGGGCCAGCACCCCGTAATAACGATGACGATGCCGGCGCGGTGGCGGGATCAGCGCCGCGAGGCGATCGAGCAGTTCGAGCGGCGTCAGTATCAGGCTGACACTACCAACCGGGCCGGGCTTCACGCTCTCATAGACCAGGTGCTCGGGATCGATCTGCCGCAGCCGCTCAAGCGCAAAGGCCGGCCGGGCGCAGTAGCGCAGCAGGCGCTCCAGGCCGTCGCGGTCATGCGTCTCAATGCGCACAGCGGCACCCACTGACGCACCGGCAGGCGCGGGATGACGTGGTCGGCGAGATGGGCGGCGGTCTCGACCATGCGGCGAGTGGTGCAGGATGGGCAAACGCCCCGGCCCTTGCAAGAGTAGGCGATCAGGAAGTCGTGGCCGCACTCGGCGCAGCGGGCGCGAGCAAAGCCGTGGGCGAGGATGCCGCATTCGAGATAGCGGCGGAACTCCCGCTCGGTCGCTGCCGGGGCCGAGCTTGATGACCGCGTTGTCGGGGCGGACGCCGTAGCAGTTGCACGCTTGGATGATCCCGGCGGGATACGTCTATTTGCCCGCGGGCGTTTGACTCAGGTCAATCAGGCCGGCGCAGCAGCACACGATTGAGGAATTCGCGCTTGCTCATCGCGCGCTGGGGCACGCCTTCCTCGATGCCCTTCATGCCGGCACCGTTACCCGGCCCCATCGCGGCCGGAGGCGGCGCCTTCCCGGCCGCGGCGACGTGCAGCCCCTCCAGCGCCGCCGCAGCCACCGCCCGGGCGCTGTCCTGGTCGGCGAACTGCCCCATCGGCGAGAACAGGGCGCAGGTCTGGAACTCGCCCAGCTCCAGTTCCCGGCCGCCGAGGAAGGCGTAGTCGCCGGAAGGGAAACGGTGGAACACGCGTGCGCCGTCGGCGGCGCTGCACCAGCCCGCCTCGCTCGCGCGCACCAGCACCAGGTTCATGAACCAGGGCGTGATCAGCACGCCGAGCCAGTGGCCCTGCCAGCGCGCGAAGCCCAGCGCCTCGACGCGAAGCGCCGGGTTGAGCATGGGCACGTCGGCCATGCGCTCGGTCTGGATGCGGCGGAAGGCCGCTTCGAGCAGCGGCGAGGGGTTGTCGGGGCTAACGCGGGATGCAGCCACGTCAGCCGTCCTGTGGGAGGCCCGCCCTCGGGCCGAAAGCAGTATTCGCGGCGAGAGCGCCGCTCCCACATGCCGGCGAAGCGCCAATGACCTCCCCCATCAGCGCGAGCGCTTCCAGCGCCCGGCCCTCTTCCACCTTCTCGTAGGCGAAGCCGCCGGCCTGTACCAGCACGTAGTCGCCCAGGG
>CAYZLI010000228.1:2222-4389 GCA_964479195.1 uncultured Rhodocyclaceae bacterium
TCCACCTTCTCGTAGGCGAAGCCGCCGGCCTGTACCAGCACGTAGTCGCCCAGGGCGAGCTCCTCAGGCATGAGCATGAGGTTCACCTCGCGCTCCCGGCCGAAGCACTCGACCCGGGCGCGCAGTCCGTCGAGCTCGACAATGCGGGAAGGGATGGCGAGGCACATGTCAATGGATCGTCGCGTCGGCGCGCGACTGGACCTGGATGCCGTGGGCGCGCAGCTCCTCGACGATCAGGCCGACCACTTCCGGCACCCGCGCCGCGACTTCCGGCGTGAGCTCCAGCCGGGTTTCGAGGGACAAGGGCTGCACGCCGATGATGACCGTCTCGCGGGGCGGCTCGCCCATGAACTCCAGGTCCGCCAGCACGTCCGACAGGCCCACCTGGTGGGGCGAGAGCTTGGCGCGGAAGAACACCGGCACGTCGTCGCCGGCGATGCGGATGATGGCGGCCGGCAGCATCCCCGCCTTGACCGCGTCGGCGACGATGAGCAGGTCGGCCCGGGAGAGGTCTTCCAGGAGTTCCATGCCGGAGGTGCCGCCGTCGATGACTTCCACTTCCGGTGGCAGCAGATAGCCCTCGCGCAGCGCCTCGATGGCGCGCACGCCGACCCCCTCGTCGGAGAGGAGGATGTTGCCAACGCCGAGAACCACGATGCGCATGGGCAGCCTACTGCACCTTCACGCTGACCACGTTGCGGCTTTCCAGGTCGGTGAGATGCACCGCGCAGGCCAGGCACGGATCGAAGGAGTGCACCGTGCGGATCACCTCCAGGGGCTGCTCCGGATCGGCGATGGGCGTGCCTTCGAGACTGGCCTCGTACGGCCCGGGGGCGTCCTTCTCGTTGCGCGGCGCGGCGTTCCAGGTGGTCGGCACGACGCACTGGTAGTTCTTGATCTTGCCGTCCCGGATCACCGTCCAGTGGGAGAGGAGTCCCCGCGGCGCCTGGTGGTAGCCGAAGCCCATGATCTCGCCCTTGGGGAAGGTGGGCCTGTTGAAGGTCTTCACGTCGCCCTTGGCGATGTTGTCCATGAGCAACTGCCACTGCTTCTGCAGGTTCTCCACCATCACGGCGCAGACCACGGCGCGGGCCGCATGGCGGCCGATGGTGGAATGCAGGGCATCGACGCCGATCTTGATCTTGCCCACGGCTTCCACGGTGTTCACCAGCCGGGTGGTGTGGCGCTCGGCCGGCTCGTACTTGGCCGCGAGCCAAGCCAGCAGCCAGGAGAGCGGCCCGACCTGGGCCGGCTCGCCGTAGAAGGTCGGCGCCTTGACCCAGGAATACTTGCCGTCGTCCTTGAAATCCGTGTACTCGGGCACGGTCTCGCCCTTGTAGGGATGCAGCGCGGCGGCGCCCTTGTACCAGGCGTGCTTGCTGCTCTCGGCCACGCCGTCGCGAAAGTACTGGTCGTTGAAGGTCTTGATCTCCTTGAAGCTCGCCAAGTCGCCGCCCTTGATGTAGCCGCCGGGCACGGCGAACCTGGTGCCCTTGGTGTCGAGCGGCAGGTCGGGCGGCGAGAGATAGTTCACCACGCCGCGGCCGATCTTGGTCCAGTCGGCGTACAGGGCGCCCACCGCCGCAACGTCCACGAGATAGACGTTGTTCACGAAATCGGCCAGCTCGTCGATGTAGCCCTTGATGGCGAGCAGCCGCTCCACGCCCAGCACGGATTGGCTGTCCGTGGCGATGGCGTTGGCGACGCCGCCCACCGCCACGTTCTGGATGTGCGGCGTCTTGGAGCCGAGGATGGAGACGATCTTGTTGGCCTTCCTCTGCACTTCCAGTGCCTGCAGATAGTGCGCCACCGCCAGCAGGTTCACCTCCGGCGGCAGCTTCATGGCCGGATGGCCCCAGTAGCCGTTGGTGAAGATGCCGAGCTGGCCGGTCTGCACGTAGTTGTTGAGGCGCTGATGCACCGCCGTCATCTCGTGCTTGCCGTTGAGCTTCCAGGAGGAGAGGCCCTCGGCCAGCGAGGCGGTCTTGTTGGGATCGGCCTTCAGCGCCGAGACCACGTCCACCCAGTCCAGGGCCGACAGGTGGTAGAAATGCACGATGTAGTCGTGGATGGAGTGCGCCGAGATGATCATGTTGCGTATGTACTGGGCGTTGAGCGGCACTTCCATCTGCAGGGCGTTCTCCACCGCCCGCACCGAGGTGATGGC
>CAYZLI010000229.1:0-1655 GCA_964479195.1 uncultured Rhodocyclaceae bacterium
CAAGGACTTCCTGGGCGAGGCCAAGGTCCATCTGCTCGCCGCCTATGTGCTGGGGCTGAGAAAGTAGGAGCCAGCTTGCTGGCGATAGGGGGGACCGATCGCGGGCAAGCCCGCTCCTGCAGCGGCGGGCAGCCCGCGAGGCCCTGACGATCCATTGTTAAGGAAGGTGACGCTATGGCAATGCAAATCCTGTTCGGCTCCGACATCGGCCTGCTCAGCCTGGCCACGATCGGCTTCGTCGTCGTGATGGGCGGGTACTACGTCTGGTTCTTCACCAAGAAGGCCCGGGAAGACCAGCCGAAGTAACGGCCTATCGACCAAGCGGAAACGCGCACTCCTGAAGCGCTCCCGGCGCCCGCCGGGGGCGCTTTTTTGTCTTCGGCCGCCGCTTCGCGGCTTAACCTGCTGGCGCAGGTTAGCCTACGACGCAACAAGCCTTCGGCGTGTTGTATTGACTTCGCCTGGGCCGGGCAGCACAATCCCCGCCGCATCAGAACCGCTCCGCGCCACTGGGGCTCTAAGAAAATGATCGCGAACTTCCCGGAGACCACCATGCAGCTTTCCGCCAGAACCCTTACCCTCGCCGTGACCGCCGCCCTGGCCCTGCTGGGCTGCGGCAAGGAAGAACCCAAGGCGCAGGCCCCCGCGCCCCAGGCCCAGTTGCCGGCGCCGCCGGCCGTGCCGACCCTAACTGTCAAGATCGGCCATTCGGCCCCGCTCACCGGTCCCCAGGCACACCTGGGCAAGGACAACGAGAACGGCGCGCGCCTGGCCATCGAGGAGGCCAACACCAAGAACCCGGAGATCGGCGGCGCCAAGGTGAAGTTCGAGCTCATCCCCGAGGACGACCAGGCCGACCCGAAGCAGGGCACGACCGTGGCCCAGAAACTGGTGGATGCCAAGGTCGCCGGAGTGATCGGCCACCTCAACTCCGGCACCACCATCCCGGCCTCGAAGCTCTATGCCGAGGCCGGCATCCCGCAGGTCAGTCCCTCCGCCACCAACCCGAAATACACGCAACAGGGCTACAAGACCGCCTTCCGCGTGATGGCCAACGACGAACAGCAAGGCAAGGTGCTGGGCGGCTATGCGACCCAGCAGCTCGCCGGCAAGAAGCTCGCCATCATCGACGACCGCACCGCCTACGGGCAGGGTGTCGCCGACGAGTTCGAGAAGGCCGCCAAGGCCGGCGGCGCGGCCATCGTCGCCCGCGAATTCACCAACGACAAGGCGACGGACTTCGCCGCCATCCTCACCAAGGTGAAATCGAAGCGGCCGGACATTCTGTTCTACGGCGGCATGGACGCCCAAGCCGGCCCCATGGCCCAGCAGATGAAAAAGCTCGGCCTGAAGACCAGGTTCCTGCTCGCCGACGGCGGCTGCACGACGGAATTCCACAAGCTGGCGGGCAACGCCGCGGAAGGCCACTACTGCTCCCTGCCGGGCGTGCCCCTGGAGAAGATGCCCGGCGGCCAGGCCTTCAAGGACAGGTACAAGGCCAAGTTCAACGTGGACATCCAGCTCTACGCCCCCTACGCGTATGACGCGGCCAACGTGATGATCGACGCCATGAAGCGGGCCAACTCGGTGGACCCGGCCAAGTACCTGGCCGAGCTGCCGAAGACCAACTTCGACGGCGTCACCGCCAAGATCAA
>CAYZLI010000229.1:1755-4336 GCA_964479195.1 uncultured Rhodocyclaceae bacterium
GCCCAGACCGCCGAGAAGAAGTAAGCTGCAATCGGTGTAAGGGTGTAAGGAGAAACGGCACCTTCGGGTGCCGTTTCTCTGTAGACTGTGGCGCCGATGGACATCCTCCTCCAGCAGATCATCAACGGCCTGGTGCTGGGCAGCATCTACGCCCTCGTCGCCCTGGGCTACACGATGGTCTATGGGATCCTCGGCCTGATCAACTTCGCCCACGGCGAAGTGGTGATGATCGGCGCGCTCACCGCCCTGTCGGTCATCAGGCTGCTCGCCGACAGCGGGCTGCCGGGCACGCTGGTGGTGCTGATCGGCGTGGCGGCGGCGGCGCCCGTGTGCATGGCCCTGGGCTTCGCCATCGAGCGCATCGCCTACCGGCCGCTGCGCAACGCGCCGCGCCTGGCCCCGCTCATCACGGCCATCGGCGTGTCCATCGTGCTGCAGCAGGTGGCCATGCTGTTCTGGGGGCGCGGCTACCACGCCTTCCCGCCCCTGCTGCCCGCCACGGCGCGGGAGTTCGGCGGGGCCCATATCACCGACCTGCAGATCGCCATCGTCGTGCTCGCCGCCCTCATCATGGCGGGGCTCATGCTGCTGGTGAACCACACGCGGCTGGGCCGCGCCATGCGCGCCACGGCGGAGAATCCGCAGATCGCCGGGCTGATGGGGGTGAACATCAATGCCATCATCTCGGCCACCTTCGTCATCGGCTCGGCGCTCGCCGCCGTGGCCGGCGTGATGGTCAGCGCCAACTATTCCATCGCCCACTACCACATGGGCTTCATCCTGGGCCTGAAGGCCTTCACCGCGGCGGTGCTGGGCGGCATCGGCAACCTGCCCGGGGCCATGCTGGGCGGCGTGCTGCTGGGGCTGATCGAAGCGCTCGGTGCCGGCTACATCGGCGACCTCACCGGCGGCTTCCTCGGCTCCCACTACCAGGACGTGCTCGCCTTCTTCGTGCTGATCCTGGTGCTGGTCTTCCGGCCCTCGGGCCTGATGGGCGAGAAGCTGGCGGAACGGGCATGAGGACGACCCACCCCCCATCCCCCGCCCCGCGGGCGGGGGTGACGAAGGTTCGCGGGCTGCGCCCGCTCCGGTTCCGTGACTCGGCACCTCCTTGGGGCGGCCCGGCGGAGGCGCCATGAACCGGGATAGACGCAAGGTCTGGCTGGGCGCCCTGCTCATCGCCTTGGCGCTGGTCGTGCTGCCCTTCCTGGTCGGCCGCGGCCTGGGCAACTCCTGGGTGCGGGTGCTCGACTTCGCCCTGCTCTACGTCATGTTGGCCCTGGGGCTGAATATCGTCGTCGGCTTCGCGGGGCTGCTCGACCTGGGCTACATCGCCTTCTACGCCGTGGGCGCCTACCTCTACGCCCTGCTCGCCTCGCCCCATTTCGGCCTGCATTGGCCGGCGTGGGCGATCCTGCCCCTGGGCGCCCTCGTGGCCGGCGTTTTCGGGGCGCTGCTCGGCGCGCCGACCCTGCGCCTGCGGGGCGACTACCTGGCCATCGTCACACTGGGCTTCGGCGAGATCGTCCGCATCTTCATCAACAACCTCAACACGCCGATCAACATCACCAACGGGCCCCAAGGCATCAGCCAGATCGACGCCATCCGCGTCGCCGGCGCCCCGCTGTCCAAGCCCCTGGAGGTCTTCGGCCTGAGCCTGCCCGCCGTCTACCTCTACTACTACCTGTTCGTCGTCCTGGCTCTGCTCATCGTCTTCGTGACGGTCCGGCTGGAGGACTCGCGCATCGGCCGCGCCTGGGTGGCGATCCGCGAGGACGAGACCGCCGCCAAGGCCTGCGGCATCAACACGCGCAACGTGAAGCTGCTGGCCTTCGCCATGGGCGCGAGCTTCGGCGGCGTGGCGGGGGGGCTGTTCGCCGGCTTCCAGGAGTTCGTCAGCCCGGAGAGCTTCGGCCTGCTCGAATCCATCCTGGTGCTGTGCATGGTGGTGCTGGGCGGCATGGGCCACATCCCCGGCGTGATCCTGGGCGGGCTGCTGCTCGCCGTGCTGCCCGAAGCCCTGCGCCACGGCGCCGTGCCGATGCAGCAGGCGGCCTTCGGACGGGTGCTGCTCGACCCCGAGAGCCTGCGCATGCTGCTCTTCGGCTTGGCGCTGATCGTCGTCATGATCTACCGGCCGGCGGGCCTGTGGCCCGAGGCGCGGCGCAAGCGGGAGTTCGCCAGGGAAGGGCCAGGGTCGTGACGCGCGGCGCTTTCACCCTCACCCCCAACCCCTCTCCCGTCGAAGGAGAGGGGAGCGGCGTGCGCGCTCCAGGCGCGGAAAATCGGCCGGAACTGCTGCTCGAAGCGCACGCCGTCAGCAAAGGCTTCGGCGGCGTGCGGGCGCTGCACGCCGTCTCCCTGGCCATCCGGCGCGGCGAAATCTACGGCCTGATCGGCCCCAACGGCGCCGGCAAGACCACCTTCTTCAACGTGCTCACCGGGCTCTACAGGGCGGACTCCGGCGAGTTCCTCTTCGACGGGGGGCCGCTCGCCGTCACCGCTCCCCACGAGGTGGCGGCGCGGGGCATCGCCCGCACCTTCCAGAACATCCGCCTGTTCGCCAACATGACGGCGCTGG
>CAYZLI010000230.1:0-4222 GCA_964479195.1 uncultured Rhodocyclaceae bacterium
CGGGTTCGAGGTTTTCCCGCAACAAGGCCGTCACGGCCTCGGCGGGCAAGGGCTTGCTGAAGTAATAGCCCTGGAAGGCGCCGCACTGGTGTTCGCGGAGGAAATGGAGCTGGCCGGCGGTTTCCACCCCCTCGGCAATGACGCGCATGCGCAGGCTGCCCGCCATGGCGATGATGGCGGTGGCCAGGGTCCCCCCGCCCGCCTCGCCGTCGATGACCTTGATGAAGGCGCGGTCGATCTTCAGGGTGTCGATGGGGAAGCGGTCGAGGTAGGCCAGCGAGGAATAGCCGGTGCCGAAATCGTCCAGCGACAGCGTCACCCCCAGGTTCTTCAACCGCTGCAGGATGGCGATGGTCTCCTCGCCGTGCTGCATGACCATGCCCTCGGTCATTTCCAGGTCCAGGAGGCTGGGCTTCAAGCCGGTCTCGCGCAGGACGGAGCGGATGGTGGCGAACAGGCTGGGCTGGCTGAAATGGCGCGCCGAGAGGTTGACCCCGACCGTGATCTCCATGCCCTGGTCCTGCCAGATCCGGCCCTGCCGGCAGGCGGTAAGCAGCACCCATTCGCTGATCGGCACGATCATGCCCGTCTCTTCGGCCAGGGGGATGAAGTCGGACGGCGGCACCATGCCCAGCTCCGGATGCTGCCAGCGCAGCAGGGCCTCGACGCCGATGACGCGCAGGCTGCCCGCTTCCACCTGCGGCTGGTAGTGCAGCACCAGCTCGCCCCGTTCCAAGGCATGACGCAGCGCCGATTCCAGTTCCAGGCGGGTGGTCGCCTTGGCGTTCATGGCTTCCGAGTAGAACTGGTAGCAATGCCCGCCCAGCTTCTTGGCGGCATACATGGCCGTATCGGCGTTCTTGGCCAGTTCGCCCGCGTCCACGCCGTCGAAGGGATAGAAGGCGATGCCGATGCTGCAGGAGACGAAGATCTCCTTGCCGGCGATGACGAACGGCTTTTCCAGCTCGCGCAGAATGTTGTCCGCCACCACCGCGGCGTTGTCGGCCCGGTGCAGGGCGGGCAGGATCAGGGTGAATTCGTCGCCGCCCAGGCGGGCGAGCGTGTCCTCCCGGCGCAGACAGCGGCCGAGCCGCTCGGCGGCGGCGAGCAGGAGCTCGTCGCCCGCCCGGTGTCCCAGCGTGTCGTTGATATTCTTGAAGCGGTCCAGGTCGATGAACAGCAGCGCCGCCACGTGCTCGTCCCGGGCGGCATGGGCCAGCACCTGGGTGAGCCGGTCCAGGTACAGGACCCGGTTCGGCAGCTTGGTCAGGGAATCGTGGGTGGCCATGTGGGCGAGCCGCGCCTCGTAGGCCAGGCGCTCGCTGATGTCCTGGACCAGGACGGTGAAACAGCGGGAATTGGCGGAAACGGCCTCGCTGACCGACAACATCAAGTGGAAGTCCTCGCCGTCCTTGCGCCGGCCGGTGAACTCGGCACAAGAGCAGATGGCCGGCTGGCCTTCGTCGGTGTAGAACTTGGCCGCGTGCGCCGGCACGAGCAGATCGAAGGGGGCGCCGGCGACCTCCTCGCCGCGGTAGCCGAACAGCGTCTCGGCAGCCTTGTTGAAACTTTCGATGCGGCCCACCGGCGTGACGGTGATGATGCCCTCGGCGGCGGTTTCCAGCACCGCCCGCTGGCGGGCCTCGCGCCGCGCGATCTCGTGCTCCCGGTGGATCAGCTCCCGGCGCATGGACTCCAGGTCCTCGGCCAGGTTGGAGATTTCCGTGACGCCGGTGTCCACCACCAGGCGCTCGTCGACGTGCCCGCTGGCGATGCGGCGCGAGGCCTCCTGCAGGCGCCGGATCGATTGGCTCAGCCGCTGGCCGAAAAAGCCGATGAGCATCAGGGTGGCGGCCACGTAGCCGAGGGCGAGGAGGATGCCCACGCGGTACGAATTGCGGATTTGCTCCTCCACCGGCGCCTCGTCGAAACCCAGGCGCAGGCTGCCGCCCGCCCCGGAACGCAGCGGCACGGCGATGTAGTACATGTGATCGTCGTGGTCGCCGAAGAAGAAGTCCTCCTGGAAGCGGTCCGTGTGGACGTTGTAGGCGGACGAGTAGGTCTTGCCCGGCCCGGCGACGAAGTCCGCATAGGCCACCTGTCCGCTCAGCACCAGGTCGTCGGTGATCTGGGCCAACGTCGCCTCGCCGGCCGCCTGATTCAGGTTGACGCCGAGCAGGAAGGATTGGGCGCGGGCGTGGTTGACGAACTGAGCCTGGTATTCCTTCGCGGCGATGTGCAGGACGCCGGTAAACAGCAGGGGGATCAGCGCCGCGTGGATCAGCATCGTGCCGAGCAGCAGCCGGCCCGTGTAGCTGTGCGCGAAGCGGGAGAGCGTAGCCCCCATATCAGGGGTCCCCCACAATCTTGACGCCCGGCGCGGCGGCCGCCGCCTCGCGCTGCATGTAGGTGACGGCCATGGGGTCCGCCGCCAGCGCCTTGACGAGATCCCGGGAGTCCGTGAAGGCCGGCGGCCGCTTGCCGCCGGAACGGTACACCCGGCCGAGGATCTGGCGCTCGTAGGCCTGGGCGGACATGAACATGACCTTCTGCAGGAACATCTCGTCGGTCATCGGGTCCGTGTGGTTGCGCATGGGCTGTAGCGGCTGGCCGTCCACCAGGACGGGCACGCCCAGGTAGAGCTTGCGTGCCTCCTCCGGGGACAACCGGGCGATGGGCGAGTGCGCCCCGGCGACCAGGACGAGGCCATTGCTCACCGCCTCCGCCGGCAGGGCCGCCGCGGCGAGCGCCAGCACCAGCATGCGCAAGCCGCGGTTCATGGGAACGCCATGCTCCACTGCACCGCCAGTTCATTGAAGCGCAGGCGGTCGTGGCGCTCGCCGCGGGAGAGCTCGAACTTGACCGCCTGGTTGGCACCCACGCCCAGGCGCAGGCCCGCCACCGCCCGGCCGGCGAGGGCATCCGGGAAGAGGTCGAGGTAGGCGTCGTCGCGCCAGCCGCCCCGGCCTTCGAGTCGGCCGAAGGCGGTCCAGTCAGCCCCCAGCCGGTACTCCGGCTGCAGATAGGCCGCCGTGAAGGCGCCGCGGCCGGGGGCCGCCGGGCCGGCGGGTCGATGGGCGACCCGGAACAGCTCGCCGACCAGCCGCCAGCGACCCGCATCCCATCTGACATAGGCACCGGCCAGCCGCAATGCGGCCTCGTCCCACCCCGGCTGGCCACGCACGGGAATGCGCGAAGCGCTCAGTACCACGCCCGCTTCCCAACCCTGGTCGGCCTGCGGACGGTAGCCCAACTGCGCGCTCAGGGTGCGGCTGCCGCCGCGGCCCGGATGATGGATTTCCACGGGGCGCAGCTCGTCTTCCTCCAGGGTGGGGCCGCGCCCGGCGCTGACCATATAGCTCACCAGCCCCTCGCCCCGGGCCGCCGTGCCCTCGAACAGCAGGCCGGTGACGTGAGTGGGCAGGACGCCGGCGAAGTCCTCGTACTCGATGATGGCGGGCCGCGAGATGCTCGTCTGCAGATAGGCGCCGTGGTGGTGCTCGGCATTCCAGGCACCCAGCGGGGTGTGGAAGCGCCCCAGCCACAGGCTCGCCCCGGAGGGCAGCAGCCAGCCGAGCTGGAAGCGTTCCACCTCGCTTTCCTCGCTGCTCGCCAGCGCTTCCGCGAGGAAGCGCAGGCGGCCCCAGTCGGTGGAGTAGAAGACCTGGATCTCCGGCCTCACCTTGTTGCGGGACAGGCCCGGCACCGGCCGGCTGCGGTAAAAGCCTGTCACCGCCGGAAAGAGCAGCAGTTCGCCGCTCTCGTGGTGGGCGGACGGCGCGGGTTCGGCGAGGGATTGGGCGGGCAGGCCCAGGCACAGCAGGGCCGCCCCGAGCCAGCGGAGCGGACGCGTTGGAGCAGAGCGGTTCATGGCTCTTCCGTCGGGGCGTTTGGATCTGTCGTTGTCGTTTCCTTGCGCCGGCGCTTCCATGCGGAGCGCAGTCCGACTACGGCAGCATATCCCGGATGCAAGGTACCGGCCAAATCGTAGCTAGCCGAAGCCCGGTATGACAATACCCGCAACAAGGTAATTGTCGGCGGCGTGCTATCCTCGCTGCAGCGAAACCGAGGAGCGCCCATGACGGGCACCGCTGCGAAAAACGAACTGGAAAGCCTGATCCTGGAAATGCATGCGGGCGGCCTCGAGCCGGAGGTCTTCGTCGCCCGGCTGCTCGACCGGCAGGTGTTCATCCCCGTCAAGGACGACAAGCACCGCATCGCC
>CAYZLI010000231.1:0-2523 GCA_964479195.1 uncultured Rhodocyclaceae bacterium
GGGCAAGTGCTGCGTCAAGGCCTACGGCCTGGTGCAGAAGACCTACAACCCCAACCGGCTGCTGCAGCCCATGAAGCGCACCAACCCGAAGAAGGGCCGCCACGAGGAGCCCGGCTTCGTGCCGATCGGCTGGGACGAAGCCCTGGACATCGTCGCGAACAAGCTGAAGGAGGTGCGCGCCAAGGGCCTGGCCGACGAGGTGGGCTACCCGCGTGTGGCGGCCAGCTTCGGCGGCGGCGGCACGCCCACGTACTACATGGGCACCTTCCCGGCCTTCCTGTCGGCCTGGGGGCCGGTGGATTTCAGCTTCGGCAGCGGCCAGGGCGTGAAGTGCTACCACTCCGAGCACCTGTATGGCGAACTGTGGCACCGCGCCTTCACCGTCTGCCCGGACACGCCGAACTGCGAGTACGTCCTGTCCTTCGGCGCCAACTCGGAGGCCTCCGCCGGCGTGGCCGGCGCCTGGCGCCACGGCGAGGCGCGGGCCCGCGGCATGAAGCGGGTGCAGATCGAGCCCCACGTCTCCGTCACCGGCGCCTGCTCGGCGGAATGGGTGCCGGTGAAACCGAAGACGGACCCTGCCTTCCTGTTCGGGCTGATCCAGGTCATGCTCCACGAGAACGGACGGGATCGGCTCGACCTGCCCTTCCTCAAGCAGCACACCGGCTCCCCCTACCTGGTCGGGCCCAACGGCTTCTTCCTGCGCGATCCGGCGACGAAGAAGCCGCTCCTGTGGGACCTGAAGCGCAACGGCCCGGCGACCTTCGACGCGCCGGATACCGATCCGGCGCTGGAAGGGGAGTTCGTCCTGGACGCCGTGGAAGTCGGCGCCGACGGCCAGGAATGGCGCCACGCCGGCATCCGCGCGGAAACGAGCTTCACCAGGCTGGTGACGCACATGGCGCAATACACGCCGGAATGGGCGGAGAAGATCTGCGACATCCGCCCCGGCACGGTGCGCCGCATCGCCAACGAGTTCCTCGACCACGCCCGCATCGGCGCCACCGTCGAGATCGAGGGCCAGGTGCTGCCCTACCGGCCCGTGGCCATCGCCCTGGGCAAGACCGTGACCAACGGCTGGGGCGGCTACGAGTGCTGCTGGGCGCGCACCCTGATCGCCTGCCTGGTGGGCGGGCTGGAAGTGCCGGGCGGCACCCTGGGCACCACGGTGCGGCTCAATCGCCCGGCCACGTCGCGCCAGGCGAGCGTCAAGATGGGCGAGGACGGCTTCATGTACTTCCCCATGAACGCCACGGACAAGGACAACTGGCAGAAGCATCCCGCCGTGCGCAATGCCCACGCCACCCTGGTGCCGCTCTCGGCCAACTCCCCCTGGAGCACGGCCCTGGGGCCCACGCATCTCGCCTGGATGTTCCGCAAGGAGTCGCCGGAGAACTGGCCCAAGGTGACGGCGCCGGACGTGTGGTTCTGCTACCGCACCAACCCGAGCATCTCCTTCTGGGACACCAAGGCCGTCACGGAGCGGGTGGCGGAGTTCCCCTTCATCGTCGCCTTCGCCTACACCCGGGACGAAACCAATCACATGGCCGACGTGCTGCTGCCCGAATGCACGGACATCGAGAGCACCCAGCTCATCCGCGTCGGTGGCACCAAGTTCATGGAGCAGTTCTGGGACCACGAGGGCTTCGCCCTGCGCCAGCCGGCGGTGGCGCCGCGGGGGGAAACCCGGGACTTTACCGACATCGCCACGGAACTGGCGGCGCGCACCGGGCTGCTGGCCGAATACAACGAGGCCATCAACCGCGGCGCCGCCGGCATCGCTCTGCAGAACGGCAAGTGGGACTTCCACCTCGACCCGGACAGGAAATACGCCGCGGAGGAAATCTGGGACCGCAGCTGCCGCGCCGCCAGCGCGGAGCTCACGGACGGCAAGGAGTCCGACGGCCTCGACTGGTTCCGCGAGAAGGGCATCCGCACACGGCCCATCTCCCGCCTCACCTGGTATCTCTTTCCCGAGCTGAAGAAGCAGGGCATCCGCTTCGAGCTGCCCTATCAGGAGCGGCTTGCGCGCATCGGCGCCGAGCTGGGCAACCGCCTGCACGAGGCGGGCATCGGCTGGTGGGACACCCAGCTCACGGAATACCAGGCCCTGCCGGCGATCAAGGATTTCCCCGGCGTGTGGGAGAAGGACACGGCTCGGCACGGCGCCCTGGCGGACTACCCCTTCTGGCTGATCACCTCCCGCAGCATGCAGTACTCCTGGGGCGCCAACGTGGGCATCCAGCTCATGGACGAGGTGGCCGGCAACGTGCGCGGCCACAAGGGCGTCGTGATCAATACCGCCAAGGCGCGCGAGCTGGGCATCGAGGAGGGCGATCTCGTCGAGGTGAGCTCCTACCTGGGTACGACCCGGGGGCCGGCCATCCTGCGCCAGGGCATCCGCCCCGACACCCTGCTCATGATCGGCCAGTTCGACCACTGGGTGACGCCCTATGCCAAGGATCTGAAAGCGCCGTCCATGAACTCCCTGACGCCCATGAACCTGGGGCTGACCGATGCCAC
>CAYZLI010000231.1:2623-4176 GCA_964479195.1 uncultured Rhodocyclaceae bacterium
GCGTAAATGGCCCGCTTTGTCATGACGGTGGACCTGCGCCGCTGCATCGGCTGCCAGACCTGCACCACCGCCTGCCGCCACGCCAACGCCACCCCCCCGGGGGTGCAATGGCGCAAGGTGCTGGACATCGAGACGGGCGAATTTCCCGACGTGCGGCGCAGTTTCGTGCCGGTGGGCTGCATGCACTGCGGCGATCCGCCCTGCATGCATGTTTGCCCCTCCACCGCCACCTACCAGCGGGACGACGGCCTGGTGGCCATCGACTACGACCTGTGCATCGGCTGCGGCTACTGCGCCGTCGCCTGTCCCTACCAGGCGCGCTACATCTCCCACAAGGCCGAGTTCGCCTACGGCGAGAAGCCGACCGAGTCGGAGGCGGCCCGCTTCGACGCGCGGCGCCTGAACGTGGCGACCAAGTGCACCTTCTGCAAGGACCGCATCGACGACGCCAAGGAGAAGGGGCTTACCCCGGGGGTGGACCCGGAGGTGACGCCCGCCTGCGTCAATTCCTGCATCGCCGGGGCGCTCGCCTTCGGCGACAAGGAGGACGCCAACAGCAACGTCTCGCAACTGCTCGCCGAAAACCAGTTCTTCCGCATGCACGAAGAGCTGGGCACGGATCCGGGCATGTACTACATCTGGGATAAAAAGTGAGCGCGAAATGAGCGGCAGAATCCCTCCGGGGCAAATTACCCCTTGGCACCAGAGCAACTGGGACTGGCGCGCCGCCGGCAACTTCATCGGCGGGGGCTCGGGCACCGGGCTGCTCTTCTTTGCGACCCTCGCCGCGGGTTCCGTCGCCAGCTACCGCATTCAGGGGCTCATCGCCCTGGCCCTCATCGGCATCGGGCTCACCTGTGTGTGGCTGGAGATCGGCCGGCCCTGGCGGGCGCTGAACGTCTTCTTCCACCCGGGCACCTCGTGGATGACGCGCGAGTCCATCGTCGCCATACCGCTGTTCGGCTCGGCGCTCGGCGCGATCTGGCTGGGGGGCGGGGCGCTGGCGGGGGTGGCCGCCCTGATCGGGCTCGGTTTCCTCTACTGCCAGGCGCGCATCCTGCACGCGGCCAAGGGGATTCCCGCCTGGCGGGAGCCGAAGATCGTTCCGCTCATGCTCAGCACCGGCTTCGTCGAAGGAGCGGGGCTGGCGGCGCTCCTGGGCACGGTGCTGCCGGGCGCCGCGCCGCGCTGGCTGGCCGGCGTGCTGCTGGGGGCGCTGATCCTGCGGCGCCTGTCCTGGAACCTGTACTTCAAGGCAATCGAGAGCAAGGGGGCGCCGAAGAAGGCCCTGGAGGTGCTGCGGCCCTTCGGCGCAAAATTCGAGATGCTGGGCCAGCTTCTGCCCGAGCTGCTGATCGTGGCGGCGATCTTCTACGGTGCGGCGCTGACCTGGCTGGCGGCGGTGGCCGGTGTCGCCGCCGCGGCTTCCGGCTGGGTGCTGAAATTCACCATCGTGGCGCGGGCCGCCTACAACCAGGGCTATGCGCTGCCGGTGCTGCCGGTGCGCGGGCAAGGGGAGGCGAAGCCGGGAACGAAGCCGGGCTGGAGCAAAT
>CAYZLI010000232.1:0-4154 GCA_964479195.1 uncultured Rhodocyclaceae bacterium
TACCCGTTTGCCGCTGCCGCGACCCTCAAGAAAAGCAAGCGGCGCGCGGCAGGAGGCCGTAGCCCCCTGCTCAGCGCTTTCACGTTTCGGCTACAATGCGGACGCGGGGATGGCCGGGCCCTCTTGCCCGTTGCGCGCACCGTCCGCGGGCGCGAGGATTGAAACCACTGGAGAGCGTTCTTGAGCGCGCATGCCCTGTTGCTGGCGGAGGATTCCCCCGAGGACACGCAGTTGATCCTGGCGGCCCTGGCCCCCATCGTGCCCGCCGACATGGTGGCCTTGTGCGGCGACGGGGTGGAGGCCCTCGACTACCTCTTCGCCCGCAACGCCTACGCCCACCGCGGCGGGGACGAGCCGCCGCGCATCGCCCTGATCGACCTCAACCTGCCCAAGGTCAACGGCCTGGAAGTGCTGCGCGAGGTGCGCGAGAACCCGCGCATGCGCCTGCTGCCGGTGGTGATCCTCTCGGCCTCGGCCGAGCAGCGCGACGTGCGGGCGGCTTCCCTGCTGGGCGCCAACAGTTATGTGCGCAAGCCCGTCGATTACGGCAAGCTGCGCGAGACCGTGGCCTTGCTCGGCCGCTACTGGCTCGACCTGAACATCCCGCCCCCGTCCAATCACTTCTCCTGAGCATGTCCAACCCGCTGACCCACTTCGACGAGCAGGGCCAGGCGCACATGGTCGACGTTGCCGGCAAGGGCGAGACCCGCCGCGTGGCACGCGCTGCCGGAACGGTCTTCATGCGCCCGGAAACCCTCGCCCTAATCGAATCGGGGCAGGCCAAGAAGGGGGACGTGCTGGGGGTGGCGCGCATCGCCGCGATCCAGGCGGCCAAGCGCACGGCGGAGTTGATCCCGCTCTGCCACCCCATCGCCCTGACCCGGGTCGGCGTCGAATTCTCCATCGACCGGGAGCAGGCCGCCGTCACCTGCGAGGCAACGGCGGAGACGGTGGGTCGCACCGGCGTCGAGATGGAGGCGCTGACGGCGGTCAGCGTAGGGCTGCTCACCATCTACGACATGTGCAAGGCGGTGGACCGGGGCATGCGCTTCGACAACATCCGCCTGCTGGAGAAGGCTGGTGGCAAATCGGGGCGCTGGCAGGCCAGTTCATAAGCCTTCGCTCACATTGCGATCCCTTATTTTTTGATCAGCATGGGTGATTTGAGGATTGCATCGTTTCCGCGCTACAGTACTCGGCAGGTTATGGGCTGCGGCGCGGAAATTGACAGAATTCGCGTCGTGACTAGACTACAAGCCATACGCCCACGCCCGACAGAGAACGGGGCGAACCATCAACCAAAGGAGCAATACAGATGGATGTACTGCGCAGAACCCTGCTGAAAGGGGCGGGCGCGACCGGGGCCCTCGCGGCGGCCGTTGCGGCCGGTGTGCTCAAGCCCTCTGCGGTCTTCGCCGCCGAATGGAACAAG
Organism: uncultured Rhodocyclaceae bacterium; assembly: GCA_964479195.1. Lineage (GTDB taxonomy): Bacteria > Pseudomonadota > Gammaproteobacteria > Burkholderiales > Rhodocyclaceae > Desulfobacillus. The sequence continues at coordinate 1,433 of CAYZLI010000232.1, forward strand.
AACGCGTTCGAGGCCAAAGACTTGGCCGCGGCGCTGAAGGGGATGGGTGCGGCCAGCCCCGCCGAGAGTAAGGACATCGTCATCAAGGCCCCTGACATCGCCGAAAACGGCGCCGTGGTGCCGGTCGACGTGACGAGCAACATTCCCAACACGACCGCGATTTCCATCCTGGTGGACAAGAACCCCAACCCGCTGGCGGCGCACTTCGACTTCGCCAACGGCGCGGTACCCCAGGTGGCGGTGCGTCTGAAGATGGGCCAGACTTCCCAGATTCACGTCGTGGCCGTCGCCGGCGGCAAGGCCTACATCGCCGCCAAGGAAGTCAAGGTCACGGTCGGCGGCTGCGGCGGCTGACCGGCACGGAAAAGAGAAACGGAGCGAGACATGGCAGATCCAATGAAAATCCGCGCCCAGATGCAGGGCGACACGGCGGACATCCGCGTGCTCATGAGCCACCCGATGGAGACCGGCCAGCGCAAGGACCCCGCCGGCAAGGTGATCCCGGCCCACCACATCCAGAGCATCACCGCCACGGTCGGCGGCAAGGTCGTGCTCGACGGCCAGATCGGCGCGGCGGTTTCCCGCAACCCCGTGTTCGGCTTCAAGGTCAAGGGCGCCAAGACCGGCGACAAGGTGGTCATCACCTGGGTCGACAACAAGGGCGACAAGCGGACCGACGAGGCCACGATCGGCTGATGAACGGCCCCCACGCTCACTTCGTTCGCTGCCCCCCGAGGGGGCGTCCAGCGCCCTTCGGGCGGCCGGGCGGGCGCTGAGCGCCCCGTCGTTCGTCTCGTTCTCGCAGCCGGCTGGGTCTGAGCTTGGGTACCGGCGGCTTGGCATTTCTGATGCACCGCAACATGCCCTCACGCGGCGGTCACGCCGCATCCGCCCGCAAATTTTTTTCGATCGCCTGGAATAAAACCCGCCCCTGAGCCGTCATTACATGCAGAAAGGGGGGGCAAGCCGATGAAGTGGTTTCAGTCCCATGCGCAGCGCAAGCTGGCGGCGGAGGTGGAATCCAGCCGCACACGGCTATATCGCATGGCCTATGCCTGGTGCCACGACGCGGCCCTGGCAGACGATCTGGCGCAGGAAACCCTCGCCCGGGGCCTTGCCCAACTGGGACATTTGCGGGAAGCCGAAAAGCTGGGGGGCTGGCTGTTCTCGATCCTCAATCGTTGCTGGCTGGACCACCTGCGCGCGCGACACGAGGCGGTCGACGACGAGGTCCTGATGGACCTGCCGGCGGATCAGCCCGGACCGGACGGCCATACCGAACGCAGGCAAACCGTCCGCCGTATCCGCGACGCGGTGGGCGAACTGCCGCTCGGGCAGCGCCAGGTCCTCACCCTGGTCGACCTGGAAGAAATGTCGTACGCGGAAGTGGCCGAAATTCTCGCCATTCCGATCGGCACCGTGATGAGCCGGCTTTGCCGGGCGCGCGCGGCCTTGCGCAAGCTGCTGGAGCCGGCACCGGGGCAGCGCCTGAGGAGCGTGAAATGAACAAGCCCCAGGATTTTTCCGACGAAAGGCTGAATGCCTTCATCGATGGCGAGCTCGACGAACAGGAGCGGGAAGAGATCCTCACCGGCATGTCCTGCGACAATCAGCTCGGCCACCGGCTGTGCGAACTGCGCGCCACCAAGGACCTGGTCAAGCACGCCTACGACGAGGCGCTGGTGCCGGCACGCCCGCGTGGCCGCCGCACGCCAGGCGGCGGCAGGGCACTGGCCGCCGGCCTGGCGCTGGCAGCCGGCCTCGTCCTCGGCTGGCAGATGCACCGCGCCGCCGCCCTCGCGGAGCCCGGCTCGGCCCTGGCGTGGATACAGAACCTGTTTGCCACGGAACCGGGACGCATTGTGATCCACCTGGACAGCTCGGTCGAAGAGCGCATGGAGGAAGCGCTCGACCTCGCCGAAGCCTACCTCGCCAAGGCCGGCCGCGCCAAGGTGGAGGTCGTCGTAAACAACAGCGGCCTGGACCTGTTGCGGGAGCAGGCCACGCCCTACGCCCTGCGCATCGCCGAAATGAGCGCCCGGCATGAACTGCTGGCATTCGTCGCCTGCGGCAACGCCATCGCGCGTTACCGGGCCAATGGCAGGGACGTCACGCTGCTGCCGGAAGCGCGTGTAGCGAAGACGGCCGTCGAGCACATCGTCGATCGCGTGCGTGAGGGCTGGACCTACGTCAGGATCTGACGAACCCCCGAGGGCGATTCTTTCTTATATTCTTATACCAACAGTCAAAGGAGCGAGACAGATGGATGTATTGCGCAGAACGCTATTGAAGGGCGCGGGCGCCACCGGGGCTGTCGCGGCGGCCATCGCGGCCGGCGTGCTCAGGCCCGCCCAGGCGCTGGCGGCCGAATTCAACAAGGGCGCCTTCGAGGCCAAGGATCTGGCCGCGACGCTCAATGGCCTGGGCGCCGCGGGCGCGGCCGAGAGCAAGGACATCGTGATCAAGGCCCCCGACATCGCCGAAAACGGCGCCGTGGTGCCGGTCGACGTGGCGAGCAACATCGCCAATACCCAGTCGATCTCGGTCCTGGTGGACAAGAACCCGAACCCCCTGGCGGCCCACTTCGACTTCGCCAACGGCATGGCCCCGCAGGTGGCGGTGCGCCTGAAAATGGGCCAGACTTCCCAGATTCACGTCGTGGTCAAGGCCGGCGGCAAGGCCTACATCGCCGCCAAGGAAGTCAAGGTCACGGTCGGCGGCT
>CAYZLI010000233.1:0-4136 GCA_964479195.1 uncultured Rhodocyclaceae bacterium
GTTTCAGGCAGATGCCTCACCCCGGGGATGTTCGAAGAAAAAGCGCAGCATCTGCTGCCCCGCGTCGGGCCCTTTCGGATCGGTGTGGGAGCCGCGGGAACTGCCGCCCGACCATGCATGGCCGGCACCGTGGATCAGCCAGTGCTCGGCGACGGGCTGCCCGTGGACCCGATGGTAGATGGTGCGCGTATAGGCATGGCCATTCGGCACCTGTCCTTGCTGTACGGTCACGAGCGGATCGGTTCCCGCCTGCGGTCGCCCGGCCGAAGCAGGCCGCGCACATTGTGCGATCACCTGGTCGCCGTTGCCGGGATGGACCCTGGTGTCCCTGTCGCCGTGGAACACGATGGCCGGAAAGGGCAGCGCGTCGGAAATTTCGTTCGCGTGCCGGCCGAGCGGGGCCTTTCCTCCCTGCTGCATCATCGCAAGTGCAGACGGGAGGTCGCGGGCGGCTGCGTGCGGAAGCCCGGAATGGATACCGACCGCTGCGTAAAGGTCGGGGTAGGTGATCGCCATCGTCACAGCCATCGCTCCGCCGGCCGACAGGCCGGCGACGTAGATCCGGCGCGGGTCGACTGCATAGGTGTCGCGCACCAGGCGGGTAATGCCGGCGATGATCGACGGCTCTCCCTGGTCGCGTTGCTGGTCGGTGGCCTTGAACCAGTTCCAGCATTTCGATCCGTTGGCGGCCGGCGTCTGGGCAGGATAGACGACGAAGCACGGCTGCTTCTCGGCGAGCTCGTTCATGCGGGTGCCGGCAGCGAAGTCGTCAGGGTCCTGCGTGCAGCCGTGGAGCATGACGACCAGCGGCAGCGGCTGCCCGTGATAGCCGCTCGGGACATACAGCTTGTAGCTGCGCGTCCCGGCCGGATTGCTGTAGGACCCGGTGATGAACCGGGCTCCGTCGGGCAGCGGGTCGGGAGCCCGCTTCGGCAGGGGCTCGGATAGTGGCCCCCGGAATCCGCGCCACTGTTCGTTCAGCGCAGCGAGGTCGACCCCTGCCCAGGCCGTTCGGTCAAAAATCGTTGCGGTCGGCCCCGGCGGGGGACGGTGTTGCGGCTCGGGCCTGGAAGTCGCGATCGCTGGGCGCTCGGTGTCGATGACGTCGAAGTCGCCCTCGGTCGGCGCTACCACCGTGCCGGTGGCGCTGTCGGCGGCGGGCTGGGCGTCCTGCACGCCGCGAAGCGTGCGTTGAATGATCGCGGTCGCCTCAAGCAACTGCCCGGCGCGGGTCAAGCGGGCGGCTTCCAGCATTGCGGTATTCATGCTTGCGTTCATCACTCATGTCTCCTGTAAAGCCATGCCGGTCAGTGGATTCGATCGGCCAAAGCGGTCTTGACCGCCGGACTGGCATGCAAGGCACCCAGCACGACAATCGACTCGATCGTGGCGCGGGCGAGTTCGGGAGGTACGTCGTCGGCAATGCTGGCCAGGCCCAATACCTGGACCTGCAGCTTATGTCCGGTTGCCTGCACCGCTTCGAGGTCACGGCGGGTGAAGTGCTGCAGGCCGAGGACGAAGGTCTTGCGGGCGACCGTCTGCCTGACCACCTCAGCGTGCGTGGCCAACTGATTGCGGATTGCCGTGCGGATCAGGTCGGTGCGGTTGGAATAGAACCCTTCCTGGACGAGCAAATCGATCTGCCCGAGATCGACGACCCCGAGATTGATCGTGATCTTCTCGCTGACCTCGCCGGCCTTTGGCCGCAGCTCGTGGATGCTCATTACCATCTCCTTACCATCTGTCTACCATCTCTTTACCATCCATGTGGATGATGGCGTAGACGGCAAAGCTCTCGTCAAGTTCCGCGCTAAGCAAAGAAACGTGCGCCGGGCCGGCGGCCAACGGCAGTACTATCCTGTTGGCAACCCACGCCATACATCGAGGGATGTGCGAAGTGCCCGAAGCGCGAGCGTTTGAGTCATGGCCTGTCGCCTGGCGCCAGTTGGGGTCGGCGGCGTTTTGCGCGGGCCTGCTGTGCCTGGGGGCATGCCAGACGCCGCCGGAGTACCCCACGCCTGCGGTCCCGGCAGGCCCGACGCTGCCGCCGCCCACGGCCCAGGCCACCCGCTACGCCATCCGTTCAGAGCTGTCGGACGTGCGCTTTCTGGTGTACCGGGCGGGCCCCCTGGCGCGCCTTGGCCACAGCCACGTGGTCCGGCCGAGGACCATTCTGGGTGAAATGTACCTGGCCAACGATTTCCACCGGTCCGGCTTTGCCCTCGTGATGCCCGTCGCGGACTTCCAGGTCGATGCCGCCGAAGCAAGGTCCGTGGAAGGCGAGGAATTCGCCCAGCCGCCCGACGCCGAAGCGATCGCCGGCACCGCCAGGAACATGCTCGGCCGCAGCGTGCTGGATGCGGCCCGCTACCCGCAGATCGACATTCGGTCGGTCGGCCTGGTCGGTCCGGCCTGGGCGCCGGATGTGACCGTGCGCATCACCCTGCGCGGCGTGGAGCGCGACATGACCGTGCCCGTCGCCATCGACTACCGGGACGAGCAGGTTGCGGTGACGGCGGTCTTCGAGGTCAACCAGACGGACTTCGGCATCACGCCCTTGAGCGTCCTCGGCGGGGCGCTGCAGGTCGCCAACACCGTAAGGGTGCGCATGCGCCTCGTCGCCCGGAAAGTCTGAGAGCCGGCTGGGGCTACTTCAGCACCGCCGGCACGCCCAAGGGGAGGCACACACGAGGCACGCACCGGCCGCTTCAGGGTTTGCGTGCCATCGCTTCGTTCACGACCGGGTGACGGCCCAGGACGGCGAGGTCGATGGGTTCGGGCACGCCGCCGACGCTGCGTTCGCGCAGGATTTCCTTGTGTCCCGCATAGCCCTGCGCCTGCGCCAGCTCGTAGGCGCCGCGGGTGGTGAGGGCGCGGGTGTGCTCGGCCTTGTTGTGTTTTTCCAGCTTGGCGGCGAGATTCACCGCGTCGCCGATCACCGTGTATTCGAGCCGCTTGCCCTCGCCGATGATGCCGAACACCACTTCGCCGGCGGCGAGCCCGGCGCCCACATCGGGCGCCACCTGGCCCGCCTGGCGGCGCCGCGCCCGCCACCCGTCGGCCGCTTCCATGATGGCATCCACCGCGCGCAGGGCGTTGGCGGCGTAGCGGGCATCCGGCGCCACGGCGCCGAAGCTCGCCAGGATGCCGTCGCCCATGAACTTGTCGATGCTGCCGCCGTGGGCCTTGACGATGGGCACGAGCAGGCCCTGGTATTCGCCCAGCAGCGCGATGAGCTCGCCGGGTGCGAGCCGGCTCGCGGCCTCCGTGAAGCCGCGCATGTCGAGGAAGAGGATCGCCGCCTGGCGCAGCTCGCCCTGGCCGGCCATCACCGCGGCCTCCGACTGGGTGATGCGCCGGGCCACCGAATCGTCGAAGAAGAGGGACAGGTCGGCCACGGCCTGCTGGCCGGACACCGCCTTCGCCAGCAGGGCGCGCGCCCGCGCCAGCGCCAGGGTGAGCACCGCCGTCACCACGACGATGGCGAGCAGCTTGTCGAACTCGCCGCCGAAATGGATCTGGGTGGTACGCAGGGACGTGACGTAGTCCCGGGTGACCGGGTTGCCGGCCGCATGGGTGAGCGCATAGAGCAGCAGCACCCCCCAGCCGGCCGCGGCGGTGAGGCCGGACAGGGCCACCCACACCGGCTCGAAGCGCAAGGCGCGCAGGGCGATCAGGATGAACACATAGACGAACTGCGTGCTCTTCAGGTAGAACTGGGCCGGCTGCTCGTACTGCAGGTGGTAGGCCCAGATGACGAACAGCAGCACCGCCATCTCCCCCACCACCGTCAGGCCGAGGATCCAGCGCGTCAGCTGTCCCGTCGCGGCGAAGTACAGGCGCAGCAGGGCGAGCTCGGCGAACAGGGTGAGGCCGAGGGGCACCGCCTCGACGGGGGCGTCGGGCGAGAAGCCCGGCGGCGTGCCGGCGTAGAGCACCGCCAGCACCGCGACGATGACGAGCTGCACCGCGGTCACCAGCAGTTCGCCGCGGTACTGCTCGCGCTCGAACTCCGCGCGCACCCGGGCCGGTAACTGCAGCGGATCCCGCGCCGGGGCGCTCACGACCCTATCCCTCCCCGTCCCAGCTTCGTAGGGCGGGTTAGCGCAGCGTAACCCGCCGGATGGGTAGACATC
>CAYZLI010000234.1:0-4117 GCA_964479195.1 uncultured Rhodocyclaceae bacterium
TCGCAATCCCCCTCGACAGTCGCAAAGGAGACTCGCACATGGCAGTTCTCGTCGGAAAGCCTGCGCCCGATTTCACCGCCAACGCGGTGCTGGGCAGCAATGAAATCACCGAAATCACCTTCTCCAAGTTCGCCAAGGGCAAGTACGCCGTGGTGTTCTTCTACCCGCTCGACTTCACCTTCGTCTGCCCGTCCGAGCTGATCGCCTTCGATCACCGCCTGGACGAGTTCAAGAAGCGCGGCGTGGAGGTGATCGGCGTGTCCATCGACTCGCAATTCACCCACCTGGCCTGGAAGAACACGCCGGTGGAAAAAGGCGGTATCGGCCAGGTCCGCTACGCGCTGGTGGCCGACATCAAGCATGAGATCTGCAAGGCCTACGACGTGGAGGCCGCCGGCGGCGTCGCCTACCGCGGCTCCTTCCTCATCGACAAGAACGGCCTGGTGCGCCACCAGGTGGTGAACGACCTGCCGCTCGGCCGCAACATCGACGAGATGATCCGCATGGTGGACGCCCTGCAGTTCAACGAAGAACACGGCGAGGTCTGCCCGGCCGGCTGGCAGAAGGGCAAGGCCGGCATGAAGGCCAACCCGGACGGCGTGGCCAAGTACCTCGCCGAGCACGCCAGAGCGCTGTAAGCGCCGCAAGCACCCCGCCCCAACGGCAAACGGGCCGCTCCACGGAGCGGCCCGTTTTCTTTCAGTCGCGGGCCGGGGCGGCGCGAATCCAGCGCAGGATTTCGGGCCACAGACGCTGGTGAGCGGAGCGCCCCACGAGCATGCCGACGTGCTGCAACAAGACGCCGGCATCTCCCTCGTAGTACAGAAGCATTTTTTCGGGGCTGCCGGCCCCACACAGAACCGGCAGCATGGCGGCGGGCGGGACGAGCGGGCAGCGGCGATCCACGACGCACAACAGCGGGGCGGTGACCTCGGCAGGCGCTGCGCGCCGGCCGCCGAGGCTAAGGGCACCGCGCGCGAAGGCGTCCTCGCGGTAGAGCCGGTCCACCACTTCCGCGAGCAGTCGGCCCGGCAGCGGCAGCTCGTCGAGAGCCCAGCGCTGCACCCGCAGCAGGGTGTCCCGGGCGTCGGCATCGGGCAGGCTCGCCCACCAGTCCAGCCAGGGCGCCAGGCCGAAGGTGGCCGGCGCGGCCGCGAGCCCGACGGCGTTGAGGAACGAGCCGGGCACCGGGCCGGCCGGCAGGCGTTCCACCGGCAGGTCGGCAAGCAGCACCGAAAGCACGCCGGCGTCGGGCGCGAAATGCAGCGGCGCCGCGAGCAGCACCAAGCCGCGAACCCGCTCCGCATGCAGCGCGGAGAAGACGGCGGCCAGGGTGCCGCCGAGGGAATGGCCGGCGAGAAAAGCACCGCGCTCGCCGGTTTCCTCCACGATGGCGTCGAGGCAGGCGAGGATCATTCTCTCGGCATAATCGGCCAGTCCCCACCCCTGGTCGATGGGCTCCCGCCACTCGATGAGGTAGACCCGACAGCCCGCATCCAGAGCCCGCCGCACCACGCTGCAGGAGGGCGCCAGGTCCCAGATGTAGGCCCGCTTGATCGGGGCGGGGACGAGCAGCAGGACGGGACCGCTGCCGCCGTAGTCCCTGAGCCTCAGCCCGGGCTCGTCCAGGGCGACCCGGAAGGACGCCTCCAATGGGCCCCAGCCCCATTCGGCCAGCAAGGCCCCGAGGGCGCGACGCGAACGGTCGCGCCTGGCGAAACCTTCCAGGTCCATCCCGGGCTCCGGCGGAAAACGCGATCCCATGGCCGTCTTGTCCGTGCCGCGTGAGAGGCACGCACGATACGCCGCGGTGGCGGGAAAGACAACTTTAGAACTGGTAGGTGAGCGAAGCGTGCAGGCGGCGCTCGCCGGAACGGGTCGTGGCGGCGCCGTCCACGACGTACGCGCCATCCAGCGCCAGCGAGACGCGGCGCTCCACGGCCCAGCGCAGGCCGGCGCCCAGGCTGGCCGCCACCTGGCGCGCCGCCTGTCCCGCGGCGGCATCCTTCACGCGCACTTCACCGGCATCCGCGAACAGCACGCCGCGCAGGCCCGCCCAGGGCAGGGGCGCCGCCGCTTCCAGGCTGAGCGACCAGCCGGTGTCGCCCGTGGCCTCCCGCTCGCGCAGGCCGCGCACGCTTTGCGCGCCGCCGAGGCCGAACTGCTCGCCGGGGATCAAGGCATCGGCCGTGGCCTGGCCGCGCAGGCGGGCGCCGAGCAGCCAGGCGCCGACGCTCCACGAGCCGTCGAGGCCGTAGCGCCAGGCCTGCCAGCGGCGACCCGCCCCGGCGCGGTTGCCGGCGTAGGCCGCATCGGTGTTCTCGGCGCCGCCGGGGAGGTTGCGCACGTACTCCAGCCGGCCGCCGCGGGTGGAGGCCGGCTGGTCGTAGCGGGCCTGGTAGGCGAGCGTCACGGGCCGGCTGCGCACGTCCACGCCGATCTGCCTCGTACCGAATATGACATTGTTGTCGAAGAAGCGGTCCTCCACGCCGGCCTCCAAGGCGTGCGACAAGGCGCCGGCCGGCGTCAGGTGCTGGCGCCAGCGCAGCCCGGCGAACTCGCCGCGCCCGCTCACCTGGAAGGCGTCGGCGACCGTGCCGGAATTGGCGTCGGAAAAGGCATAGGACAGCGTCAAGGCGCCGGAGACGGCGTAGAAGGGCATACCGTAGTGGAACCCGTACTGCTTCACGTCCGCTTCGTGCCCGGGGGAAGTCGTGTAGCTGGCGATCAACGTGTGGTCGCGCCCCCAGAGGTTCGCGTGCTGGTAGCCGAGCGAGGCGCGCCAGCGGCCCGTGCGCGGCTCGCCCGTGTTGCTCGCCCCGAGGGAGAAGCGCCGGGGCGCCTCGTCCTGCACCGCCACCTGGGCATCGACGGCATCGGGGGTCGCGCTCGGGCGGAAGACGATCTCGACCCGCTTGGCGGGATGCTCGTTGGCGGCAGCCCGCTCCCGCGCCACTTCCGCCACATCGGGCGGGGCGCCCGGCGCGAGCGCGGGCAGGCTGGCGAGTATGTTTTCGCTGGAGAAGTGCCCGTTGCCCGAGACGGCGACCCGGGCCAGGCGGAAGGCCAGCACGCGCAACCGGACGGTGCCGGCGACGGCCTGGGGCGGCAGGATGACGCGGTGGAAGGCGTGGCCCCGTTCGGCCAGCGCCGCCTCCAGGGCCCGCGCCGCGCCCTGCAACTGTTCGAGGCCCACCGCCTCCCCCGCGAAGGGCGCGAGGAGGGCCAGGGCGGCCTCCCGCGGCATCGGCAGCTCGCCTTCGATCTCGAAGCCGCGCACCGCCAGGCGCAGTGCGTCCTGCGCCTGCGCCGGCGCCGGCGGCCCCAGGACGAGCAAGGCGCCGAGCGCGGCGAGCCGCAGGTTTGCGCGCAGAGCCATCCCTATTTCACCGCGCAACCGGCGGAGACCGCGCCATCCGGGGCGCGGAAGGCCGGCAGGGCGGCGTTCGTCTGCGGCGCCGCGCCTTGGGGCGTCGGCGTGCGGTCGAAGCGCATGAAGTTCGGCACGGCCTCCAGCCGCGCCGCCTTGTCCTTGGTCACCACCGCCGCTTCTCCTGCGCCCACGTTCAGGGTCTCACCGTCCCGTGTCAGTGCAACCGCCCCCTCGCGCACCCAGACGTAGAGGCCGGGCTGGGACTTCGGCGGTTCGTCCCCGAACAGCGATGCGTCCGTCTTCACCTTGTCCGGGCGCGGTGCCGTGCCGGTTGCCGCAGCACCGGCCGCGGCGACGGTCAGCGTCTGCTTGCCCCCCGCATCCGTCAGCATGCCCGTCTCGCCCTTGCGCACCATCTTCCGCTCATCGCCAGCGCCCACTTCCACCGCGCCGTCCCAGACGGAAACCTCGATGCCTGAACTTCCGCTGCCGGCCCCCTCGCTCGCATTCGGACTCGCCGCGTGCCCCGTTCCCTGGGCCAATGCGCCCGCCATGTCCTTTGGGCGGTCCATCCCCTTCGTGGTCAGCGCAATTGCCTCGGCCTCGGCTTGCTTTGCGGCTTCGGCCGCCGCCTCGGCTTCGCGTCTCGCTTCGCGGGCTAGCCTGTTCGCACCCTCGTTCTGTCCTAATGCCGCCCGAGCGCCCTGAGTGAGGGAATCGGCCTTGTTCTTCGCCCTGTCCGCG
>CAYZLI010000235.1:0-4112 GCA_964479195.1 uncultured Rhodocyclaceae bacterium
CTGCTGCTCGCGCTGCGCCAGATGGCCAAGGCCTTCGGCGGCGTGCCCACGATCGCCGAGAAGGCCCACCTGAACCCGACGCAGTTGTACCGGACGCTCTCGCCGGAGGGCAATCCCGAGCTGCGCAGCCTGATCGCCGTGCTCAAGGCGATGGGCATGCGCCTTGCTGTGGAGCCCCTCCACCACACCTGAAGCGCCAATCGGGCCTCGACGCGGCGGTCCGTCGGGCAGGCTCTCGAAGGGGCGCTGCACTCTCCTCAGTCGCCTGCCGCCTGGCTATGCCACCAGATGCGGAATTCGCGGCATAGTCCGGCCGCGTCGAACTCGACCACGGCCACGCCGTCGAGCACCAGCCGCGGCAGGGGATCCCCCTCCTTGCGGGCGAGCAGGTTGGTGCCGGTGGAGGCGGCCCAGATACGGAAGAGCTCCTCGGAGCCAACCTGGTAGGTGGTGCGCCAATGGGCGATGCCGCCGCGCTCCTGGCGCTGCAGGATCTCGTAGTCCAGGTGGATGTCGCTCTGCAGCTTGGTGCGCTGCCAGTAGGCCTTGATCGCCGCGTGGCCGCGCTGCTCGGCGAAGGGCGTGTTGCGGTAGACGCCGTCCTCGGCGAAGAGCGCGGCCAGGAGATGCTCGTCGCTGGTTTCCCAGGCGCGCTTGTAGCTTTCCATGAAGGTGTCGATGTCCATTTCCGGCGGCTCCGGGCAGGTCGGGAAGGGGCATCATGCCATAGACCCGTAGGGCGCATCGGGCGAAGCCGTAATGCGCCGGATGTCATGCGGCGCAATGCGCTGCGCTATTGCCATCCGGCGCAATGCGCTACGCCCTTCGACAGGCTCAGGACAGGCTTATTGCGCCCTACGCCAGGAGCTGCAGAAGCGCCGCCCCGAAGTTCTCCAGCTTGTGGGCGCCGATGCCCGGGACGTGGCGCAGTTCGCCGATCGTCTGCGGGCGGCTGCGCACCAGATCGAGGAGCGTGGCGTCGTGGAGGATGACGTAGGCGGGGACGCCGTGGGCGCGGGCGGTCTCGGCGCGCCAGGCGCGCAGGCGCTCCCAGAGGGCGTGGCCGGCGGCGTCGAGCTCCGCGTCGATGCGGCGGCTGCGCGGGGCGGCGGCCTTTTTCTTCTCGGCCAGGCGGCGCAGGGCGACGCTTGTCTCCCCCTTGAGCACCGGCCGCGCCGCTTCGGTCAGCGTGAGCGCACCGTAGGCGTGGTCCACCGCGAGCAGGCCGAGGGCGACCAGTTGGCGGAACAGGCCGCGCCATTCCTGTTCCCCGAGCGCCTTGCCGATGCCGAAGGTGGACAGCTCGTGGTGGCGCCACTGGCGCATGCGCTCCGTGTCCTTGCCCAGCAGCACGTCGATGACGTGGCCGGCGCCGAAGCGCTGGCCGGTGCGGTAGACGCAGGACAGGGCCTTGCGCACTTCCTCCGTGGCGTCCCAGGTGCGGGGCGGATCGAGGCAGGTGTCGCAGTTGCCGCAGGGTCCGCTTTCTTCGCCGAAATAGGCGAGCAGGCGCTGGCGGCGGCAGGCGGTGGTCTCGCACAGGCCGAGCAGGGCATCGAGCTTCGCCGCCGAGACGCGCTTGTGCCGCTCGTCGGCTTCGGATTCCTCGATCATGCGCCGCTGCTGCACCACGTCGGAGAGGCCGTAGGCCATCCAGGCGTCCGCGGCCAAGCCGTCACGGCCGGCGCGGCCCGTCTCCTGGTAGTAGCCCTCGATGCTCTTGGGCAGGTCGAGGTGGGCGACGAAGCGCACGTCCGGCTTGTCGATGCCCATGCCGAAGGCGATGGTGGCCACCATCACCACGCCCTCCTCGCGTTGGAAGGCTTCCTGGTTGCGGGCGCGCTCCGCGCTGCCCATGCCGGCGTGATACGCCAGGGCGCGGATGCCCTGGTCCACCAGGAAGGCGGCAGTCTCTTCTACCTTGCGCCGGGACAGGCAATAGACGATGCCCGCATCGCCCGCGTGCTCGGCGCGCAGGAAGGCGAGCAACTGGGCGCGGGCGTTGGCCTTCTCGACGATGCGGTAGCGGATGTTGGGGCGGTCGAAGCTGGAGAGGAAGACGCGCGCCCCGTCCAGGCGCAGGTTGGCGAGGATCTCGGCGCGCGTTACGGCGTCGGCGGTGGCGGTCAGGGCGATGCGCGGCACCGCCGGGAAGCGCTCGTGCAGGACGGCGAGCTGCAGGTATTCCGGGCGGAAGTCGTGGCCCCACTGGGAGACGCAGTGGGCCTCGTCGATGGCGAAGAGGGCGAGCCCCCCGCCCGCCGCCGCGCGCTCGAGCAACTGCAGGAAGCGCGGCGTCAGCAGCCGCTCCGGCGCCACGTAGAGCAGGTCGTAGTCGCCGCGCAGGAAAGTCCCCTCGACCCGGTCGGCGTCCTCGAAAGGCAGGGCCGAGTTGAGGAAGGCGGCGCGCACGCCGGCCTCCTCCAGGGCCGCCACCTGGTCGTGCATGAGGGCGATCAGGGGCGAGACGACGATGGCCGTGCCCGGGCGCAGCAGCGCCGGAATCTGGTAGCACAGGGACTTGCCGCCCCCCGTGGGCATGAGCACCAGGGCATCGCCACCCGCGGCCACATGGCCGACGATCTCCGCCTGCCGGCCGCGGAAGGCCGGATAGCCGAAGGTGTCGTTGAGGATGGCGAGGGCGGTGGTCATGGTTCGCGCATCAAGCGGGTGCGGCGCGGCGGATTCTACCTGCCGCGGTGCTCAAGGTCGCGCGCCGCGAGCAAAAAAAAGCCAGCCGGCGGCTGGCTTCAGGCGGGACGGTCGGGCGATTCACCCGCCCTTGCGGACAAAGTAGCGCAACACCTTGTCCTGTTCGCTCACGGAGAGCAGGGTGTGGCCGGTGCGTTCGCACCAGGAGGGGATGTCCTTGCGCGTGCCCACGTCTGTGGCGACGATCTCCAGCACCTCGCCGGCGGCGAGGGCCTTGATCGCCCGGTTGGTTTCCACCATCGGCATGGGGCAGCACTTGCCCGAGGTGTCGAGGGTGACGGTCACTTGGATCTCGCTCATGGGCCGGCCTCAGAAATATTGGTAATGCTCGGCCTTGGCGGCCTTCTCGTTGAGGAACCAGGAGGCGCCGACGATGCCCTCGGCCTCGGGGATGAGGTTCTTGTCGTCCACGCCGAAGATCGCGCCGGCCAGGCTGCAGGCGTAGAAGCTGACGTTGCCCGTGCCCTTGAGCGCCTTGAGCACCTCGTAGATGTCGTTGGGCAGGCCGGCCTTGGCGACCTGCTCCCGGACCCAGCCGTCGTCGGCGGCGTGGTGGCCATCGATCTTCAGCGCGGCGGCGCCCTCCTTGGTGAGGGCTTTTACCGCCCAATTGACGAACAGCATGTCGACCTTGGTCCCCTCGGCGGCGGCCAGGTAGGCGAAGGCCAGGGGGGTGAGGATCTTGTCGTATGCGTCGTCGCGAACAACGATGGCCATGCTTTTCATGGGTTTCTCCTGGAATGAACGTTCGTTCTAGCGAACGGTTTTAAAAAGCGGCCCGACAATCAGGCCGCCACGGCTCTCCATGCGCAGTCCCAGACTTCGTCCACGTAGCCGGGCAGCGGGGCGGGCACGACGCCGTCCAGCCGCGCCGTGATCATGCGCACCGCGCCGCCGAACAGGCTGGTCGAGGCGACGAGGACGTCCATCCGCCGAATCTCGCCCCGTGCCATGCCCTCCAGGACGATGCGCCGCATCGCCTCGAAGGGCTTGGACGAGCACACGGGCTTTTCCGAGGGGATGAACTCCCGGTGCTTGGCGTGGAGCATGAACTCCATGGCCTTGGGCTCGTGTTCCGTCAGGGCGAACAGCAGTTCGATGATGCCGCGGCAGCGCTCCCGGGCCGTGGCGTGGCGGGCGGCGACCCCGGCGATGGCGCCTTCCATGCGCTCGGCCTGCGCCTGGTAGAGGGCGCGGGCCACCCCCTCCTTGTCGCCGAAGTGGTGGTAGATCGAGCCGATGCTCACCTGCGAGGCGCGCACGATGTCATGCACCGAGGTGCCGAAATAGCCGTGCTCGACGAAGAGCTCCAGGGCCGCATCGAGCACTTGATCCCGCGGGGAACTGCGGTCGACGGCCAAGCGTGCGCGTTTCATGGCAGGCAGTTGGAATGAATGTTC
>CAYZLI010000236.1:0-4085 GCA_964479195.1 uncultured Rhodocyclaceae bacterium
GCGTTCCAGGGTCGGGGCGAAGTAGGGCATGGACAGGGCGAGCACCGTGAAGCCGGCGACCAGGGTGATGGGAAAACCCACGGCGAAGAGGTTGAGCTGGGGTGCGGCGCGGGTGAGCACGCCCAAGGCGATATTGGCGACCAGCAGCGCGGCGATGAGCGGCAGGGCGAGCAGCACGCCGGCGGAGAACAGGGTGGCGCCCCAGCCCACCAGGGCGCTCCATCCGGCGCCGGAGAAGGGAATGGGGCCGATGGGCAGCGCGGTGAAGCTCTGTGCCAGCAGCGTCAGCACCACCAGATGGCCGTTCAGGGCGAGGAAGATCAACAGCGTCAGCAGCCCGGCCAGTTCCGCGACGACGGGCGACTGGGCGGCGTTCTGGGGGTCGTAGAACACGGCAAAGCCAAGGCCCATCTGCAGGCCGATCAATTCGCCGGCGAGGTCCACTGCGGCGAAGACGATGCGCATGGTGAAGCCCAGGGCGATGCCGATCAGGCTCTGCTGGACGAGCACGGATAGGCCGAGCCAGGAGGCCGGGGCGATTGCCGGCTGGGGCGGCAGGGCCGGCGCCAGGGCGAGCGCGATGGCCACCCCCGCGGCCAGCTTGACGCGCATGGGCAGGGCGGCATTGTTGAATACCGGGGCCGTCGCCACCAGGCCGAGGATGCGCGCCAGCGGAAAGAGGACGGCGGCCAGCCAGGCGTTGAGTTGGCTGTCGGAAACCGAGAGCACGTCTAACTCGCGCGTAGGGCGCAATAGCCGCTCGCGGCGTATTGCGCCGAATGCGTACGTCCGGCGCAATACGCTTCGCTATTGCGCCCTACGGGTGGCAGCCCGGCACTCATCCAATCATCCCCGGGATGCCCTCGAACAGCCGCCGCATGTAGTCGAGCAGCAGGGTCATCATCCACGGCCCGGCGAGCACCAGGGTGACGAACATGGCGACCAGCTTGGGGATGAAGGACAACGTCATCTCGTTGATCTGGGTCGCCGCCTGGAAGATGCTCACCACCAGGCCGGTGACCAGGGCGGCGAGGAACATCGGCGTGGATACCAGCAGGGTGATCTCGATGGCGCTGCGGCCGATTTCGATGACGGTCGACGGGGTCATGTCCTCTCCAGGGGATTATCCGAAGCTGCGCACCAGGGAACCGATCACCAGGTTCCAGCCATCCACCAGCACGAACAGCATGATCTTGAAGGGCAGGGACACGATCACCGGCGACATCATCATCATGCCCATGGACATCAGCGCGCTCGCCACCACCATGTCGATGATGAGGAAGGGGATGAAGACGATGAAGCCGATCTGGAAGGCGGTCTTCAGTTCGCTCGTGACGAAGGCCGGGATGAGGATGCGCATGGGCACCTGCTCCGCCCGCTCCACCTTGGGCGCGTTGCCGATGCGGGCGAACAACTCGAGGTCGGTCTCCCGGGTCTGCTTGAGCATGAATTGCCGCAGCGGCACGGCGCCCCGCTCCAGGGCCTCGTTGAAGCCGATCCGGTTCTCCGCCATGGGCAGGTAGGCCTCCGTGTAGATTTTGTCCGCCACCGGCGCCATGACGAAGAAAGTGAGGAACAGCGCCAGGCCGATGAGCACCTGGTTGGGCGGCGAGGTCTGGGTGCCCAGCGCGTGACGCAGCAGGGACAGGACAATGACGATGCGCGTGAAGGCGGTCATCATCAGGATGATGGCCGGCAGGAAGGTCAGCGCCGTGAGCAGCAGCAGCGTCTGCACCGACAGGGTGTAGGTCTGGCCGCCGCCCGGGCCCGGTGCGCTGCTGAAGGCCGGCAGGCCTTGCGCGAATGCTGCCAGGGGAAGCAGCAATGCGGCCAAGGCTAGGGTACGCGCCAGGAATTGCGGCCTGCTCTGGGGTTTGTCATTCCCGCACAAGCGGGAATCCAGTGGCGCTCCAAAGACACTGGATC
Source organism: uncultured Rhodocyclaceae bacterium (assembly GCA_964479195.1). Lineage (GTDB taxonomy): Bacteria > Pseudomonadota > Gammaproteobacteria > Burkholderiales > Rhodocyclaceae > Desulfobacillus. Next base: position 1,927 of record CAYZLI010000236.1, read on the forward strand.
CCCGCGTTCGCGGGGATGACAGGGCCTCGCGCGTTGCCTCCCTAGCGCCCATTGCGCCGCTCCAGTACCTGTTTCAAGCGGGAGGCGAAATCCTTGCCGGCGGGATAGGGGGCGGCCGGATCGGGTGGGATTTCCTGCCGCGGCAGCTGGTGCAGGGCGCGCACCTGCCCCGGCGCCACGCCGACCACCAGCCAGGTGTCACCGACTTCCACGAGGACGACCCGTTCGCGCGGCCCGACGGCGGTGCCGGCGATGATGCGCAGCATGCCGGCGGCGGCGCCGCGCGGGGCGGAGAGCCGCTTGAGCAGCCACAGGCCGCCCAGGAGCAGGGCGATCACGACGGCGAGGCCCAACAGGACTTGCAGCAGGCTGGTGCCCACTTCGCCCGGCGCGGGCGCGGCCGCCTGCGCGAAAGCCGGGGCGGCGGAGGCGATGAGCGGGAGGGGCAGGAAGCGCATGGCGGCAGATTAGCGCCGCCGATGCGATTTCGAGACGGGGATTAGGCGGCGAAAATTGCCGCTATTTGTTCAGCTTCCGCATCCGCTCACTCGGCGTGATGATGTCCGTGAGTCGGATGCCGAACTTGTCATTGACGACCACTACCTCGCCCTGGGCGATCAGGGTGCCGTTCACCAGCACGTCCATGGGTTCGCCGGCCAAGGCGTCGAGCTCGACCACCGAGCCGTGCGCGAGCTGCAGCAGGTTGCGGATGGAAATCTTGGTGCGGCCCAGTTCCACCGTGAGCTGGACGGGAATGTCCAGGATCAGGTTGAAATCCTGCATGGCCCCGGCCTTGGCCCCGCTGTCGGCAAGCGGCTGGAAGATCTGCGCCGGCTGCGCCTGGGGGGCCTTGGTTTCCGCGGCGGCCTGCTCGCCCATGGCGGCGGCCCAATCGTCATCGCTGATCTTGTCTTCGAGTCCCGTATCGGACATGGCGTCCTCCTTCAATGTTTCTCGGTTTCTTCCGGCGCGATGAAGCGCTCCACCTTGAGCGCGTACTGGCCGTTCTGGACGCCATAGCGGCATTCCATGACCGGCACCTGGCCTACCTCGGCCGCGACCGTCTCCTCGATGTGGATGGGGATCACGTCGCCCACCTTCATGCTGAGGATCTGGCCCAGCGGGATGTGCGTCGAGCCGAGCCTGGCCACCAGCTCCACGTCGGCGCTTTGCAGCTGCCGGGTCAGGGTGCCGATCCAGCGCCGGTCGGAGACCAGGTGATCGCTTTGCATCGAGCTGTACAGCAGGTCGCGGATCGGCTCGACCATCGAGTAGGGCATGCAGATATGCATCTCCGCTACCGAGCCGGAAAATTCCAGGGAGTAGGTGATCGCCACCACGATCTCGCTCGGCGTGGCGATGTTGGCGAACTGGGAGTTCATCTCCGAGCGCACGTAGTCGATCTTCATCTCGTAGACCGGCTTCCAGGCCTTTTCCCACTCGTTGAAGACGACGCGCAGCAGGCCCTGGATGATGCGCTGCTCGGTGGGCGTGAAGTCGCGCCCCTCGACCCGGGTGTGGAAACGGCCGTCGCCGCCGAACATGTTGTCCACCACCAGGAAGACCAGGTTCGGGTCGAAGACCACCAGGCCGGTGCCGCGCAGCGGCTTGAACTGCACCAGGTTGAGGTTGGTCGGCACCACCAGGTTGCGGATGAACTCGCTGTACTTCTGCACGCGGATCGGGCCCACCGAAATCTCCGTCGTGCGGTGCATGTAATTGAACAGGCCGATGCGCAGGTAACGGGCGAAGCGCTCGTTGATCAGTTCCAGGGTCGGCATGCGGCCGCGGACGATGCGCTCCTGCCGGCCGAGGTCGTAGTTGCGGATGCCGCCGGTTTCCTCGACCTTCTCGGGCTCGTCGGTCTCCCCCGTGACGCCCTTGAGCAGGGCGTCGACTTCTTCCTGGGAGAGAAAATCCTGGGCCATGATCAGGTGGCGCGCTTACTGGATGATGAACGAAGTGAAGAACACGCTCTGTACCGGGTCGTCGGACGCGGCCTTGGCGAGTCCGGCGGGCTTGGCCGCGGCCGGCGCGGCGTTGGGCGCGGGTTCGGTCCCTTCTTCCTGCGGCTTGTCCTCGGCGGCCTCGCCTTCCGGCTTGGCCTCGGCGGCCGGCTCCGCCTCCTCGGCGGGTGCTTCCAGCGAGATGGGCTTCGG
>CAYZLI010000237.1:0-3990 GCA_964479195.1 uncultured Rhodocyclaceae bacterium
GTTGTGCTTCTTCCATCCGTATTTCTCCGACAATTGCCGTCGCATGCGCTGCGTGAGTTCCCCCTCGCCGCCGCCTCCGCGTATGAGTTCCTCGGCCTGGATTTCAACCCCGACCAGAACGTTCTCGAGTTCGGTTACTGCGTCCGCCATGTCGTGCATGAGAATGGCTTCTGCGTGGTGCAGCGGCAGGACTTGAAAGCCCTTCTCTCTTATCTTCTCGAACATTCGAACAGTAGTATGTTGCTCAAGTTTGCTGCCGTCGCTGGCTCACTACGTGAGCCCGGTCGACGCCTAGAAAAAAGCCCCACCGGTTTCCCGATGGGGCTTTCCATTTTCACCGTCTTGGCACTCAAGCCGCACGGATTATCCGCACGCCCCCACCGCCCCACAAGCACTGCAGAAATCACACCCGTCCTTCCGGATCACCGTGTAATTCCCGCACTCGCGGCACAGCGCCCCCTGCATCACCTTCGGCGCGCTGGCTTCGCGCGGAGCTTCGAGGATGCCCATCTCGCGGGTGGGGTAGCCGTGCTCGTCGAGGATGCCGAGCATGGCATAGCGGTGCATGACCAGGCGGGCGAGGTAGGCCACCGTGCTGGGCCAGTTCTGCTGGCGGCGGGTGCCGGGGACGAAGGCCATGAAGTCGCCCAGGGGCTCGGGGTAGTTGAGGAGCTTGCGCAGCTTCATGCCAATCCAGGCCGGGTCCATGACGCGCATGTCGAGGGAGAGGATGCTCGACAGGCCGTCCAGGGCGCGCGGGTAGTTGCCCGAGAGCCACATGGAGTAGGGCCGCGTCACGCCGTCGGGCAGGGTGATCTCCTTCAGGCCCAGCACGAAGTCCTCGCCGGAGGCCGGGTTCTGGATGTCCACCGTCCAGGACAGCGTGCCGTCGGTGCCGGTTTTCGGCTCGTTCAGGCTGAACATGGTGTCGAGCACGGGCGTGGGCGCCTTCTCGTCCATGTTGGCGCAGATCTGCTCGACGCGGTAGCGGATCACCTGGGCCACGGCGGCGACCACGCTGGGCATGCGCTTCTGCTCGCCGTGGGGCGGGAAGGGCATGTCGAAGGCTACGTCGCCCACGGTCTTGGCCAGGGTGTCGAGCTTCAACTTGAGCCAGGCCCGGTCCTGGGCGCGCATGTCCATGGACAGGGTCTTCGCCACGGCGCCCAGGCCGCGCGGCTGCTCGGAGCCGTTCACCCACACCTCGAAGGGCACGGGCTTGTGGTTCTGCTCGATGTGGCCGACGAAGAGGGCGAACTCGCCGTGGGGCGTCTCGATCATGTAGGTCCAGGCCGCGTTGCCGTCGGTGAGCCGCGGCCGGCCGGGCCAGCGTAGCGAGGCGAGCACCGGCGCCGGCAGGGTCTTGATGACCAGGCGCTTGTTAGCGTCGCTGAGGCGCACGTCCTGGGGCTGCTTCTTCTCCGCGCCGGCGCCGCTGTCCACCGACAGCACCGCGCCCAGCACCTTGTTGGGGCGGTAGGTGGCCAGGCCCTTCAGGCCGGACTTCCAGGCGGCCATGTAGAGGTGCTCGAAGTCCGTGTAGGGGTAGTCCTCCGGCACGTTCACCGTCTTGGAGATGCTGGTGTCGATGTAGGGGGCCACGGCGGCGACCATCTCTTCATGGGCCTGGGCGGAGATCGCCAGGGCGGTGATGAAGTAGGGCGGCAGCTTGGCCGTGTCGCCGCCCAGGTGGCGGTAGAAGCGCCAGGCGTAGTCCTCGACCGAGTATTCCTTGTGGGTGCCGTCGGCCATGCGCTTCTTGCGGGTGTAGGTCCACGAGAAGGGCGGCTCGATGCCGTTGGAGGCGTTGTCGGCGAAGGCCAGGGAAATCGTCCCGGTGGGCGCGATGGAGAGCAGGTGCGAGTTGCGGATGCCGTGCTTGCGCACCTGCTCCTTGATCTCCGCCGGCAGCCTGGAGGCGAAGTTGCCGCCGGAAAGGTAGAGGTCGGCGTTGAACAGGGGGAAGGGGCCGCGCTCCTTGGCCAGTTCCACCGAGGCGAGGTAGGCGCGGTCGCGCATGAAGGCGGAGATCTCGGTGGCCTTGGCGCGGGCCTCCTCCGTGTCGTAGCGCAGGCCGAGCATGATCAGCGCATCGCCCAGGCCGGTGTAGCCCAGGCCGATGCGGCGCTTGGCGTTGGCCTCGGCCTGCTGCTGGGGCAGGGGCCAGTTGGTCGTGTCCAGCACGTTGTCCAGCATGCGCGTGGAGATGTCCACCACGCGGCCGAAGCCGGCGTAGTTGAACTCGGCGTTCGCCTGGAACGGGTGCTTGATGAAGCGCGTCAGGTTGATCGAGCCGAGGCAGCAGCAGCCGTAGGGCGGCAAAGGTTGCTCGGCGCACTGCCCCGTCACCAGGCCGTTGAAGATGACCGTGTTGCGATCCGGTTGCGTAGTGTCGAAAACGGCTTCCCTGCCCGCAGCGGCGATCTCCGTTATGCGGGTCGTGAAACGCTGGGTCTTCAGCAAGACCTTGTCGGCAGCCCAGTCCCGGTATTTGTCGTTCTTGTAGTCGAGGAGGAAGCCGATCTCGCGCATGAATGCATCGCGCGATTCTCCGTCGATGATAAGTTCCAGGGCCGGCTGACATGCGTATTCGCGAGTACCGCCTTTGCCATCGGGCAGCGGTCGCATGCCGGCCTGCCGGCGAAGCCGAATGCGGGAAAAAACTCCGAAGTTGGCAAGTAGTACCTGTACCTCTTGCAACAGGCTGCGCTGGACGGAACTCAGGCGGACGGAACAGCTTTGGCTGTAGGACGATATGTTTACCGTGCCGTCCGTCTGGAAAAGTGCTCTGAGATAGCCTCTAACGCAGGCTTCGCTTCCCCTCCAGACCACCTCGGGGACACGCAGCTTGGTTTCCCGGGTGAAGCCGTAAACGGCCAGCGCGCGTGCCAGCAGCGTGGAGCGAATGAACAGGTGATTGCGTTGGGGTACCGCCACGGCACTCACTTCGTATTCGCGCGGAGCGGCAGCCAAGCCGGCAATCAGGGCATTGACAGCCCCGGTCAGGGTTTCGGCCAGCGCCCTGTCCTGGTCCCACAGGTTGACGATGGCGGCTTCCTGACCTTTTCCGCGGTTGGTGAAGTGGCCATCCCCTGTGATCAGACCCAGCAGAGTGCCAAGGGTCTCATTGCCCTCCTGGCCAAACTGCCCCTTGCCAGACTGTACCCACAGTTCATCACCAGGGCGCAATTCACTCAGCTTGATCTTGCCCCGCGCCGTGTAGAAATCGTGCCACGCGGTGGCCTTGATCTCATACCCGTCTTCGGTCACGACCTTGTAGACATCGGCCATGCGCGCCGTCATGAACGCTGGTTTGGCAGGGCGGACTTCCGTGCCCCGTTCGCCATCGTCCAGAGCGCGTTTGTCCACCGTCACTTCGAGAGGCAGGCCGGCCGCATGCAGTTCTCCGATGGGCAGCAGGCCGTATTGGGTCGCCAGGCGCGTATCCGCCGTGACGCAGGGGTTGGTCGCCTCGATCGTCTCGCAGTAATAGAGGTTGTTGTCCCGGTTGATGCGGTCGAGGAACAGGATGCCCGGCTCGGCGTGGTCGTAGGTGGACCGCATGATCTGGTCCCACAGCTCGCGGGCGCGCACCTTGCGGTAGACCCAGATGCCGTCGTCGCGCTGGTAGGCGCCGCTGGCCTTGAAGTCGGCGGAAGGCTCGGCCTTGTGGGCGAGCTCCACGTCGCCGTCGGCTTCCACCGCCGTCATGAAGGCATCGGTCACGCCCACCGAGATGTTGAAGTTGGTGAGGTCGCCCTTGTCCTTGGCGTGGATGAACATCTCGATGTCCGGATGGTCGCAGCGCAGCACGCCCATCTGGGCGCCGCGGCGGGCGCCGGCGGATTCCACCGTCTCGCAGGAGCGGTCGAAGACGCGCATGTAGGACACGGGGCCGGAGGCGCGCGACTGGGTGCCCTTCACCAGGGCGCCCACCGGGCGGATGGAGGAGAAGTCGTAGCCCACGCCGCCGCCGCGGCGCATGGTCTC
>CAYZLI010000238.1:0-3988 GCA_964479195.1 uncultured Rhodocyclaceae bacterium
CCTCCCCTAGTTCTTCGCTGGCCGCGCCAGCCGCGCGGCGAAACCGTTCGGATAGCGCAGGTCGATCACGTCCGCCCGTGCCTGCAGCCGCTCCTGCGCCTGCCCGTACACCGCGACGAAGCGCGCCAGGCGTTCGCGGATGCCGGACTTCGCCTGGTCGCGCCCGAGGTCGAGCAGCACGCCGTCGTCCAGGCGCATCTGCCAGGCCTGACGCGCACTGAGGGCCACCACCTGGGGCGTGCGCTGCAGGGGGACCAGCAACTCGCTCAGGTCGCGGTGCCGGTCGAGCATCTGCGCCGCCGTGCCCTCGGGGCCGACGAACAGTGGCAGTCGCGCATTGCTGGAGGCGGCGAACACCTCCCCCTGGCGGTTGACCAGCCGCGCCTCGGCGCCGTCGGCGTGCTTCCAGCGCGCCACCGCCGCGTGCTCCTCGACGCTCAACTCGAGGCCGTCGGGCCAGCGCCGGCGCACCGAAGCCTTGCGCACCCAGGGCAGCTTCTCGAAGGCGGCGCGCACGGCCTCCAGGTTGACCGTAAAGAAATTGCCGGTGGCCGCATTGCGCGCCGCGTACTCGATCTGGGTGGCCGTCACTTCCCGCAACGGGCCGGCGACGACCACCTCGCGCAGGGGGAAGAAGGGCAGCCGCGCCACCGCCAGGACGACCGTGTAGCCGAGCGCCACGGCGGAGGCCAGGAAAAGCAGGTCGGCGAACAGGTTCATCAGCAGCGGCCTGTCCCAGAAACCCGGCGACTCATTTCGTCTTGTCCTAGCCAAGCTGCGCCAGCCCCAGTATCTTCATGCAAAGCTCATCGAAACCGATGCCCACGGCGTGCGCCGCCATGGGCACCAACGAATGCCCGGTCATCCCGGGCGAAGTGTTCATCTCCAGCAGCCAGGGCCTGCCGTTCTTGTCCAGGATCAGGTCGGCGCGGCCCCAGCCGCGGCAATCGAGCAAACGGGCCGCCTCCATCACCAAATCCTGGATCGTCTCCTCGGCCGACTCGGGCAGGCCGCTCGGGCAGTAGTAGCGCGTCTCGTCGCTGAAATACTTGTTCTGCCAGTCGTAGTTGCCGCCGGGGGCGACGATGCGCACCAAGGGCAGCGGCTGGTCGCCGACGAAGGCCGCGGTGAGTTCCTCGCCCTCGACGAACTGCTCGGCCAGCACCAGGGGGTCGTGCTTGACGGCCTCCTCATAGGCCGCCCGCAGATCCGCTGCGCCCTCGACCCTGGTGGCGCCGACGCTGGAGCCCTCCCGCGCCGGCTTGACGAAGATGGGCAGGCCCAGCTCCGCGGCCACGGCCTCCCAGTCGGTGTCGGCGCGCAGGAGGTGGTAGGCGGGGGTCGGCAGATGGTTCGCCAGCCAAACCATCTTGGTGCGCCACTTGTCCATGCACAGGGCCGAGGCCATGACGCCGCTGCCGGTGTAGGGGATGCCCAGCAGCTCCAATGCCCCCTGCACGGTGCCGTCCTCGCCGCCGCGCCCGTGCAGGGCGATGAAGACGCGCTGGACGCCCTCGTCCTGCAGCGCCCCCAGCGGCCGCTCGGCCGGATCGAAGGCATGCGCATCGACACCGCTCCTTTGCAGCGCGGCCAGCACCGCGCCTCCGGACATGAGGGAAATTTCCCGTTCCGCCGAACTGCCGCCCATCAGCACCGCAACCTTGCCGTAATTCACGCTCACAACTTCTCTCCAACGATCCGCACTTCGCGCACCAGTTCGATGCCGAACTTGTCCTTCACCGTCGCCTGCACCCGCTCGATCAGCGCCTCGATGTCCGCGGCGCTGGCCCGGCCTTGCGCATTGACGATGAAATTCGCATGCATGTCCGAAACGCACGCCCCGCCGACCGCCGCTCCCTTCAGGCCCGCTGCCTCGATGAGCCGCGCCGCATGATCGTCCGGCGGATTGCGGAAAACCGAGCCGGCATTGGGCAATTGCAGCGGCTGGCTGGCGATGCGCCGCTCCAGCAGCGTGCGGATGCGCTCCCGCGCCGCTTGCCCGTCGCCCGCAGGCAGGCGCAACCAGGCGGCGGCGAACCACTCGTCGGCCACGGTGCGCGAACCGACGTGGCGGTAGCCGATTTCGAAGTCGCCGGCGGCGCGGCTGCGCAGTTCGCCCTTGCGGTCGAGGGTGCGCACCCGATCGACGATCCGCCAGGTCTCGCCCCCGTGGCAGCCCGCATTCATGGCCAGCGCCCCGCCGATCGTGCCCGGAATGCCGGCGAGGAACTCGGCCCCCGCCAAGTCGCGATTGGCTGCAAAGCGCGCCACCTTGGGGCTGGCCACGCCGGCCTCGGCGTAAATGAGTGCGGCGTGAGGCGTGAGGCGTGAGGGGTCCGCGCTCTCCAAGCGCAGGGTGTTCAGGGCACCGTGGGTAAAAACCACTGTCCCGTCGAAGCCTCCGTCGCGCACCAGCAGGTTGCTGCCCAGGCCGACGAACAGCACCGGCTCGTCGATACGGGTGTCGCGCAGGAAGGCGGCGAGGTCGTCCAGGTCCGCCGGGAAGTAGGCGCGCGCCGCCGCACCGCCGGCCCGCCAGGTGACGTGCCGCGCCATGGGCTCATCGAACCGCAGTTCCCCGCGCAAACGGTTCTCCAGGTATTTCATGTCAGACAGGTCCATGCGTCAGCTTCCCGGGCACCGCGCCGATCGAGCCCGCGCCCATGGTCACCACCACGTCGCCATCCCGGGCCACACCCAGGATCTGCTCCGGCATCTCGGCGATATCCTCCACGAAGAGCGGCTCGACCTTGCCGGCAACCCGGATCGCCCGCACCAGCGCGCGCCCGTCGGCGGCGACGATGGGCGCCTCGCCGGCCGGGTAGACTTCGCCCAGCAGCAGCACGTCCACGGTGGACAGCACCTTGACGAAATCCTCGAAACAGTCGCGGGTGCGCGTGTAGCGGTGCGGCTGGAAGGCCAGCACCAGGCGGCGGCCGGGAAAGGCGCCGCGGGCGGCGGCCAGCGTCGCCGCCATCTCCGCCGGATGATGGCCGTAGTCGTCCACCAGGGTGAAGCTGCCGCCGCCCGGAAGCGCCACCTCGCCACAGCGCTGGAAACGCCGGCCCACGCCCTTGAACTCCGCCAGAGCCTTGACGATGGCTTCGTCGGAAACGCCCACCTCGTCGGCCACGGCGATGGCGGCGAGCGCGTTCTGCACGTTATGCACGCCGGGCAGGTTCAGCACCACCTCGAGCCGGGGCGCCGAGCCCGGGCGCAGCACGGAGAACTTCATCTGCACACCGTGATGCTCGATGTCCACCGCCCGCACGTGGGCCGTCTCCGCCAGGCCGTAGCGCACAATGGGCTTGGAGACGAAGGGCATGATCTCGCACACGTGGCGGTCGTCCTCGCACAGGATGGCCGAACCGTAGAAGGGCAAGTGCTGGAGGAAATCGACGAAAGCCTGCTTGAGGCGGGCGAAGTCGTGGCCGTAGGTCTCCATGTGGTCGGCGTCGATGTTGGTCACCACGGCGAGCACCGGCGCCAGGTGCAGGAAGGAGGCGTCGGACTCGTCGGCCTCGGCGACGATGAACTCGCCCGAGCCCAGGCGGGCGTGGGCGCCGGCACTGTTGAGCCGCCCGCCGATGACGAAGGTGGGATCGAAGCGGCCCTCGGCCAGGATGCTCGCCACGAGGCTGGTGGTGGTGGTCTTGCCGTGGGTGCCGGCCACCGCGATGCCTTGTTTCAGGCGCATCAGCTCGGCCAGCATGAGCGCACGCGGGACCACGGGAACCTGGCCGGCGCGCGCCGCGATCACCTCGGGGTTGTCGCCCTTGACGGCCGTGGACACCACCACGGCGTCCGCATCGGCGATGTTCCCGGCGCCGTGGCCGAGGACCACGCGCGCACCCAGCGCGGCCAGTCGCCGCGTGGCGGCGTTGTCGGCCAGGTCCGAGCCGCTCACCTCGTAGCCCAGGTTGAGCAGCACCTCGGCAATGCCGCTCATGCCCGAGCCGCCGATACCGACGAAATGGATGCGGCGGAC
>CAYZLI010000239.1:0-3896 GCA_964479195.1 uncultured Rhodocyclaceae bacterium
TCGATGAAGGTGGACTTGCCCGCACCCGGCGCGCCGGAGATGCCGACGCGGATGGCGCCGCCGGTGTGCGGCAGCAGCGCCGCCAGCACCTGTTCCGCTCGCGCCTGATGGTCGCGCCGTGTTGACTCCACCAGGGTGATGGCCTTGGCCAGCGCCCGCGGCCGGCGCGCGAGCACGCCGTCGACCAAGACCTGGTCGGCTGCGTCCAGCAAGATATTTTCGCTTGCTGCGACGTTCATTCAGACACCTGCATCCGTCAAGCGCTTATGCATGAAGTGCCGCTCGTATCTTCCGGCAAACCCGGGCAGACGGCCGAATTCTTTGTAGCCAATGCGTTGATACGGGGTTCGGTCGGTCGGTTACTTCGATCCGCATGTCGCTTAACTTGCAATCCCGGCTACCGCCTTGGCCAGCGCTTCTTCCGGTATGCCCTGCGCCTTCAGGTTCTCGATCAGGCGGGCGATGGGTGCGGATTCCAGTTTTTCCAGGTCGGCGCGCAATCCTTGTCCGATATAGGCGCGCATCAGCGGCTGGTAGCCGGAGAAGCCGAGCATTGGCGCGATGCGCTTCAGGTCTTCGACAACGTCTTCCGGCATGCGCAGCGTGACCGTCGCCATGGGGCGTTCGCGCTTCAGCCGTTTTTTCAGGTCAGCAGTTTTCATACAGATTCCTTTCCTCTCGGGATGCTTCGCGGGATTCCGCCGCGCCTTGTCGCGGTTGGCGACGAAGCGGATGCCCTGAAGCTCGAACTCGATGTCCATTCTCAGGGTAGTTCCGCGTATTTACGTTGTCAACACGTTAATGATCAGGCCGAAGTGTGGGTTTTGCGGATCGCCGCCAGCACCTGCCTGGCGCAGGCCGGGATCGGCGTGCCCGGGCCGAAGATGCCCGCCACACCGGCCTCATGCAGGAAATCGTAGTCCTGGGCGGGAATCACGCCGCCGACGAAGACGATGATGTCCGCCGCCCCCTGGGCCTTCAGCGCCTGGAGCAGGGCCGGCACCAGGGTCTTGTGGCCGGCGGCGAGCGTCGACACGCCGATGGCGTGACAGTCGTTCTCGATGGCCTGGCGCGCGGCTTCCTCCGGGGTCTGGAAGAGGGGGCCGATGTCGATGTCGAAGCCCAGGTCCGCCAGCGCGGTGGCCACCACTTTCGCGCCCCGGTCGTGGCCGTCCTGGCCCAGCTTGGCGATCATGACGCGCGGGCGGCGCCCTTCGGCGGTGGCGAAGGCTTCCACCTCCTGCTTGAGATCCTGCCATTCCCAGTCGTGCTCGAAGGCGGCGCCGTAGACGCCGGAGATGGCCTGGTTGGTGGCGCGGTAGCGGCCCCATTCCTTCTCCAGGGCGTCGGAGATCTCGCCCACGGTGGCGCGCAGGCGCACGGCCTGGACGGCGAGATCGAGCACGTTGCCTTTTCCGGTGCGCGCGCATTCGGTCAGCGTGTCCAGCGCTTTCTGCACGGCGGCCGAATCGCGGCCGGCGCGGGTCTGCTTCAGCCGCGCGATCTGGGCCTCGCGCACCGCGCTGTTGTCGATCTCGCGGATGTCGACCGCGTCCTCCTGCTCCAGGCGGTACTTGTTCACGCCGACGATGACATCCTTGCCCGAATCGATGCGCGCCTGCTTCTCCGCCGCGCATTGCTCGATCTTGAGCTTGGCCCAGCCCGATTCCACCGCCTTGGTCATGCCGCCCATGGCCTCCACTTCCTCGATGATGGCCCAGGCCTGGTCGGCCATGTCCTGGGTGAGCTTCTCCATCAGGTAGGAGCCGGCCCAGGGGTCCACCACGCTGGCGATGTGGGTCTCCTCCTGGATGATGAGCTGGGTGTTGCGGGCGATGCGCGCCGAGAAGTCCGTGGGCAGGGCGATGGCCTCGTCGAGCGAATTGGTGTGCAGGCTCTGGGTGCCGCCGAACACCGCCGCCATGGCCTCGATGGCCGTGCGCACCACGTTGTTGTAGGGGTCCTGCTCCGTGAGCGACCAGCCGGAGGTCTGGCAGTGGGTGCGCAGCATCAGGGACTTGGGGTTTTTCGGCGCAAAGCGCTTCATGATGCGCCACCAGAGCAGGCGCGCGGCCCGCAGCTTGGCCACTTCCAGGTAGAAATTCATGCCGATGGCGAAGAAAAACGACAGCCTTCCGGCGAAGGCGTCCACGTCCAGGCCCTTGGCGATGGCGGTCTTCACGTATTCCTCGCCGTCGGCCAGGGTGAAGGCGAGTTCCAGGGCCTGGGTCGCCCCCGCCTCCTGCATGTGGTAGCCGGAAATCGAGATCGAGTTGAACTTCGGCATGTGCTTCGCCGTGTACTCGATGATGTCGGCGATGATGCGCATGGAGGGCGCCGGCGGGTAGATGTAGGTGTTGCGGACCATGAATTCCTTGAGGATGTCGTTCTGGATGGTGCCGGAGAGTTTCTCCCGGCTCACCCCCTGCTCCTCGGCGGCGACGATGTAGCCGGCCAGCACCGGCAGCACGGCGCCGTTCATGGTCATGGAGACGGAAGTCTTGTCCAGCGGGATGCCGTCGAAGAGGATTTTCATGTCCTCGACGGAATCGATGGCGACGCCGGCCTTGCCCACGTCGCCGGTGACGCGGGGATGGTCCGAGTCGTAGCCCCGGTGCGTGGCGAGATCGAAGGCCACGGAGATGCCCTGGCCGCCGCCGGCGAGCGCCCGCTTGTAGAAGGCGTTGGATTCCTCGGCGGTGGAAAAGCCCGCGTACTGGCGGATGGTCCACGGCCGCACGGCGTACATGGTGGCCTGGGGCCCGCGCAGGAAGGGCTCGCAGCCGGGCAGGGTGTCCGCGTAGGGCAGGTTCTCCGTGTCCCGCCTGGTATAGAGCGGCTTGACGGGAATGCCCTCGGGTGTGACCCAGGTGAGGGCGGACACATCGCCGCCGGGGGCGGACTTGGCGGCCGCCTTCTCCCAGGCGGCGAGATCGGCGGAATTCAACAGCTTGTCGTTCATGGCGGGACCTCTCGTGCAGGCGGCGGGGCGGCCTTCAATTTAGCAGGATGCCGGACTTGACATCCGCTGCGGTGGATAATACTGTATCCATAATTATGAATGCAAGCGCCCCGACGACAATCCCATGAGTCCCACCAGTATTGCCCAACCGGCCCTCTACCAGGAGGTGGCCGAACGCCTGCGCCAGCGCATCTTCGCCCATGAACTGCAGTCGGGGGCCTGGATCGACGAGCAGGCCCTGGCGGAAGCCTACGGCATCAGCCGCACGCCCCTGCGCGAGGCCCTCAAGGTGCTGGCTTCCGAAGGGCTGGTGACCCTGAAGCCCCGCCGCGGCTGCTACGTCACGGAGCTGTCCGAGCGGGACCTGGACGACATCTTCCCCCTCATGGCCCTGCTGGAGGGCCGTTGCGCCTTCGAGGCGACCCGGAAGGCGACTCCTGCCGACCTCAAGCGGCTGGAGAAACTGCATGAAGCCCTGGAGAAGCACGCTGCGAGCGGCGACACCAACCGCTTCTTCGAGACCAACCAAGAGTTCCATCAGGCGCTGCAGGAGTTGAGCGGCAACCGCTGGCTCAAGCAGGTGATCGACGACCTGCGCAAGGTGCTGAAGCTCACCCGGCGCGACTCCCTGCGCCTGGACGGCCGGCTCAAGCAATCCCTGGAGGAGCACCGCGCCATCCTGGCCGCGATCCGCGAGCGGGACGCCGCCACCGCCGAGGCATTGATGCACGCCCACCTGCTCTCCGGGCGGGCGGCGCTGGCGAAAATCCATGCGGCGCGGGGCGAGCCCCTGAGCAAGGGCATCACCCGATGACCGGGCACCCTTCGACAAGCTCAGGGCGAACGGTCGCAGCCGTTCATGGTTCGACGGGCTCACCACGAACGGCCAAGCGATTGTGTCCGAAGCCATTCTCCTCGCCCGCGACGGCGCCAT
>CAYZLI010000240.1:0-3895 GCA_964479195.1 uncultured Rhodocyclaceae bacterium
GTTCGCCGGCCCCCGCCATCTCGCAGGCGATCGAGTCGCACACCCGCACGGTGAGGGCCGGGGGCGGCGCCTCGCCCTCGCGCACCACGTCGAAGTGGTGATAGAAGGTCGCCACCTCGAACACTTCGGCACGGGAGAGCTTCAGCAGCGCCGCCAGGGCGGCCAGGCGCTCCGAGGAGATGCAGCCCCAGCGGTCCTGGATGCGGTGCAGGTATTCGATCAGGAGGTCGCGGCGCAGGGGGGCGCCGCCGAGGAGTTCGCGCAGATCGGCACGCGCCTGGTCGCTGACGACTTGCCGGATGCGCGGCACGGACGGCTTACCTCAGGAAACTCGGCCACCGGCCGGAGGTGAGCAGGTAGTCGGCGACCACCCCGACGAAAATCGCCGCGCCCACCCAGTTGTTGTGCAGGAAGGCCTTGAAGCACTTGTCCCGCTCGCGGTCGCGGATCAGGGTGTAGTGGTAGCCGATGATCGCCGCCGCGGCCAGAAGCCCGAGGTAGTACCAGACCCCCCGCTCCGCCGCCCAGCCCACCCCGGCCATGATGGCCAGCATCGCCCCGTAGCACAGCATGACCAGCGCCACGTCGTAGCGGCCGAAGGTGATGGCGGAGGTCCTGATGCCGATCCTGAGGTCGTCCTCCCGGTCCACCATGGCGTACTCCGTGTCGTAGGCCATGGCCCAGAAGATGTTGGCGGCGAGCATCACCCAGGCAAGCGGCGGCACGGTGTAGAGCAGCGCGGCGAAGGCCATCGGGATGCCGAAGCCGAAGGCGATGCCCAGGTAGGCCTGGGGCACGGCCAGAAAGCGTTTGGTGTAGGGGTAGCTCGCGGCGAGGAACAGCGCCACCAAGGAGAGCGCCCACACCAGCTTGTGCAGGGGCAGGATGAGGCAGAACGCCAGCAGGGAGACGACCGCCGCCAGGATCAGCGCCTCCTTCTCGGAGACCGCACCCGTGGCCAGGGGCCGGTGGCGGGTGCGCTCCACGTGGGGATCGAAATGGCGGTCGGCGTAGTCGTTCATCACCACGCCCGCCGAGCGCATGAGCGCCGTGCCCAGCACGAAGATCCAGACGACGAAGCCGCTGGGCATGCCCTCGCCGGCGATCCACAGGGCCCACAGGGTCGGCCACAACAGCAGCAGGATGCCGATGGGCTTGTCCAGCCGCATCAGGCGTTCGTAGTTGTTCAGCCGTTCGACCAGGGTCATTCTTCGACTCTCTGCTTGATTGCCGTTCGCCCTGAGCCTGTCGAAGGGGGAACGGCGCGTTTCGTCGATCCGATGCGTGGTCCGCTCGTGGTTCGACAAGCTCACCACGAACGGCAGGTCTGTTTCAGCTTCACGATGTCCGGCAGGAAAACTTCCGTGACCAGCAGCGGCTTGCCGCGGCGGTAGAACAGCGAGCGCCGCGCCCACAACTCGCCGCGCAGGGGGCCCACGATCCGCGCCGCTGCCTGCCAGAGCGGATGGCGCCCATCGAGCCGGCGGAACTCCAGCGGCGCGCGCCGGATGCCCGGATCGGCGAACAGGGCCGCCCCCAGGGGCCGGCCGCCCATGCCGGCAAACAAGCGCCAGGCGCCCCGTACATTTTCGCGCGGCAGCACGCTGTGCGCAAATACTACCGGCCGCCCATCGGCGCGCAGGACCACCTCGCGGACCCAGGCCCGCTCTCGCCGGGGGATGCCCAGCGCGCGCACTTCGTCCCGGTGGGGCCGCGCCAGCGCCTGGCGCACCAGATCGACGGAAAACCACCGGCAATGGCCGGCGACGCGCGCCGTCAGGGACCCCGCGTCAGACAGCCAGTCGCGGTGCGGCAAGTCGCGCGCCGCGCCGGGCAGGCGCTGGAGCCACCCCTGCGGATGGCTCACTGTTCATCCTCTTCCCGCGGCCGGAACTTCGCCGCCAACTGGGCCTGGGTCTGGGGGGGCACCTGGGCGTAGTGGCTGAACTCGATGCTGTAGGAGCCGCGCCCGCCGGTAAGGGACTTCAGCCGCGACTGGTAATCGGTGAGCTCCGCCAGGGGCACCTGGCCGGAGATGGCGGCCATGCCGCCGCCGCGGGTATCGGTGCCGGTGATCTGGCCGCGCTTGCCGGAGAGGTCACCCGTGAGGTCGCCGATGGAGGCTTCCGGGCCGAGCACCTCGATATTGACGATGGGCTCCAGCACGATGGGCGCGGCGGCACGGATGGCCTCCACGGTAGCCTTGCGCCCGGCGGTGCTGAAAGCCACCTCCTTGCCGTCCACCGGGTGGGTCTTGCCATCGTAGACGACGACGCGGAGGTCCTCCACCGGGAAGCCGGCCACCACCCCCTCGGCCAGCGCCCGGCGCACGCCCTTTTCCACCGCCGGCATGAAGACGCCGGGGATCACGCCGCCCTTCACCTGGTCCACGAACTCGAAGCCGGCGCCCCGCTCCAGGGGCTCGATGCGCAGGAACACTTCGCCGAACTGGCCGGCGCCGCCGCTTTGCTTCTTGTGGCGGAAATGGCCCTCGGCCCCGCGCACGATGGTTTCCCGGTAGGGGATCTGGGGCGGCGCCGTCGCCACCTCCAGCTTGTGCTGCTGGGCCATCTTCTCCAGCTTGGACTTGAGGTGCATCTCGCCCAGGCCGCGGACCACCGTCTCGTTGGTGGTCGGGTGCCGCTCCACGGTAAAGCAGGGGTCTTCCAGCTCCAGCTTGTGCAGCACGTCGAAGAGGCGCTGCTCGTCGCCCTTGCGCGTGGTCTCCACGGCCAGCCCCTGCATGGGCTTGGGCAGCTCGAGGGGCTTGAGACGGATGTGGTCCTCGTCGTGGGAGTCGTGCAGCACCGCGTCGAACTCGATCTCCTCCACCTTGGCCACGGCGCCGATGTCCCCCGGCACCAGCTCGTCCACCTCCACGTAGTCCTTGCCCTGCAGCATGAACAGATGCCCCGCCTTGAACGGCTTCTTGCCGTCCCCCACGAAGAGTTGGCTGTCCTTGCGCACCGTGCCCTGGTGCACGCGGAAGATGCCCATCTTGCCGACGAAGGGATCGACGACGACCTTGAAGACGTGGGCCAGCACGTGCTTGGCCGGATCGGGCTCCGCATGGAAGGCCTCCGCTTCCCCCCCGGGCTCGCCGCGCAGGAAGGGCGGCGGATTGCCCTCGGCCGGGTTCGGGGCAAGGCGGGCCAGCACGTCGAGCAGCTCGCGCACGCCGGCCCCGGTCTTGGCCGAGACGAAGAGGATGGGAACGAGGTGCCCGGCCCGCAGCGCCCGCTCGAAGGGCGCGTGCAGCTCCTCGGGCGCGGGATCGGTGCCCTCCTCCAGGTAGCGCGCCAGCAGGGTCTCGTCCTCCTCGACGATCTGGTCGATCAGTGCCCGGTGTGCGGCGCCCACCGACTCGATGTCCGCCTCGCCCGCATCGCGCCCCAGCACTTCGACCACATCGTGGCGGTCGTGGGCCGGCAGGTCGAGCAGCATGCACTCGCGGCCGAAGCGCTCGCGGATCTGGCCGACCAGCGCGGCCAGATCCAGGTTCTCGGCATCGATCTTGTTGACGACGATCATGCGCGCCAGGCCGCGGGCGCCCGCCCAGCGCATCATGCGCTCCGTGGCCAGTTCGATGCCGGTCTGGGCGTTGACCACCACCAGCGCCGTTTCCACCGCCGCCAGGGCGGGAATCGCCTGGCCGGAAAAATCCGGATAGCCCGGCGTGTCGATGAGGTGAATGTGGGTGTCGCCCCAGGCGAAATTGACCAGGGCCGAGTGCAGCGAGTGTCCGGCGGCCTTCTCCGCCGCATCGTGATCGCACACCGTGCTGCCCTTCTCCACGCTGCCCGCCGTCTTGATGGCCCCCGCCTCGGCGAGCAGGGCCTCGGCCAGCGTGGTCTTGCCCGCGCCACCGTGGCCGACCAAGGCGGCGGTGCGGAGG
>CAYZLI010000241.1:0-3871 GCA_964479195.1 uncultured Rhodocyclaceae bacterium
TGGCCGTGTCCTTGGCCTTCACAGGCGGGGCAGGCGCGCAGACCGTAACCTTGCCTGCGGTTTCGGTGTCTGCGCCGCCAGTCATCGAAGAAGTGAATATCGACCGGTTTTCCAGCACATCGGCGATCGTCACCAACGAGCAATTGCGCGACCAGAATGCGGTCGACATCGCCTCAGCCCTGCGGCACACGCCCGGCGTCCAGATCCAGCGCTTCAATCCGGTTGGGGCCTTCGGCGATGAAGGCGCGGTCTATATCCGCGGCATGGGTACCAGCCGCCCGGGAAGCGAAATCAAGCCCTACGTGGATGGCATCCCGTTCTACAACGGCGTGTGGGACCATCCGCTGCTCGACCTGCTGCCGATCAACGGCATGCAGTCCATCACCGTCTACAAGAGCCCGCAGCCCCAGATCAACGGCAACAACTTCGCCTCGATCAACCTGCAGACCAGGCGCGCCACGGAGGACGGCGTTCATGGCGACGCGAGAATTTCGGCCGGATCGTTCGGTACGGTCATCGAGCAGGCGAACCTGCTCGGCCGCCAGGGCGACCTGGATTTCATGCTCGCCCAGGGCTACGCCAAATCCGATGGGCACCGCGCGAATGCGAGCGGCGAACTGAAAAACGCCATGGGCCGGGTCGGCATTCGCCTCGATGCCAACTGGAGCGCCAGCGCAAGTTTCATCTACGCCGACAACAAGGACCGTGATCCCGGCGACTCGCGCGTCGCAGCGCCAGCGGTTGCGCCCCAGTACGACACCCAGGCCGGAATGCTTTCGGCCAGCCTGTCGCATGTCCATGGCGACTGGCGCGGCGATTTCCGCGTCTACGCCAACCAGGGCGACATCCAATGGCGCAACCGCCCGGCGCCCGAGGGCGACACACTGACGCACTTCAGCATGAGCGGCGTGCGCTGGAAGGAACAGTTCTCCCCCTGGGCGGCGGGGACTGTGATCGTCGGCGTCGACCTGGATCGGATTTCCGGGGACGTCCGCTTCAATCGCATTGATCCAGCACCGCGAATCAGCTTCGATACGCCGACCTTCCGGATCACCTCGCCCTATGCGTCGCTGAGCCAGCAGATCGTCCTCAACCGCGACTGGACCCTGGTTCCATCCGCCGGGCTGCGCTTCTATGACCACAGCCAGTTCAAGTCCAAATCCTCGCCCCATGCAGGCGTATCGCTCGTCTCGGAGCAACTGACGGTGTTTGCCAACGTCTCGCGCGGCATCAACTACCCGGGCCTGGAAGCGCCGTCCCTGGCGCAGGTCATCCCGCCGCTGGGATCGACCTGGAAACAACTCTCGGCGGAAGAACTCGACCATGCGGAAGTCGGCGTGAAATTCTTGCCGACGGATGCGACCCAGGTCGATATCAGCTTCTTCGACGACCGGGTGAAGAATCGCTACATCTTCGGCTTCCCGCCCGATGTTCCGCCACCGGCCCAGTTTCTCAATCTTGGATCGTATCGGATCAAGGGGGCGGAACTGGCGATCCGGCAGACCCTCGGGCGCGACTGGACTGTCTTCGGCAGTTTGACGCTCCTCGATCCCGATATCGACAATTTGCCCTACACGCCCAGGAAGGCACTCACCGCCGGGTTGAACGGACAGGTTGGCCCCATCCGCGTGGTGCTCGATGCGCTATATCAATCGGAAGTATGGGCCTTGAATCGCGCCCGCGCCGCCGGTGCCGTCAACACGGACAAGGTCTCCACCTTCGCCGTCTTCAATGCCCGTCTGTCCTACCCTCTGCCGGCCTTGGGCAAAAAAGGTGAGGTATTCCTCGCCGTCGAGAACCTCTTCGACCGTAGCTACGAATACAAGCCCGGCTATCCCATGCCGGGTAGATGGGGACAGATCGGCCTATCCGCGAGTTTCTGACGGCCATCTCATGAATTTGCGGCTTCGCCACCACCTGGGGGAAATACGACGATGTTGGAAGCACGGAACCTGAGCAAGCGCTATCGCAACAAACTGGCGTTGGACAACCTGAACCTGAATGTCTCCGCCGGTGAAATCTTCTGCCTGCTGGGCGCCAACGGGGCGGGCAAGACCACAACGATCAATCTCTTCCTCAATTTTGTCCAGCCGTCGGGCGGACAAGCGCTGGTCGGCGACATCGACGTCGCCGCCGACCCGGTGGGGGCCAAGCGGCATCTCGCCTACATCCCAGAAACCGTCATGCTTTACGGCGGCTTGTCCGGGCTGGAGAACCTCGCCTATTTCGCCACCCTGGCACTGGGCGAGAAGCGGCCAAAGGACGAGTTGCTCGAACTGCTGGTGCAGGCCGGGCTGACGCCGGATGCGGCCTTGCAGCGGGTTTCCGGTTACTCGAAGGGGATGCGGCAGAAGGTCGGCATCGCCATCGCCGCCGCCAAGAACGCCAAGGCGC
Source organism: uncultured Rhodocyclaceae bacterium (assembly GCA_964479195.1). Taxonomy (GTDB): domain Bacteria; phylum Pseudomonadota; class Gammaproteobacteria; order Burkholderiales; family Rhodocyclaceae; genus Desulfobacillus. Next base: position 2,395 of record CAYZLI010000241.1, read on the forward strand.
TGCTGCTGGACGAACCGACCTCCGGTCTCGACCCCCAGGCGGCCAACGAGTTCTCGCGCCTGCTCGAACAGATGCGCAGCCGCGGCGCCGCCATCCTGATGACGACCCACGATCTCTTCCTCGCCAAGCAGACCGGCACGCGCGTGGGCATCATGCGCCAGGGCTCACTGGTTTCCACCCTGTCCACCGACGATGTCGGGCATGCCGACCTGGAGCGCATCTACCTTGACATTTTCGAGCCACGGAGGGCGGCATGAAGGCGGCGGTCGAGGCGGAACTGGCCGCAATCGCGCCGGGCCGGGCACACGCCGCCACGATCACGACCATCACCCGCAAGGAGATGCTGGAGCTCTGGCGCGATACCCGCGCGCGCTGGGCCGGCGCGCTCCTCGCCCTTCTGATGCTGACGGCGCTCCTGCTCGGCTGGCAGCAGATGCAGCGCATCGAGTCGGAACAGCAGTCGGCGCTGGCCACGACCTACCGGCAGTGGCTCGACCAGGGCGACAAGAATCCGCACGCGGCGGCGCACTTCGGCCAGTATGCGTTCAAACCGGCGAACCCGCTGTCGTTCGCCGACCCGGGCGTGACGCCCTTCGTCGGCACCACGGTCTGGCTCGAAGCGCACAAGCAGAATGAATTCACGTTCCGCCCCGCACGGGACGAGACGTCGCTGCAGCGCTTCGGGAACCTGTCGGCGGGCTTCATCCTGCAGGTACTCATGCCCCTGTTCGTCATCCTGCTCGCCTTCGGCGCCTTCAGCGGCGAGCGCGAGCGCGGCACGCTGCGCCAGTTGCTGAGCATCGGGGTGCGCCCGGTGCAACTGCTCGCCGGCAAGGCACTCGCCATCGCGGCAATGCTGGGGATGGTCCTACTGCCCATGGCACTGGCTGGAGCGATTGCGCTGGCAAGCGACGGAACCACCGACGAGGTGGCGAGCGGGAACATGGTTCGCATGGCCTTCATGGCGCTGGGGTATGCGGTCTATCTCGGCGGTTTTTGCGCTTTGACGCTGGGCGTGTCGGCGGCACTCCCCAGCTCGCGGCAGGCGCTGGTCGCGTTGCTGGCCTTCTGGGTGGCCAACAGTTTCGTCGCGCCGCGGGTGATGGTCGATTTCGCCCGGCAGCTGAGCCCGACACCGACCTCGGTGGAGTTCCAGCAAGGTATCGCAGCAGCGCGCAGTTCGGCCTTCGGGGACGACGAAAAGCATCCGGCGTTCGCCGCCTTCCGCGAGCGGGTACTGAAGGAGTACGGCGTGGCGCGAGTCGAGGACCTGCCGGTCGATTTCCGCGGGCTGGCACTGCGCGAGGACGACGAGAACGGCTATCGCGTCTATGACGACAGCTTGTCGGTGTGAAAGTCGGCGCCGGCGCTACGGCGGATTGGCGGCGAACAGCGGTTTCAGCGACTCCAGCGACTCTTCGACCGAGAACGGCACCGCCTTGGTAAACAGGTCGAGCAGGACCACGGCATTGACCAT
>CAYZLI010000242.1:0-3857 GCA_964479195.1 uncultured Rhodocyclaceae bacterium
ACAGCACCTCGCGGAAAACCGAGTGGGCCGTGTTGGACTCGAACCAACGACCAAGGGATTATGAGTCCCCTGCTCTAACCGACTGAGCTAACGGCCCGCGGAGGGGATGATACAGAAACGGCAGCTTGGGCTGCCGTTTCTCGTGTTTGTTACGTTTCCGTATCGAGGAAGCTGCGCAGCTTCTCGGAGCGCGAGGGGTGGCGCAGTTTCCGCAGGGCCTTGGCTTCGATCTGGCGGATGCGCTCGCGGGTGACGTCGAACTGCTTGCCTACCTCTTCCAGCGTGTGGTCGGTGTTCATCTCGATGCCGAAGCGCATGCGCAGCACCTTCGCTTCGCGCGGCGTCAGCGTGTCGAGAATCTCCTTGGTGACGTCGCGCAGGCTGGCGTAGACCGCCGCGTCCGAAGGCGCCATGGTGGCGGCGTCCTCGATGAAATCGCCCAGGTGCGAGTCGTCGTCGTCGCCGATGGGCGTTTCCATGGAGATGGGCTCCTTGGAGATCTTGAGGATCTTGCGGATCTTCTCCTCGGGCATTTCCATCTTCACCGCCAGCGTCGCCGGATCGGGCTCCTGGCCGGTTTCCTGAAGGATCTGGCGGCTGATCCGGTTCATCTTGTTGATGGTCTCGATCATGTGCACCGGGATGCGGATGGTGCGCGCCTGGTCGGCGATCGAGCGGGTGATGGCCTGGCGGATCCACCAGGTGGCGTAGGTGGAGAACTTGTAGCCGCGGCGGTATTCGAACTTGTCCACCGCCTTCATCAGGCCGATGTTGCCTTCCTGGATGAGGTCGAGGAACTGCAGGCCGCGGTTGGTGTATTTCTTGGCGATGGAGATCACCAGGCGCAGGTTGGCCTCGGTCATCTCGCGCTTGGCGCGCCGCGCCTTGGCCTCGCCCGTGGACATCTGCTTGTTGATGTCCTTGAGGTCCTTCAACGGAATGCCGATGGCGTCCTGCAGGTCGATGAGCTTCTGCTGCTCCTCGATGATGGCCGGCGCCGCGCGCATGAGCTGGGCGCTGTAGGGCTTGCCGCTGGCGACCTCGTGCTTGAGCCACTCGAGGTTGGTCTCGTTGCCGGGGAAGACCTTGATGAAGTGCGGGCGCGGCATGTTGCCCTTCTTGACGCACAGGTCGAGGATCTTGCGCTCGTGGTTGCGCACGTCCTCCACCATGTGGCGCACGGAATCGCACAGCTTCTCGATGATGCGCGCCGTGAAGCGGATGTTCATCAGCTCGCCGGAGACCTGCTGCTGCATCTTGAGGTAGGCCTTCTCGCGCGGGCCCTTTTTCTGCAGGACGCTCTGCATCTTGACGAAGAGGCCGTGCATGGTCTCGAAGCGCTCCAGGGCGTTGGCCTTGAGCTGCAGCAGCGAGGCGGAAACCGCGGCGCCTTCGCCGTCCTCGTCCGCCTCGTCCTCCTCGACGGCCAGTTCCTCGTTCTCGGCCAGCGCCTCGATGTCGTCCGCGCCGTTGGGATCGACCAGGCCGTCCACCAGCTCGTCGATGCGCATCTCGTCGCGCGCCACCTTGCCGGCGAGATCGAGGATCTCGGCGATGGTGGTCGGGCAGGCGGAGATGGCCTGGATCATGTGCTTCAGGCCGTCCTCGATGCGCTTGGCGATTTCGATCTCGCCCTCGCGGGTGAGCAGCTCCACGGAGCCCATCTCGCGCATGTACATGCGCACCGGGTCGGTGGTGCGGCCGAACTCGGAATCCACCGTGGACAGGGCCTGCTCGGCCTCTTCCTCGATGTCCTCGTCGGCGACCACCGGCGGCGTCGCCTCCGACATGAGCAGGTCGTCGGCCGCGGGGGCCTCGTCGAAGACCTGGATGCCCATGTCGTTGAAGGTGCTGATGATGGACTCGATCTGCTCGGCGTCCACCATGTCGTCGGGCAGGTGGTCATTCACCTCGGCGTAGGTGAGGAAGCCGCGCTCCTTGCCCAGGGCGATGAGGTTCTTCAGCCGCGTGCGGCGCGTCTCGAGATCGAGGGGTGCCGCCGCCGGCGTCGCGGCGGCGGCCCGGTCCTTGGCCCTATCCTTGGCCCGGCCGTTGCGGGCGAGCTTGGCCTTGGCCATTTCCTGGGCCACCGGCTTGGCGGCCGCCGCCGGTTTGACCGCCGGCGCCGGCTTGGCGGGCGCTGCGGGCTTGGCGGTTTTCGGGGCTTTCGCCGGTTTGGCTGCCGGCTTCGCTTTTTCCTTGGCCATGTGATTCCTCGGTATGGACGGGGAGCGTGGAAAAACCATCAATTATATCAAAGAATCAAGCCGATGTGCCCGGCTTGGCTTTTTGCTTCTGCTGCAAGAGCTCCGTGTAGCGCACCAGTTCGTTGGGACTGTACGACCTGCTGGCGACTTTCTTCTGGAGCAGATCGAACTCCTGCCCCCGCAGGGCTTCGCGCAGGCTCTCGATGGTGTCGGCAAAGACCGCCTCGAGGGACTCCTCGTCGAACTCCTGCTCCACCAGCTCCGCCAGGATCTCGGAGATCAGTTCCTCGTGGGCGCTGCCGCGAAAGTGCTCCAGGACCATGCCGAAGCCTTCCCCGGCCAATCCCCCCGCGGTCACGGCCTCGACCAGCGCGCCGAGGGCGTCGGTTTCGGCGTGCCCGACCGGAATCAGTTCGGCCGGCAGGCGGGCGGCGAGGCTCGGCTGATGCACAAGCACGCGCAGCAGCTTGCGCGCCATGGGCGCGGGCGCGCCCCGCTGCAGCCTGATGGGGGCGGGCCTTCTCACGACCGGTTCCAGGCCGCAGGCGGCTTCCACTTCGGCTTGGGAGAAGCCGCTCGCATTGGCCAGCAGCTTGGCAAGTTGCAGGCGCAGCAGCGGGGCGTGAAGCTTCTGCAACATCGGCTTGGCGGCGTGTACCAGTTGCGAGCGGCCCTCGGCGGTGACGAGGTCCTTGCCCGCTTTGAGCTCCTGCAGGAGGACATCCGTGAGCGGCATGGCCTGGGCGGCGAGCCGCCGGAAGGCTTCGGCGCCATGGGCGCGCACGTAGCTGTCGGGGTCGTCCTCCGGCGGCAGGAAGAGGAAGGCGACGGTCTTGTTGTCGGCCAGGTGCTCCAGGCTCGCCTCCAAGGCGCGTGCCGCCGCCTTGCGTCCGGCATTGTCGCCGTCGAAGCAGAAGACGACGCGGTCGGCCTGGCGCAGCAGCTTGTGCACGTGGTGCGGCGTGGTGGCGGTGCCCAGGGTGGCGACGCAGTGGCCGATGCCGTGCTGGGCCAGGGCGACTACGTCCATGTAGCCTTCGACGACGACGACCGCATCCGCCTCGCGGATGGCGGCCCGGGCCTGGGACAGGCCATACAGTTCGCGCCCCTTCTCGAAGAGCGGCGTCTCCGGCGAGTTGAGGTACTTGGGCCCGGCCACCGCGCCGTCGGTGGCCGCCTCCTTCTCCTGGCCGATGATGCGCCCGCCGAAGCCGATGACGTTGCCGCGGCCGTCGAGGATGGGGAACATGATGCGGTCGCGGAAGCGGTCGTAGCGCTTGCCCGCCTCGCCCTCGATCACCAGGCCGCACTCGACCAGGGCCCGGGCCTGGTAGTCGGGAAAGACCGCGGCCAGGCTCTGCCAGCCAGCCGGCGCGTAGCCCAGGCCGAAGCGGGCGGCGATCTCGCCGCTGAGGCCGCGGCCCTTGAGATAGTCGATGGCCTTGGGGCTCGCCTTGAGCTGGTCCTTGTAGTATTTCGCCGCCCGGGCCATGAACTCGGTGAGTGGCACGCCATCGGCCCTGGGCTTGCGCTCCTCCGGGCGCTGCTGCGGCACCTGGAGGCCGACGTTGCCGGCGAGTTCATGCACAGCGTCCACGAACCCCAGGCCGGCGTATTCCATGACGAAGCCGATGGCGCTGCCGTGGGCGC
>CAYZLI010000243.1:0-3726 GCA_964479195.1 uncultured Rhodocyclaceae bacterium
AACCACGTCGTCGATAAGAGCAGGAGGTACTTCCTGATAACAACGGACGGCCAATCCTACGAAGCCTCGTTAGTTCGCGCGGACGTTGCAAATGATTTGGCCCTATTAAAGGTGGACGGCAAATTCCACGCCCTTCCCATCGGTAATTCCAGAAACGTTAAGCGCGGACAGACAGTAATGACTGTGGGCTATCCGCTGTCTGGAATCAACAGCGCGGAACCGAGGGTAGGAAAGGGCATCATCAATAGCTTGTCAGGCATAGGAAACGATCCGCGGCTATTTCAAACTGATGTGCCCATTCAACTGGGAAACTCCGGCAGTCCTTTGGTAGATCAGGATGGGTATGTTGTTGGGATCGTGTCTTCAAAACTGAGCAGCCTTTACCTATTGAAAGAAACCGGCGATCTTCCGCAGAACGTGAACTATGCGATAAAGGCAAATTACTTGCTCGAACTGGTTAGCACCTTGCCGGAAGTCGAGAAGCGTCTCTCAAAGAAAGCGCTAGGGCATGGGCGCTCGTTTACGGAGCTGGCCGTTATCGTCGAGCGTGCGACAGCGCTCGTGCTCGTTGTGGGCGAAATTCCGGCGGCTGCGTCGCCACCAAAGGCAACGGATGCCGTGCCCGAGCGTCTGATACCGAGCGAAAATGTAGAGTTTTCGATATTGGGGGGCGTAACGTTTGTCGCCGATTCGGATGGCGTCAAGGTTTATAAAGTAGCTCGTTCCTCCAGGAGCAGTTTGAAGGCAGGGGACGTTGTCTTACGGTGCGTAGGGACTGCCCAGGAAAGGTTTATAAGAAGACCGCGTGATGTAAACGGCTGTGGCCTGAGAACGGAGCTGCCGAACAAGGGCGATCAAGCGTACGTGTTTGAGATAATGCGTCCTTTGACGGATGTAACAATTGCCAGCGTAATTGTGGCCCATCAGCCCTAGCCTACCAAAGGAGACCCCCCATGAAGTTCGGGTTGTCGCTGTGCCGGCTTTAGCGGGATGCTCCCGGACTCAAACCGCGAACAACACCGACACCTGGCCCGTGGGGTGAGCGGCATCGCGCGGGCGGATGACGATTTCGACATCGCGGTCGAGTTGCGTCATGAAATGCAGCAGCCGCTCGGAGGAGAAGCGGTTGAGCTTGTAATGTTTGAGTTCCGAGACGTGGGGCTGGGGGATGCCGAACAGCGTCGCGGCGGCGGCCTGGGTCAGGCGCTTGTCCTTGATGATTTCGTTCACCCGCATGGCGAGCTGCACGCGCAGCTTGCGTTCCGCCGCGTCGGCGTAGCCCAGGTCGAGGAATACGTCGCCCGTTCCCACGTCCACCGTTTCAGTTGTCTTTGCCATAGCGTGCCTCATAATCCGCTTGCGCCGTTTTCAGGCGCTCATGTATCAAATCCACATCGTGCTTGGCCGTGCGTATGCCGGATGGCGATTTCTTCTGGAAGCAGTGCAGCACATAGACCGCTTTCGCAAATCGCACCGTGTAGGCCACGCGGTAGGTATCGCCGCGATGATCCTCGACAATCTCGAACACCCCCGGTCCTTGGCCTTTCCAGGGCTTGGCCGATGGCGGCGTGCCGCCGATTTGCACCACGCCCCACGCCCAGCGCAAAACCGAAGTCATCCACCGCCTCGCCGGGAAAGGCCAGCAAATCCTTTTTGGCCGAACCGACCCAATGGAGCGGTTTTTCCTGGGGGACGAATGGTTTCATTGAGGCAAATTATATACCGTTTTCGGTATATTGTTCGATGTTGCGGCAAAAAACCGGCAGCGAGGCCGCGCGTCAAGTCCGCAAGCAGAAGTGAAAAACCCCGCCAAACGTGGCGTCTGGCGGGGTTTGTCGAAATGCAAAGAGGGTGTCTTTGCAAGTTTTATTGGTGGAGGCGGCGGGAATCGAACCCGCGTCCGCAAGCCCTCTACAGGCAGTCCTACATGCTTAGCCTGGTTGTTTGATTTCGCCCGGCACCCGCCAACCGGCAGGCTGGTGAAGGGCTAGCCGCTGGATTTTCGTGCCGGCCCGCGCGGCGCGGTAAGGCCTTAGCTGATGTGAATGACTCTGCTGTCGCTTGCGCAACCCGGCCCATCAGCAAACCGGTGCAGAGTCCAGCCGGTGTTAGGCGGCTAGAGCGAAACGCTCGTCGTTGGCGAGTGTAGATTTCCAGATGGATTTACGAGGGAACTGGTCCTCGGCATGCACTGCACTGCTTCGCGACCCACGTCGAAGCCAGGTCGCCCCCGGATTCGGTGTGCTACGCAGTCTGCCGGTGAAAACCGGAGGCCGGCGGGAAAAGTTCCACCGACAACCTATTTTAGCACGGGCGATCACACCTGGCCGAGCAGCCCGAGCACTTCGGCCGGCGACTGGATGATGGTGTCGGCGCCCCATTCTTCAAGGGGCCGGGCGTCGCCCAGGTAGCCCCAGGCGGCAACTGCGGTGCCCATCCCGGCGGCGCGGCCCGCCTGGACGTCGCGCAGGTCGTCGCCCACATAGAGGCAGCGCTCCGGCTCGGCACCGACGATGGCGCTGGCCAGGAGGAGGGGGTCCGGGGCCGGCTTGGGGCGGGGGGCCGAATCGCCGCTGACGATGCAGGCGGACCGCCGCGCAAGGCCCAGGGCCTCCAGCAGGGGCAGGGTGAAGCGGGCGGTCTTGTTGGTGACGACGCCCCATTTCACGCCGCCGCCTTCCAGCCGGTCGAGCAGCCCGGCCATGCCATCGAAGAGCGTCGTGCCGACGCAGAGCGCCTGGCCGTAGCGTTCGAGGAAGCGCCGGTTCAACTCGGCATAGGGCGCATCGCCGGGCGCCAGCGCAAAGCCGATCCGGAGCAGGCCGCGGACGCCGTGGGAAACATGGGGGCGGATGGTCCCGGCCGGCAGCGGCTCCAGGCCTTCTTCGAGGCGCAGCCGGTTGAGGATGGCCCCCAGGTCGGCCGCCGTGTCGGCCAGGGTGCCGTCCAGGTCGAAGAGGACCGCTTCGATCATTCCGGACGGACGGCGCGCACCAGGTAGTTGACGTCCGTGTCCCTGCCGAGGGCGTAGGTCTTGGTGAAGGGGTTGTAGGTCATGCCGGCGATCTCCGCCACCTGCAGTCCGGCTTCGCGGCAGAAGCGGGCGAGTTCCGAGGGGCGGATGAACTTGGCGTAGTCGTGGGTGCCGCGCGGCAGCAGCTTGAGCAGGTACTCGGCGCCGATCACGGCGAGCAGGTAGGCCTTGGGGTTGCGGCTGATGGTCGAGAAGAACACCTGCCCGCCGGGCCGGACCAGTTGCGCGCAGGCGCGCACGGTGCTGGCGGGCTCGGGCACATGCTCGAGCATCTCCAGGCAGGTGACGGCGTCGAACGCCCCCGGCATCTCGGCGGCCAGTTCCTCCGCCGCGCATTTGCGGTAATCGGCCTTCCAGCCGCTTTCCAGCAGGTGAAGCCGGGCAACGGAGAGAGCCTTGTCCGAGAGGTCGATGCCGGTGACGGCGGCGCCGCGGGCGGCCATCGATTCGGCGAGGATGCCACCGCCGCAGCCCACGTCGAGCACCTTTTTCCCGTTCAGGCCCACCGCCCGGTCGATCCAGTCCAGGCGCAAGGGGTTGATGTCGTGCAGGGGCTTGAACTCGGAGTCGGGATCCCACCAGCGGTGGGCCAGCTCGCTGAATTTGTCCAGCTCGGCTTGGTCGGCGTTTCTCGAAGCGGTATCAACCATGCATTGAATTATCGCGCAAAACGCAGTTTCGGCGCAGGCTAA
>CAYZLI010000244.1:0-3419 GCA_964479195.1 uncultured Rhodocyclaceae bacterium
CTCTGGCTGGGCGCGGCGGCGGCCGGCTTCGTCTGGGCCGCCGCCCTCGGGCAATTGCGCCTGGCCGATGCACTGGCGGCGGAGCATGAGGGCGGCGACCTGCGCGTCGTCGGCGTCGTCGCCGGCCTGCCGCAGCATTTCGAAAACGGCACGCGCTTCGACTTCGCCGTGGAGAGCGCCGAAGCGGGGGTGCCGGCGCGCCTGTCCCTGGCCTGGTATCGGGGTTGGCGGCCGGAGGAGGGCGAGGAGCACGAGGGGCGCTTCCCGGGGCAGGCGGTGCATGCCGGCGAGCGCTGGCAGCTCACGCTGCGGCTGAAGCGGCCCCACGGCAACCTCAATCCCCAGGGCTTCGACTACGAGGCCTGGCTGTTCGAGCGGGGCGTGCGCGCCGCGGGCTACGTGCGCAACGCCGAAGACAACCGGCGGCTGGCCGAATTCGTGCCGCGCTTCGAATTCGCCGTCGAGCGGCTGCGGGAGACCGTCCGGGAGCGCTTCCTCAACGCGCTGCCCGCCCACGACTATGCCGGCGTGCTGGTGGCGCTGGCGGTGGGCGATCAGCGGGCCATCGACGCCGAGCTGTGGCAGGTCTTCGCCCGTACGGGCACGACGCACCTGATGAGCATCTCCGGCCTGCACGTGACCATGGTCGCGGGGCTCGCCGGCTGGCTGGTCTTCGCCTTCTGGCGGCGCCGGCCGGGGCTTGCCCTGCGCCTGCCGGCACAGAAGGCCGCGGCGGCGGGCGGCTGGGCGGCGGCCTGCGCCTATGCCCTCCTGGCCGGCTTCGGCGTGCCGGCCCAGCGCACCCTCTACATGCTCAGCGTGGCGGCGCTCGCCCTCTGGGCGGGGCGCACGGCTTCGGCCAGCCGCGTGCTGGCCCTGGCGCTCCTGGTTGTCCTGCTGGCCGATCCCTGGGCGGTGCTCTCGGCGGGCTTCTGGCTGTCCTTCGGCGCCGTGGCGCTGCTCTTCTATATCGGCGCCGGGCGGGTGGGGGCGGGCCATTGGCTGGCCGAGTGGGGCCGGGCGCAATGGGCGGTGAGCGTCGGCATGGTGCCGGCCCTGCTGGCGCTTTTCCAGCAGTTCTCCCTGGTGTCCCCCCTGGCCAATGCCGTGGCCATCCCGGTGGTAAGCCTGGTGGTGACGCCCCTGGCGCTCGTGGCGGCCGTGCTGCCCTTCGATGCCCTGCTGGCGCTGGCACACCTCATCCTCGCCGGGTTGATGGCCTTGCTCGAATGGCTGGCCCAGGTGCCCGCGGCGGTCTGGCAGCAGCATGCGCCGCCGGCCTGGGCGGTGGCCCTGGCCACCCTGGGCGGCGCCTGGATGCTCCTGCCGCGAGGCTTTCCCGCGCGCTGGTGCGGCGCTTTCCTGTTCGCGCCCCTGCTCCTCGTCGCCCCCGAGCGCCCGGCGCCGGGCGAGCTGCGGCTGACGGTCCTGGACGTGGGCCAGGGCCTGGCCGTGCATGCCCAGACCGCCGCCCACGACCTGCTCTATGACACCGGTCCGCAGTTCTCCCCGGACGCGGACAGCGGCAACCGCATCATCGTCCCCTACCTGCGGGCGCTGGGCGTGCGCGGCCTGGACGGCCTGGTCCTCACCCACCGGGACAAGGACCACTCGGGCGGGGCTCAGTCGGTGCTCGATGCCCTGCCGGTGGACTGGGTGGCCAGCTCGCTTTCGCCCGAGGACCCGCTGCGCGACGCCGGCGCGCACCTTCCCTGTGAAGACGGCCAGAGCTGGGAGTGGGACGGGGTGCGCTTCGAGATGCTGCATCCGCAGCGCGCCGCCTACGACCATCCCTCGCGCAAGACGAACGACATGAGCTGCGTGCTGAAGATCAGCGCCGCCGCCGGTGCCGCGCTGCTCACCTCGGACATCGAGGCCGTCTCGGAGGGTGCACTCCTCCAGCGCCACGGGCCGCGGCTGCGCGCCGACGTCCTGCTCGCCCCGCACCACGGCAGCCGCACGTCCTCGACTCCCGAGTTCCTGGAGGCCGTGGCGGCAAAAACCGTGGTCTTCCCCGTCGGCTACCGCAACCGCTTCCGCCATCCCAACGGGGAGGTGCTGCGCCGCTACGAAGCGAGCGGCGCGCGCCTGCTGCGCACCGACCGGGACGGTGCGGTGCGCTTTCACCTGGCGCCGGGCGGGGGCCGGGTGGAACTGGAGCGGGAAGCGCGCCGGCGCTACTGGCACGGGCGATGAAGCGGTTTCCGGTTGCGTGCGACGCGCCCCTGCCTCTAAACTCGAAACTCCAACCCCGAGACGCGAAACCGAACATGATGATGCGCGAACGCAACGTGCAGTGCCTCGGCCCCCACGGCCTGCACCGTATGGCCTATGTGGAATGGGGCGACCCGGACAACCCCCGCGTGCTGGTCTGCGCCCACGGCCTGACGCGCAACGGCCGGGATTTCGACTTCCTCGCCCGGTTCCTGGCACAGCATTACCGCATCGTCTGCCCGGACGTGGTCGGGCGCGGCAAGAGCGACTGGCTGCCGGTGAAGGACGATTACCAGTTGCCCCAATACGTTTCCGACATGGTGACCCTGCTGGCGCGCCTCGACGTGGAGCGGGTGCATTGGCTCGGCACCTCCATGGGCGGGCTGATCGGCATGGCCCTGGCGGCCCAGGAGCGCTCGCCCATCGCCCGGCTGGTGCTGAACGACGTCGGGCCGCTGCTGACGGCGGCCGCCATCCGGCGCATCGGCGAGTATGTGGGCCAGGCGCTCGCCTTCCCCTCCTACGAGGAGGCGGAGCGGTTCATGCGTGCGGTCAGCGCCCCCTTCGGGCCGCTGACCGACGAGCAGTGGAGCCATCTCGCCCGGCACATGATCGTGCCGGACGGGGGCGGCGGCTTCGTCTTCGCCTACGATCCGGGGATCGGCGAGCCCTTCCGCAAGGCGATGGGGGACCAGGACGTGGACCTGTGGTCCTTCTACGACGCGGTGCGCTGCCCGACCCTGGTCATCCGCGGCGCCGAGTCGGACCTGCTCAGCCACGAGACGGCCCTGGAGATGGGCCGGCGCGGGCCCCGGGCCCAGTTGATGGAGATTCCCGCCGTCGGCCACGCGCCGATGTTCCTGGACGAGGTCCAGATCGGCATCGTGCGCGACTTCCTGCTCTCCGAGTAAGGCCCTGACCATGCGACGGACGATTCTCCTCGCCGCCGGCCTCGCCGCCGGCTGCGCCGCCCTGGCCACCGGCACGGCCTACCGCTGCGGCGGCGGCAAGGGCTTCACGGCGCGCTTCGGCCTGGGCGAAGCCTTGGTGCGCTTCGAGGGCGAGGCGCGGGAGCTGCGCCTGCCCAAGGTGGAGGCGGCCACGGGCGCGAAATACAGCGACGGCAAGACCACCCTGTGGACGCGGGGCCGCGAGGCCTACCTCGAGCGCGGCGGCCAGCCCACCCATTTCGGCTGCGCGGCGGC
>CAYZLI010000245.1:0-3387 GCA_964479195.1 uncultured Rhodocyclaceae bacterium
GCCACCGCCAGCGCCACGCCCACCGAGAGCGATACCGAGAACAGCGCCTCGCGCCGGCCCAGGACGCGCAGCATGACGGCGAAGGTGGACACGCAGGGCACGTAGAAGGTGAGGAAGACGAGGAAGGTGGTGATCTGCACCCAGTCCAGCAGTGGCGCGATGTCCTGGGTGCCCAGGGCCTGGAAGATCATCAGGAGCGACAGTTCCTTGCGCAGCACGCCGAACAGGATGGGCACGCCGAGCACGACGGGCAGCCCCAGCCACCAGCTCGTCACCGGCGTGAGCAGGGTGTCGATGAGCGCATCGGCGCCCCAGTGGCCGAGCAGGGCGAGCACCACGCTGCCCGCCACCAGCAGCGGCGTGACGATGGTGACGATGTCGCGGGTGCGCTCCCAGGTGTCGCGCCACAGCGGGCCCCAGGCCGGCAGGGCGTAGGGCGGGATCTCCTGGATGAGGCCGGGCGCCGCGTCCGCGTAGCGCCTGGCCAGCACCCGGCCGAGGAGCGCGATCACCGCCAGGGTGAGCATGAAGATGGCGAAGACACCGAGGCCACCCAGGTACTTGCCGCCCAGGGCGAGGATGATGGCGGAGCGCGCCGAGCAGGGCACGAAGGTGATGAGCAGCGAGGCGACGACGCGGTCGCGGCCCGAGGCGGCGGCCGCCGCGGCGGAGATGGCCGGCACGTTGCAGCCGAGCCCGATGAGGAAGGGGACGGCGACGCCGCCGTGCAGGCCGATGCGGTGGAAGCCCCGGTCCACCACGAAGGCGACGCGGTGCATGATGCCCGATTGCTCCAGGGCCACCAGCAGCAGCACCAGCGGCAGCATGTAGGGCACGACGATGCCGATAAGACCGATCAGGCCGTCGACCACGGCCCGCCCGAGCACGCCGGCCGTGGAGGCCGGCTGCCAGTCCTGCGCCCAGGCCGCCAGGCGCGCCGAGGTGAGGCTGTCCAGCAGTACGCTCACCTCGAAGACCATGAACAGCACCAGGGCGAACACCGCCAGGCTGCCGATCAGGCCCCAGCGCGGATGCAGGAACAGCTCGTCGAGAAAGCCGCGCCAGCCCTCCGCCTCCTCCGGGCCGGACAGCCCGCTCACGCTCTCGAACAGCAGCGCCGCCCGGTGATGGCGGTCCGCATGCAGTTCCTCCGAGAGGGAGCGCGGCAGGCCCTGCTGGGCCGCCTCGCGCAGTTGAACCGCTTCGCGCTGTAAATCGGGGAAGTGCGCCGCCAGTTCCTGCAGGAACCAGTCGTCGTTCTCGGCCAGTTGTGTGACCAGCAGCGGGCGCGGCACGCAGAAGGCCGCCTCGACCTCGGGCCGGGCGACCAGGGCGGTCAGCCCGTGCAGGCGCGCGGCGATGTGCGGGCTCGGCGGCTGCGGCAGCGGGCAGGCTTGGTTGCGCGCCGTCTCCAGGGCCGTGCGGAACAGCGCCGCCACGCCTTTGCCCATGTGCGCCACGGTCGGCACCACCGGCACGCCCAGGCGCTCCGCGAGGGTGCGCACGTTGATGTAGAGGCCCTTCTCGCGCGCTTCATCCACGCGGTTCAGGGCAATCACCATCGGCCGGCCGAGCAGCGAGAGTTCCAGGGCGAGTTCCAGGTCCCGTTCCAGCGTCGTGGCGTCCGCCACCAGCACCAGCACGTCCGGCGGCGCGAAGGTGGCGGCCGGCTGCTGCGGTTCGTGGCAGGCGATGGCCGGCCACTGGTCGCCCCACAGCAGATACATGAGCACGATGCGGTCGGCGGCGCGCAGCCGGTGCAGGGAATCGATCGAGGGCAGGTCCACCAGCGAGACCTGCTCGAGGCCGAGCTCGACCAGGCATTCGTCGTAGAAGGAGCCGTCGCCGGCCAGCCGCTCGTGGTGCACGGCCACGCTGGAGGCGGCCTCGAAGAGCGTGCTCTTGCCGGTGCGCGCGCGGCCCACCAGCGCCACGCGCGGGCGTCGCTCGCCGCGCAGCAGCGGCTTGTTTACGGGGATGGCGATGGGCTTCGGTTTCGGCATGACTCGGGGTGGCTCGGGGTGGCCCGACCTTACCCGCAAGCCATCGGTAGCGCAATGCGCGCCGTCAAGCGATCCGCCACGGCGCCTGCGCCCATACGGCCGAGCGGCGAATGGCGCCAGGAATCGATCCGCCTCGCGTACAATGCCGGGTCGATCCCGGCCGCATATCCCTGCGACGCCGGCCGGTTCTCGACCAAGGGACGCCATGAACAACATCCGGCGACTGCCGCGCCTCGCAGCCCTGTGGGCTGTTCTCTCCCTGCTCGCGGCATCCGCCTGGGCGGGGCAACCGCTCAGCCGCATCGCCTTCGGCTCCTGCGCCCACCAGGACCGGCCCCAGCCGATCTGGCAGGCGGTGCTCGCCTACCGGCCCGAGCTGTTCCTGTTCGCCGGGGACAACGTCTACGGGGATTACAGGGGTTCCGGGCCGCAGCACCTGGCCGCCGCCTACGACAAGGCGCGCGGCATCGAAGGCTACGCGCGCCTGCGGCAGAGCGTGCCCCATCTCGCCACCTGGGACGACCACGATTACGGCCGCAACGATGCCGGCCACGAACTGGAGTTCAAGGCGGAGGCGCAGCGCCTGTTCGCCGACTTCTGGAACCTTCCGCCCGACAACGCGCGGCGATCCCGGGAAGGGGTTTACCACGCGCAGACCTACGGCCCGCCGGGGCGGCGCGTGCAGGTGATCCTGCTCGATACGCGCTATTTCCGTTCCGAGCTCAAACGCACGGATTGGCGCGGCGCCCGCGGCCGCGAGCGCTATGTGCCCGACGATACGCCGGGCAAGACCATGCTCGGCGCGGCCCAATGGAACTGGCTGGAGGAACGCCTGAAGGAGCCGGCGGAGCTGCGGCTGGTAGTGTCCAGCATCCAGGTGCTGGCCGAGGGGCACGGCTGGGAAAGGTGGGGCAATCTGCCGCTGGAGCGCCAACGCCTGTTCGAGGCCATCGCGAAGACCGGCGCGCACGGCGTGGTGTTTCTGTCGGGCGACCGGCACCGCGCCGCCCTGTATCGCGAGGCCGCTGCGGCGCCCTACCCGCTGCACGAAATCACCTCGTCCGGCCTGACGCAATCCGCCCGCGGCCTGCACGAGCCGGGGCCGAACCGGCTCTACGACATGTACGACCGCCCCAATTTCGGCACCCTCGAGGTCGATTGGGACACGGGCACCGTCAGCCTCTCCATAAGGGATGTGGAGGGCGAGGTGAGGCAGCAACATACGTTCCGCCTCGCGGAACTGAAACCTTGACCCATTTCATGGCTGCAGCACCAACGTGTAGGCCAAGCCCACCGCGGCGCAGGCGCCGATGACGGGCATGATGCCGATCTTGTAGCGGAACAGGGCGAGGGCCGCGCCGAGGCCGATCAGCGCGGAGAACCA
>CAYZLI010000246.1:0-3353 GCA_964479195.1 uncultured Rhodocyclaceae bacterium
TGGCGCGGGTTGACGCAGATCAAACCGCATTGGTGGTGCATTCCTGGCCGGCAGCGCATGGCTTAAGATCGCCTGGCTCCCGGCCGTTGTTATCCTGGCGGGACTCCGATCCGAGAGAACCAGGCTATGGCACGACAGGAAGAAGCGCGCGCAGCAAGCAGGCTGTCCGCCCCGGCCCGGGTGGCGCTGGCCTACGTGCTGCTGGCCGGCCTGTGGATCCTGGTTTCGGACTGGCTCCTGGGCTCGCTCATCGCCGATCCCAAGCGCCTCCTCGTGGTGAGCAGTTGGAAGGGCCTGGGCTTCGTCCTGGTGACGGGGCTCATGCTCTATGCCCTGCTCGCCCTGCGGCGGGCGCCGCAGCCGGGGGCGGACGATGGCACGCTGCAACCCCTGCCGGCGTGGGTTCCGCTGCTGGTGTTCGCCGTCCTCGCGCTGGTCCTGGGCGGGACCGGCAACTATGTCTACCGCACCCAGGCCGCCCAGTTCCGGGAGCACACGAGCGAGCAGTTGGGCGCCATCGCCGAGCTGAAGGCCGGCCAGATCGAGCAGTGGCTGGTGGAACGTCGCCGCGATGCCGACATCCTGGGCGCGAGCGAGATGTTCGCGGAAAGTCTGCCGAAACTGGGTGGACCGAACGGGCCGTCCGTGGCGAAGCGCGTGCGGCGCAGCCTTGAAGCCCTGCGGGAGCGCTACGGCCTGATGGGCATCGAGCTGTTCGGCCCCGGCGGCAGCTCGGTGCTGCGGGTGGGCGGAGAGGAAGTGCCCGGTTCCGTGCTGCGCGACACGGTGACAGCGGTGCTCGCCGCCGGCCGTACGCAGTTATCGGAATTCGATCCCGCGGAAGCGGGTGCCGACCGGGTCCACTTTCACCTGGTTGCGCCCATCGTGCCTGAGGGCGGCGGGGCAGGCCGGGCCGTCGGGGCCGTGGCATTGACGATCGACCCGGAGCGCTTCCTTTTCTCCTTGGTCCAGTCCTGGCCGCTGCCCAGCGCCAGCGGGGAGTCGGTGCTGGTGCGCCGCGATGGCGACGAGGTGGTCTTCCTCAACCGCCTGCGCCACATGGACAACAAGCCCCTCGAATTGCGCATCCCGATCTCGCAAACGACAGTGCCTGCCGTCCAGGCCGTCCTCGCAGGCGCGGGCGGCTACGAGGGCACCGACTATCGCGGCGTGCGCGCCATGTCGGCTTTCCGGCCGGTGCCGGGCACCACCTGGATGGTGGGGGCCAAGACCGACCTCGAGGAGATCATGGCGCCCATGGAGCAGCGGGCCAGCCTGATGTTCGCCATCGTCGTCCTGGCGATCGGCGCCAGCGCCCTCTTCGTCGGCTTCTTCTGGCGCGAGCAGCGCAACCGCTACCTGCTCGGCCACTACCGCGACCAGTTGGAGCGCCAGGCCCTGGTCCAGCATTTCGACCACGTGGTGAACTATGCCCGCGACATCATCCTGCTCATGGACGGAGACGGCCGCGTCCTCGACGCCAACGACGCCGCCCTGGCCGCCTACGGCTACGGCCGCGACGAGCTGCGCGGCCTGGGCCTGCGCGAGCTGCGCTCGCCCGAGGCCCTGGCCACCCTGGAGCGGGACCTGGCCCTGGCCGGCCGCCCCGGCGGCGCCCTGTTCGAGACGGTGCACCGGCGCCGCGACGGCAGCAGCTTCCCGGTGGAGGTGAGCGAGCGGGTGATCGAGGTGCAGGGCCAGCCCTTCCGCCAGGCCATCGTGCGCGACATCAGCGCGCGCCGCGCCGCGGAGGCGGAAATCCACCGCCTCACCACCGCCTATGCCCTGCTCAGCGAAACCAACCAAGCCATCGTGCGGGCGGTGGACGAGCGGGAGATCTTCGAGCGCATCTGCCGGGCCGCCGTGGTCGCCGGCGGCTACCGGGGCGCCTGGATCGGCGTCTTCGACGAGCCCGTGCGGCAGATTCGGCCCGTGGCGCGGGCGGGCGACGTGGGCGAGAACCTGCACAGCATCGCGCTGGGCGACGAGGCGGCGCCGGAGGCCGCCGGGCCCCTGGGCGCGGCCCTGCAAGAGGGCCGCCCCTACGTGTGCAACGACGTCCTCGCCGCGGACACAGGGGCGCCGTGTGAGGGCCCGGGGCGCTGGGCGGGTGCCCGGGCGGTGGCGGCCGTGCCCTTCAGCCGGACCGACAAGTCGGCGGGTGTGCTCAGCCTCTACGCCGCCGCGCCCGGCGTCTTCGATGCACGCGTCGTGGAGCTGCTCCAGGAGATGGCTTTCGACATCTCCTTCGCCCTGGAGCACATCGCCCGCGAAGGGGAGCGCCGCGCCGCCCTCCAGGCGCTGCAGGAAAGCGAGGAACTGTTCCGCCGGCTGGTGGAGCAGAACGTCGCCGCCTTTTTCATCATCGACGACGACAAGTTCCTCTATGGCAACCAGCGCCTGGCGGAGATCATCGGCTACCCGCAGAGCGGGATCGCCGGCCTGCCGGTGCTGAGGACCCTGGCGAAGGAAGATCGGCCCGCGGCCGTCGACAGCGCCCGCCGGCTCCTGGCCGGCCAGGCCGAGTCGCTGCTTCTCAATTTCGCCGTGCAGCGCGGGGACGGCAACCGCATCGAGGTCGGTGCCCATGCCGCCCGCGCCGTGTTCCGCGGCAAGCCGGTGATCATCGGCGTCGCCCAGGACATCGGCGAGCGCAAGCGCGCCGAGGACCGCATCCAGCACTACGTCGCCCGCCTGGAGGAGGCGATGCTGACCACGGTGGAAGCCGTGTCGACCATGGTGGAGCTGCGCGACCCCTATACCGCCGGCCACGAGCGGCGCGTGGGGGAGCTCGCCGCCGCCATCGGCGCCGAGATGGGCCTGCCCGAGGAGACGGCGAAGGGCCTGCGCATCACCGGCTACGTCCATGACATCGGCAAGGTGCGCGTGCCGGCCGAGATCCTGAGCAAGCCGGGGCGGCTTTCCGCCAACGAGTTCGCCATCGTCAAGGAGCACGCCCAGAACGGCCACGACATCCTCAAGGAGGTGCAGTTTCCCTGGCCCGTGGCCCAGGTCATCCTGCAGCACCACGAGCGCCTGGACGGCAGCGGCTATCCCCAGGGCCTCAAGGATGGCGGCATCATGCTGGAGGCGCGCGTGCTGGCCGTCGCCGACGTGGTGGAATCCATGTCCACGCACCGGCCCTATCGCCCCGCCCTGGGCCTCGATGCGGCCCTGGGAGAGATCGAGCGCAACAGCGGCCGGCTGTACGACCCCGACGTGGTCGCCGCCTGCCTGCGCCTGTTCCGCGAGAAGGGCTACGCGCTGGCGCAGTAGAACGTCCGGCGCAATACGCTGCGCTATTGCGCCCTACGTGTAAATCGGCCGTAACGCGTAAATCGAGCGTAGGGCGC
>CAYZLI010000247.1:0-3327 GCA_964479195.1 uncultured Rhodocyclaceae bacterium
AACCACGGCGCGGTGGCAACGCTCAAGTGGCCGGCGATGACCATGGAATTCAAGCTGGCCAACGCGGCGCTGGCCAAGGACCTCAAGCCGGGCGCGGCGGTGGGCTTCGAGTTCGTCGAGCGCGCGCCGGGCGAGTGGGTGGTTACCAAGATTGAGGCGAAGGCACCCCAGGCGGCTGCCGCGCACCAGGGCCACTGATCGTGCTGTCCAAAATCATCGAGTGGTCGGGGAAGAACCCCGTCTTCATCCTGCTCGCGACCCTGTTCGTGATCATCGGCGGCACCTACGCCGTGATCAAGACGCCCCTGGATGCCCTGCCGGACCTTTCCGACGTGCAGGTCATCATCTACACGGAGTACCCGGGCCAGGCGCCCCAGGTGGTGGAGGACCAGGTCACCTATCCCCTCACCTCCGCCATGCTGGCGGTGCCCAAATCCAAGGTGGTGCGCGGCTTCTCCTTCTTCGGCGCCTCCTTCGTCTACGTGATCTTCGAGGACGGCACGGACATCTACTGGGCCCGTTCCCGCGTGCTGGAGTACCTCAACTTCGCCTCGGGCCGGCTGCCGCGGGGCGTGGCGCCCGCGCTCGGCCCGGACGCCACGGGCGTGGGCTGGGTGTACCAGTACGCGGTGACCGCCGCCAACAAGACGCTGGCGGAGCTGCGCACCATCCAGGACTGGTACCTGCGCTACCAGCTCACCAAGGCCCAGGGGGTGGCGGAAGTGGCCTCCATCGGCGGCTTCGTGCAGACCTACCAGGTGACCGTCGACCCCGTGAAGCTGCGCGCCTACGGCATTCCGCTCGCCCGCGTGGCCCAGGTCATCCGCGACTCCAACCGGGACGTGGGCGGGCGCGTGGTGGAGATGGCCGAGACCGAGTACATGGTGCGCGGCAAGGGCTATCTGCGCGGGAGCAAGGACATCGGCATGCTGGTGGTGAAGAGCGAGAACGGCACGCCGGTGCTGGTCCGCGACGTCGCCCGCGTCGAGCTGGGTCCCGACGAGCGGCGCGGGCTTACGGAACTGAACGGCGAGGGCGAGGTGGTCTCCGGCATCGCCATGGCCCGCTACGGGCAGAACGCCCTGGAGGTGATCCACAACCTCAAGGCCAAGGTGGAGGAGGTCGCGTCCGGCCTGCCAGAAGGGGTCAAGATCGAAACGGTGTATGACCGCGCCGATCTCATCCACCGGGCCATCGACACCCTGAAGACCACGCTGCTGGAGGAGAGCCTCATCGTCGCCGCCGTGTGCGTGGTGTTCCTGCTGCACGTGCGCTCGGCCCTGGTGGCCATCCTCATGCTGCCGGTGGGGGTGCTCATCGCCTTCATCGCCATGCGGGCCCTCGGCATGAACTCCAACATCATGAGCCTGGGCGGCGTGGCCATCGCCATCGGGGCGATGGTGGATGCCGCGATCGTGATGATCGAGAACGCCCACAAGCACCTGGAGCGGCTCTCCGGCACGGAGTCCCGCGCCGTGGCCATGATCCGCGCCTGCCAGGAGGTGGGGCCGGCCCTGTTCTTCTCGCTGCTCATCATCACCGTCTCCTTCCTGCCGGTGTTCACCCTGGAAGCCCAGGAGGGGCGGCTCTTCTCCCCGCTCGCCTACACCAAGACCTTCGCCATGGCCGGCGCCGCCCTGCTCTCCGTCACCCTGGTGCCGGTGCTCATGCTCTTCTTCATCCGCGGCCGCATCCTGCCGGAGTCGAAGAACCCGGTGAACCGCTTCCTGATCTGGGTCTACCGCCCGATCATTGCCTGGGTGATGCGCTGGAAGAAGCTCACCATCGCCGTCGCCGTGGCCGCGCTGGGGGTCTCGGTCTATCCGGCGCTCAAGCTGGGCACCGAGTTCATGCCCACCCTCAATGAAGGCACGCTGCTCTACATGCCCAGTTCGCTGCCGGGCATGTCCATCACCAAGGCGGCGGAGCTGCTGCAGACCCAGAACAAGCTCATCAAGAGCTTTCCCGAGGTGGCTTCCGTCTACGGCAAGGCGGGGCGCGCCAATACCGCGACCGATCCGGCCCCCACGGAGATGTTCGAAACGGTGATCAACCTCAAGCCGGAAGCCGAATGGCGCCCCGGCATGACCACCGACAAGCTCATTGCCGAGATGGACAAGGCCCTGCAGTTCCCCGGCGTGTCCAACGCCTGGACCATGCCCATCCGGGCGAGGATCGACATGCTCTCCACGGGCATCCGCACGCCCATCGGCATCAAGGTGTTCGGCAAGGACCTCGGCGAGATGGAAAAGCTCGCCAAGGAGATCGAGGCGGTGGTGAAGCAGGTGCCCGGCACCACCAGCGCCTTTGCCGAGCGCATCACCGGCGGCTTCTACTTCAACATCACGCCCGATCGCGAGCAGCTCGCCCGCTACGGGCTGGCGGTGGGCGAGCTGCAGGAGGTGATCGGCACCGCCCTGGGCGGCGAGATGGTGACCACCACCGTCGAGGGGCGCGAGCGCTTCGGCGTGCAGGTGCGCTATCCCCGCGAGCTGCGCGCCGACCCGGAGCGCATCGCCCGTGAAGTGCTGGTGCCCACCATGGAAGGCGCCATGATTCCCCTGGGCCAGCTGGCGAAGGTGGAGGTGGCCAAGGGCACGCCCGGCATCCGCACCGAGAACGCGCTGCTCTCCGCCTATATCTACGTGGATATCCGCGGGCGGGACATCGGCTCCTATGTGGCCGATGCGCGCAAGGCGGTGGCCGACCAGGTGAAGTTCCCGCCGGGCTACTACATCACCTGGAGCGGCCAGTTCGAGTACATGGAGCGGGCCATCGAGAAGCTGAAGATCGTCGTTCCGGTCACCCTGCTGATCATCTTCGTGCTGCTCTACATGAACTTCAAGCGCCTCACGGAGACCTTCATCGTCATGCTCTCCGTGCCCTTTGCCCTGGTTGGGGGCATCTGGCTCATGTGGTGGCTGGGCTACAACCTGTCGGTCGCCGTGGCGGTGGGCTTCATCGCCCTGGCCGGCGTCGCCGCGGAAACCGGCGTGGTGATGCTGATCTACCTGGACAGCGCCTGGCAGGAGGTCAAAGGGCAATGCCGCGACGAGGGTCGGGCTGCCACCCTCGGCGACCTCTACAACGCGGTCATGGAGGGCGCCGTGGAACGGGTGCGGCCGAAGATGATGACCGTGGTGGCCATCATGGCGGGCCTCTTGCCCATCATGTGGAGCAGCGGCACCGGCTCGGAGGTCATGAGCCGCATCGCCGCGCCCATGGTGGGGGGCATGATCTCCTCCACGGTCCTGACCCTGGTGGTCATTCCTGCCATCTACGCCCTCGTGAAGCAGTGGCGGCTGGCGCGGGGGCTGGAGCGCTGAG
>CAYZLI010000248.1:0-3272 GCA_964479195.1 uncultured Rhodocyclaceae bacterium
CTCGCCCATGCTCCTGCGCATCCTCGCCATCATCTTCCCCCTGTTCGCGATCATCTTCGCCGGCTGGCTTTACGGTCGGCGCAAGCGGCCGGACATGGGTTTCGCCAACCAGCTCAACATGGACGTCTTCGTGCCGGCGCTGGTGTTCGCCACCCTGGCCGGCAAGTCCTTCGATCTGCTGACCTACCAGGCCCTGGCCATCGGCGGGCTACTGGTCGTGCTGGGCTCGGGGCTGCTCTCCTGGCCCCTGGCGCGCTTTGCCGGCGTGCAGGCGAAGACCTTCGTGCCGCCGATGATGTTCAACAACTCCGGCAACATGGGCCTGCCCCTGGCCGTGCTCGCTTTCGGCGAGGCGGCGCTGCCGGCGGCGGTGGTGCTCTTCCTCGTGGAGAACCTGCTGCACTTCTCCCTCGGCGCCTGGATGCTGGACCACCATGCGCGCCTGTCCAACCTCTGGCGGTTGCCGGTGGTGCTGGCGGCGCTGGCGGGCCTGGCGGTGAGCCTGGCTGCCGTGGAATTGTGGCCGCCGCTGCTCACGGCCATCAGCATGCTGGGCCAGATCTCCATCCCGCTGCTGCTCTTTTCCCTGGGGGTGCGCCTGACCGACGCCTCTTTCAGCACCTGGCGCATCGGCATGGCGGGCGCGGTGGCGCGCCCGGTGCTGGGCATGGGCATCGCCTGGGCGGCGGCGCGCCTGCTCGGCCTCAACGCCCAGCACACCAGCATGCTGCTGGTGTTCGGCGCGCTGCCGCCGGCCGTACTCAACTACGTGTTCGCCGAACGCTACCGCCAGGAGCCGGAGAAGGTGGCCTCCATCGTGCTGATCGGCAACCTGGCGGCCCTGGTCTTCCTCTCCTTCGCCCTCGTCCTCGCCCTTGAGTAGGGCGCAATAAGCCTGTCCTGAGCCTGTCGAAGGGCGAAGCGCATTGCGCCGCAAGGAGTTCGCCATCCGGCGCAATACGCCGCAAGCGGCTATTGCGCCCTACGACCTAGCCCTCGACTTTCGCCCACACACGCCGGGTGCGGCAATTCGCCACATTCCCGTGCCGCGGCCGGGCCGCCAAAATCCGACCCTGTGGTTACGGATCGACTGGGGCGCTGGGGATGACCAAGAAGAAAAATTTGTTGGGCCGGCTGGTGGCGGCGCTTTGCGCCGGCTCGGTGGGCACCGGCCTGGGCGCGCAGGGCGTGCAGGAAATGCGCGAAGTGGTCGTCACGGCCACCAAGTCGGCCAAGGACACCCTGGATGCGCCCGCTACCGTCAGCGTGGTTACGGCCAAGGACATCGAGGCCATGAACATCCACTCGACAGACCAGGCGCTCACCCTGCTGCCGGGTGCCTACGCCACCCGTCCCGGCGGCAACGAGCCCAGCGTCATGGGCACCCACGTCATGCTGCGCGGCATCCCCGATTATTCGCGCACCCTGGTGCTGGTGGATGGCCAGACCCTCAACGATCCCTACATCGGCGCGGTAACCTGGGAGTCGGTGCCGGCCGAAACGGTCGAGCGCATCGAGGTGGTGCCGGGGCCCTTCTCCTCCCTCTACGGCGGCAGCGCCATGGGCGGGGTCATCAACATCATCACGAAGACGCCGAGCAAACGGGCGTTCTCCGTCAAGGGCGGCTACGGCAGCGCCGACTTGCGCAGCGGCAGCCTGGTGTACCAGGACCGGCTGGGCGAGCGCGTGGGCGTGGTCTTCGACTACGCCTACAAGCGCAGCGACGGCTACATCAAGGACGAGGTGCTGCTCAAGCCCGCCGGCGCCGGCGGCACGCCCGTCACCGGCGCCCGGCAGACGACCAATGCCAGCGCCGAGACGGCCTACCTGGTCGGCGACAAGGGCGCCAGCGGCTGGAGCTCGGAGAACGTGGGCGTCAAGTTCTACCTGGATCTGCCGGCCGCCTCGCGGCTCACGCTCGGCGCCGCGCAATTCCTCTACACGAGCAGCGGGCGCAACCGCTACAACACCTACCTGCGCGATGCCGCCGGCAACCCGGTGAGCGCCGGGGCCGTGACGGTGGCCGACACGGGCGCCAACCTGACGGTGCGGGAGCGGGACTTCCTGACCGGCCCGGACAGCGAGATCAAGGAATACAACCGCTACGGCGCCGAATACGACAGGAACCTGGGCCAGGGCGCCGCCCTCAAGGCGACCCTCGGCTACACGGACATGCCCCTGTACAACAACTACTTCGTGCTCGGCAGCGGCGCCACTTTGGCCGCGGGCGGCGCGGCGAGCCGCATGCTGCGCCCGAGCAGCGAGCTGTCCGGCTCGCTCCAGGCCAGCTTCCCGGTGGCCGACCGGCATTACCTGGTGACCGGCCTGTCGGCGAACCGGCGCATGATCGACACCGTCACCTATGCCGTGGCCGACTGGCGCAATGCCGGTGCCACGGGGCCGGTGCAGAACCGGACGGCGGGCGAGGACACCACCTATGCCCTCTACGCCCAGGACGAGATCACCCTGAGCGATCGCCTCACCGCTTACCTGGGCGCCCGCTACGACGCCTGGTCCACCGAGGGCTTCATCGAGAAGGTGGCCGCGCCCGGCGCCTACCGGAACGTCTACGGCGCGCGCAGCCAGACCTACCTGAGCCCGAAGTTGTCGCTGGTCTGGCGGCCGGCCGCGGCCACCACCCTGCGCGGCTCGGTGGGCAGCGCCTTCCATACGCCCAACCTGCGCGACACCTTCGGCTGGTGGACGCCCAGCACCGGCTACACCTACGTGCCCAACCCCTACCTCAAGCCGGAGACCGTCACCTCCTGGGAAGTGGGCGTGGAGCGGCAGCTCGGGCGCGGCACCCTCCTGCGCGCCACCTACTACGACAACCGGCTGAAGGATCTGATCTACCGGACGCAGGATGACGTTGCCATGACCCAGGGCGTGGCCAATGCCGGCAAGGCGCGGGTGAAGGGGATCGAGCTGGAGCTGCGCCAGCAACTGACGGGGGAGCTGACCGCCTTCGCCAACCTGACCTTCAACGATCCGCGCATCACCCGCAATCCGGCCAAGCCCGCCACCGAGGGCAAGGTCATGACCAACACGCCGCGCAAAATGGCCAACCTCGGCCTGCAGGGGGCGCGGGGGCCGTGGACCGGCTCGCTCACCGGCCACTACGTGGGCAAGGTCTACAGCAATGACGAGAACAAGGACGGGGTGAGCGGGGTGTACGGCTCCTACGACGCCTATCTCGTCGCCGATGCCAAGCTCGCCTACCGGCTGCAGGAGAACATCGCCGTCTCGCTCGCGGTCAATAATCTCGCCGACCG
>CAYZLI010000249.1:0-3268 GCA_964479195.1 uncultured Rhodocyclaceae bacterium
TGTTACGGCCCGCGCAAATTTAGACGCAACGACCCAAGCTATTCGAGCCTAAAAAAGCATGCGCGTCCCATGCAAATTTCTACGGAACGCGCACCCAACGTAGTGCGTGACGAAATGACTACCGATTCTTCAATTTTTTCCAAGGCTGTTGCGGATCGCAAGGCGCCCTTTGCCTGGCATGGTAACGATCGAGTTGCGTGAAGTAGCGGCTCTCGCAAGCCATCGCCAGCGCGTACAGGAATTCGGAAAGCACCGATGCCGCCTCATCGGAGATCCCCTTCGGGAATAATGGTTCAAGGTCGGGCGTCATTGCAGCTCCGCAATGGCCTGTTGCAGCAGTTCGTCGGGAAGATGGTTCAGCCCCTTGGGCACCGCCAGCCGCATGGCCGTGCGCAGGATACGCCCGGCTTGACGCGGCAACCCCTTCGACGCCTGGCGCAATACCTCCATCCCGGAATCGGCCAGCAAGGTATGCTTGCATCCGGCACTCTTCAAGGCATGCCCGATCAACTGGGCAAAGCGTTCCCGCTCCACCACCGGCTTGATTTGCAGCGAAACCTGGATGCGGCTATGCAACGCCGCATACGTCGAGCGCTCCAGGGTGCGTGCCAGATCCGGGTGCCCGACCAGCCAGACGCTGATCAAGTCGCGCGAATCGAAGGCGAAATTGAGAAAGGCCGGGAAATCGCGAAAGAATTCCAGCGGCAGATTCTGCGCCTCATCGATGATCCAGACCGGCGTGACTTGCCTGCCGTCGGCCAGTTCGTGAATGCGCTCCTTGATGTCGCGCCACAGTTGCGCCCGGCGGTAACTGGGCTCGACCCCCAAGGCACGAGCCAGCCCCCGGTAAATATCAATCCGGCCAAAGTCCGTCTCGGCCTGATAGACGACATGGTAGCGGTGCGGATTGAGCGCACCCGTCATGTTGCGCAAGGCAGCGGTCTTGCCCACACCCGGCTCCCCGGTGATCAAGCCCACGCCCGGCGACTGCAGCAGCCAATTGAAGCGTTCCGCCAGCGACGCCAGCGGGCCGTCGTCCCACGGCTCGGTGATTTCCTTGCCCAGCGGCGCATGGCACAAACCAAAGTGCTGAAGATACATGGTCACGCCTCCTTCACATCGTAATATTGTTGGTAGGCGAGTTCGACCAGATTCGGACCGGTGCGCACGCAAGCCTCCTGCACGGCTGCCTGCGGCTTCTTGCGCGTGCGCGTGGCGTTGGCCACCAGATCAAGCGGCGTGGCCGCGCCGAGCGAGCCGCCTTGGTCGTCCTCGACCCCGACGACCCGGCCGGCATGCGGATCGACCACCAGCTTCACGGTCTTGCCCGCCAACTCGCAGGGCACTTCAAAGCGGCGCCCCAGGTAGGACACCGTGCCATCCTTCTTCACATGGCGCCCCACCCGATGATGAAACAATGCATCGAGGTTGGCGGCCCGTAGGCCCAGGCTGCGAATCTTCGGCAAGTCTTGCTGGTAACGCGCCAGCGGCGTGGCGCCGCCGAGTCCTTCATGCGGCGTCCGGTTGTAGACCTGCTCCAGCCAAGCCCACAGGCGGGCATTGAGGTCGTCGAGATGGCCGATGTGGCGCTCGTCGAGTTCGCACAGGAATTGATCGCGGCAGGTGCGGTGCCAGCGCTCGAGCTTGCCTTTGCCTTCGGGCCGGTACGGGCGGCAATGGATCAGGTGGATGCCCAGGCGCGCGCAAATTCCCTGCAGGGTGCCGGCACGGTAAGCGGCGCCGTTATCGACGACCAGGCGATGCGGGATGCCGCGCTTGAGCAGCGCCTGTTTCAATACCCCTTCGATGTCCTGCGCGGTTTCGCCGAGGCAGAAGGCGCTGTGAGCTACCAGGCGCGAGGCGTCGTCGAACAGCGAGACCAGGTAAGTCTTGCGCAATTGGCCGGCAATCGGCACACGCGGGCCGTGCATGACATCGCCATACCAGATGGCGCCGGCCGATGCCGCGACGAAGCTGCGCTTCTCTTCCGCCTGGCTGCTTGATCCGGTCATGCGCGATAGGCCATGCCGCTGTAAAAGGCGATGAATCGCCGAGCGCGACAGGCTGTCGCCGGCGACGGCGCCTGAGGCTTCGAGCAGACGCCGGATTTGGCGGATCGAGCGGCGCGGGTTCTCGCGCTTGGCGGCGAGTATGGCTTCCTGGGCCGACGGCGGGAGTTTGGACTGGCCGCGATCGGCGCGAACCTTTGGCGCGAGGCCTTCAATGCCGGATTTACGCCACAAATAAAACCAGGACAGTATCGTCTTCTCGCCGAGGTGGCGGCGGCGGGAATCGGGAATGGTGTATTCGCGCTGGGCCAAGTCCCGGACGATTTGCTGCAATTCGCCGCGCGCCAGCCGTTCCCGGGCGACCAGCGGTCCGAGGACGGACAGGCGAAACAGGGCTTTCGGATCGATCTCTTTCATGCATGCTCCTTGTGGTTGGAAAGAGCGGATATGAAAGCGGAAATCCGGTATTGGCGGCAGGGGGCAAAGTGTGTGGAGGCCCCGCCCGGGCGGGGCCCGACCGTCTGCCGCTGATGCAAACGCAGGCCATCATGGGACGCAAAGATCGAGGTCGAGCCAGGCCATCGCCCGGCCCAGCGGCATGTCGTCGAGCACGTTCTTCCAGAAAGAACAGCGGTCGACGGCGCGCCCCAAATGCGCAAAGCGGCTGCGTAAATGAAAGGCGAATTTCTCGCTACGCCGGACTAGCCAGTCGCGCCAGCGCCGCACGGTGCGTCGGGCAAGGCAAGTGTGGTCACAAGTGCGGTGCAGCGACCATCCGCAAATCAGGCGGTGCAAAGCCTGGTGCTGAACTGACCAGTCATGCCAGCGGCGTGGCGCGATGCACAGCGGCAGCCGGGAGCAGGTGCGGCGGCAGCCGGCGCAGCAGTAGCGGCGAATCGGGACCGGGTTGCGTGACGGGCCGCCTTGCCGGTGCCGATCGGCTTTGCGGGAATAACAACCGTGCCGCCACAGCACGCCCAGCCCGCAATGCGGGCAACGCGGCGGACGGTAGACGTCGGGTGTTTGTTCGATTGCATGAAAGTGTTGTGGAAGGGTGGTGACGGTGGGTACAATCCGATGCATAGGCTGGTCTCATTTGTTACAGGGTCGTCTCGATAACTTCCCACGATAACAGAGGTGTACTGGCCTATCCTATTTGTGCGATGTCCCGCCCTTACTTTGGCGGCGTTTCTGAAGTGGCACTGGAAGTTCCTGGGACGCTGGCCGCCGATGCGGATTAATTTACGACGGACGTAACA
>CAYZLI010000250.1:0-3243 GCA_964479195.1 uncultured Rhodocyclaceae bacterium
GCACGGACTGGCTGCCCACCACCACGAAGCGCTGCTGCCTGGCGATGGCCGCTGCGGCGCGGATCAGGTGTTCAAGCTGCTCTCTTCGCATGCTTCATCAGCTCCCATCGCTCCTTGGGCGTCAGGACCCCGGCGAAGGGGCTGGACTGGCGCAGGCGCCGGGCTTCCTCGGTGTCCGAGACCATGAACGCCAGGGTTCGCTCCATGCCCTGGCGCAGAATCCCCAGCCACTCCTCGAGATAGGGCTGGGGAAAGGCATTCTCGCGCTGCCAGCGCTCGATGTTGCGAAACGCCTTGTCGAACAGCGCCGGATTCCCGCGTATCTTGCGCGCATACGCCAAGTGCAGCAGCAGGCTCACCCGGTCCAGCTTCGCGTGCCGATGGGCGCCGCCCGACGCGGCCGGCACCGGCGCCACGTCGTTCAGGCTGCCCAGGAACTCCCGCAACGGCGCATGCAGGGCGGAGGCCGGGTCGGGCCGGTAGCGCGGGAAATCGCCGCCGCGATCCTCCACGACCAGCCCGGCGGCGACGAGCAGGCGCAGTTCCCGCTGCACGGTGCCGGGACTCATACCGGTCTCGCGCGCGAGCTGGCGCAAGCGCCAGCCGGCGCCCGGCGGTCCGAGGTACAGACGCGTCAGCACGGCACGGCGGTATTTGCCCAACAGGGGATCCGCGGCGCCGCCGGACTACGCGCCGTGGGCAAGAAGGGTTGGGGTGCGGAAGGATTGCGATTCCATATTGAATACGCTGTACTCGCGATGCGTACGAGCGTCAATTGCCTCCGAACGCCCATGTTCAAAGGTTCGCTAATCGACGCCGGCGCTGTCCGTTGCGGCAACCGGGTTCCTATAATGGAACGAGGCTCCACCAAGGCCGGAGATGAACCATGCGGCGCTTCGCCTGGGTCTTGTTCCTGTTTCTGGGCTTGCCCGCAATCGCGGACAACGGCGAGGAATTGCAGCGCCTCCAGGACGCCCTCCAGGCGCTCAGGCAGGAACAGCAGGCGGTCTACCAGCAGTTTCAGATGGTCCAGGAACTGCGCCGCGCCAACCTCGAGGCCCTCAGCCTGAGCCAGGCTCCTGCGCTCCAATACAGCACGGAAGTGGTGAAATACGCGGATGTCGCGGAGGCCCAGAAGAAGATGGTCCGCCGAGCCGGGGAGCTGGCGCAGGAGGCCGATGAGCTCTACGCGAGATACAGCGAGATCGAGGCCAGGAAGAAGCCGCTGCAGGAAAGAATCTACGAGCTCGCGATTTCCAGGTAGAAGCGCCGGCCCGATGCCGGTCGGCGGGCGAGGGCGGCTGAGAACTGGCTGAAACCGCCTATAATCGATGCGACAATCCGCCGGTTGCGGCGGCGCGCAACCCAGAGGAGACACCCGTGAACCCTTTCAAGGCCTATCTCATCGACCAGAAGGACGGCAAGATCGTTGCCGGCTTCACCGAGCTGACCGAGGACCGGCTCGATCCGGGCGAGGTGACCATCCGCGTCGCCTATTCCAGCGTGAACTACAAGGACGCCCTGGCCGCCACCGGCGCCGGCCGGATCATCCGCCGCTTTCCCTGCGTGGGCGGCATCGACATGGCGGGGACGGTGGTGAAGAGCACGGACGCCCGCTTCAAGGAGGGGGACGAGGTCATCGCCACCAGCTACGACATCGGCGTGGCCCACCACGGCGGCTATGCCGAGTACGGCCGCGTGCCGGCGGACTGGGTGGTGCCGCTGCCCAAGGGCCTTTCCCTGTTCGACGCCATGGCCCTGGGCACCGCCGGCTACACCGCCGCCCTGGGCGTGGTGCGCATGGAGGACAACGGCCTGCGGCCGGAAAACGGCAAGGTGATCGTCAGCGGCGCCACCGGCGGGGTGGGCAGCGTCGCCATCGACATCCTCTCCCGCCTCGGCTATCACGTGGTCGCCCTGACGGGCAAGGAAAGCCAGGCCGACTACCTCAAGGGCCTGGGCGCCAAGGAGGTGATGCTGCGCGGCAGCCTCGACCTCACGAAGATCAAGCCCCTGGACAAGACCCTGTGGGCGGGCGCCGTGGACAACCTGGGCGGGGACGTGCTGGCCTGGATGGCCAGCACCATGCAGCAGGACGGCACCATCGCCAGCATCGGCCTGGCGGCGAACATGAGCCTCAACACCACGGTGGCGCCTTTCATCCTGCGCGGCGCCTGCCTGCTCGGCATCGATTCCGGCTACACCGCCATGCCCTTGCGCCGGCGCGTCTGGGAGCGCCTGGCCACGGACATGCGCCCCGCGCATCTGGCCGGGATGACCCGCCGCATCCCTTTCGAGGACCTGCCGTCCGTCTTCGAGGCTTTCATCCAGGGCCAGGCCCACGGCCGGGTGGTGGTCGCCGTCGGCGGCTGACCTTCCTCAGGCGCTAGCGACGGGGATCTTGCCGATCTTGGCCTGCCACTCCCGCGGGCCGGTCTGGTGCACCGAGGTGCCTTGCGAGTCCACGGCTACCGTGACCGGCATGTCCTTCACCTCGAACTCGTAGATGGCTTCCATGCCCAGGTCTTCGAACGCCGCCACCCGGGCGGCGCGGATGGCTTTCGACACCAGGTAGGCGGCGCCGCCCACGGCCATGAGGTACACCGCCTTGTTGTCGCGGATCGCCTCGATGGCGGCGGGGCCGCGCTCCGCCTTGCCGATCATGCCCAGCAGGCCGGTCTGCTCCAGCATCTGGCGGGTGAACTTGTCCATGCGGGTGGCGGTGGTGGGGCCGGCGGGGCCCATCACCTCGTCGCGCACCGGGTCCACCGGGCCCACGTAGTAGATGAAACGGCCGGTGAAATCCACCGGCAGCTTCTCGCCCCGGTTGAGCATCTCGGTCATGCGCTTGTGGGCGGCGTCGCGGCCCGTGAAGATCTTGCCGTTGAGCAGCAGCACCTCGCCCGGCTTCCACGTCGCCACGTCTTCCCGCGTCACCTGGGCCAGGTCGATGCGCTTGCCTTTCGAGGCGTCGTAGGTGAGCTTCGGCCAGTCCTCCAGGCTCGGCGCCTCCAGATGGGCCGGGCCGGAGCCGTCCAGCATGAAATGGGCGTGCCGCGTGGCGGCGCAGTTGGGGATCATGGCTACGGGCAGGTTGGCCGCGTGGGTGGGGTAGTCCAGGATTTTCACGTCCAGCACGGTGGTGAGCCCGCCCAGGCCCTGGGCGCCGATGCCCAGGGCATTGACCTTCTCGTAGAGCTCGATGCGCAGTTCCTCGGCCCGGGTCTGCGGGCCGCGGGCGAT
>CAYZLI010000251.1:0-3228 GCA_964479195.1 uncultured Rhodocyclaceae bacterium
GCGCGGCAGCGGTGGCCAGCAGCTCGGTAATGTAGGCGCTGACGATGGCCACCGCCATCCGGGCCTGCTCCAGCCCTTCCGCCTTGCGCTTGGACGGGAATTTCCACAGATTGGTCAGCTTGCTTTCCAGGCACAGCAGCGGGTGCAGCACTTTGAGGAACACGCCCTCGATGCGGATTTCGACCGCCATCTTGCGCGCCTCGCTGGTGGACACCCCCTCGATCGCGCACAGGTAGTCGATGGGGGTGGGCGAGGGCTTGCCGGGAATCTTCACGGAAATGACTCCGGTATTGGACGTGGCGTCGTCGAGGGACGCCTTGTGGAGCTTGTGGGGAAAGGACAGTCCCTCGTCCGCGAGCATGGCGTCGCGCAGGCTGCCGATGAAGTCGATGTCCCGCGTCACGGCCGGCAGGGCGGCTTCGATGCCGTAGTAGGCCGCCCAGAATTCGATGGCCTGTCCGCCGACCAGAATCGTGTTGCTGGTCGCGGCCTGCCGAATGAGGCTCTTCGCCTCTTCGAAGGAAAGCAGCGACGGGTCGGCTAGGCCAGGTTTCGCAGGCTTGGCCATTTCACCACCAGCTTGCTCCTGTCCTGGGCCAGCCGGCCGCCGGCGCCTTCCCCGGCGCCCGGACGGGTCAGCTTCTCCTTCTCGAGTTCGGCGCGAATCGGGGCATAGAACGTGTCGAACCCGACGGACTCGCCGGTTTTCCCGACGAGCGCGAGCCGGGCGCCGAGAACCCCGAGAATCTGCAGGATGGGGTGCAGGCCCACGTTTTCGCCCGCTTCGGCGCGCACGACCATCTCTCGGCGAAGGCCCGCCCTGGCGGCCACTTCGGACTGCTTCAAGCCGAGGGATTCGCGCAGGAGGCGAATCGATTTGGCAAATTGTGCCGAGTCTTCTGTCGTGTCCATGCACAATTGTTGTATTTATCGCTCTTGTGAGTCAAGAGCTGTTATTGGCTCGCCAGAGGGGGAAGGCGGCCGCTGCCACATGGCCCGCATGCGCTCGGCCAGGTCCACGGCGGCCTGGCGGAAGTCCGGCGTGCCCTGCTGCCTCTGCCGTCAGCGGTAGACGTGATCCCGCGTGAAGGGATACCCCAGGCTGCCGTCCTCCAGGGGGCGGCCGGCGAGGATCTGGTAGACGGAGATCCAGCCGCGGGAGAAGGCGTGGGCGGAGCCGCCCATATAGAAGCGCCAGATGCGGTAGCGCTTCTCGCCGGCGATGCGGCGCGCTTCCTCCGCATGGGCTTCCAGGCGCTCCACCCAGTGCCACAGGGTCCTGGCATAGTGGGGGCGCAGGGACTCGGCGTCCACGCACTCCAGCCCCTGGCGCGAGAGCTCGGCCATGACGGTGGCCACATGGGAGAGCTCGCCGCCGGGAAAGACGTAGTCCTCGATGAATTCGGAGATGCCCGAGCGCAGGCCCTCGATGTCCAGGCCGGCGTGGGTGATGCCGTGGTTCATGACCAGGCCGCCGGGCTGGAGCAGGCGGTGGATCTTGGCGAAGTAGGTGGCGAGCTTCTTGCGGCCCACGTGCTCGAACATGCCGATGGAGGCGATCTTGTCGAAGGGCACGTCCTCGGGCACGTCCCGGTAGTCCTGCAGACGCACCTCGACCCGTCCCTGCAGGCCGCGCCGCGCGATCTCCTCCGACACGAAGGCGTGCTGCTGCTCGGACAGGGTGATGCCCACGCAGCGGACACCGTAGCGCTCGGCCGCCCAGAAGATCAGCCCGCCCCAGCCGCAGCCGATGTCGAGCAGGCGCTCGTCCGGACGCAGCATGAGCTTGCGGCAGATGAGGTCGAGCTTGTGCTCCTGGGCCTGCTCCAGGGTGTCGTCTTCGTGCCGGAAATAGGCGCAGGAATAGACGCGCCGGGCGTCCAGCCAGAGGGCGTAGAAGTCGTTGGAGACGTCGTAGTGGTAGCCGATGCTCTTGCGGTCGGCGGGCTTGCTGTGCTTGAGCCAGGACAGGGCGGGGCTGCCCTTGTTGTCCACCGCCGTCTCGGCGTCGCACAGCCGCTCGCCTATGGCCAGGATGTCGCGGATGCCGCCTTCCACATCCAGGTGCTGCTCCACGTAGGCGCGGGCGAGGCTGCCCAGGGTGGGCCGGGCCAGGGCGCGCAGGGCCGAGGGCGCGCGCACGGTGAGGCGCAGCAGGGGCGGGCCGGCGGGGGCGTACTCCTCCCCGTTCCAGAAGCGCACATGGATCGGCAACTCGCGGCTGCGGAGCCGCGAGACGGCGAGTCTCGCCACCTGGTTCTGCCACATGCCCTTGCCTCCTCCGTTGCGGGCACGCAACGCGGCGTTCAACCGGCGTCCGACCGGCGCGTCTTGCTCCCGCACTCAATCATCATAGCAAACCCCGTCGCCGCTACGCAGCGGGATGACGGCCGGATCGGCGAAGTCCTCCGGGTCGAAGGCGCGGTCGCCTTCCGGGTCGGGCCGGCCCGTGGCGCACAGGTTCGCGAAGTCATACAGCTTCGGATCGGCCAGATGCGAGGGCGCCACGTTGCCCAAGGCGGCGAAGATCTTCTCGACGCGGCCGGGAAAGCGCTTGTCCCACTCGCGCAGCAGGGCCTTCACCTCCTTGCGCTTCAGGTGCTCCTGGGAGCCGCACAGGTCGCAGGGGATGATGGGGAAGCGGCGCAGCTCCGCCCAGGCGGCGAGGTCGCGCTCCCGGCAGTAGGCCAGCGGCCGGATGACGATGTGGCGGCCGTCGTCGGAGACGAGTTTCGGCGCCATGGCCTTCAGCTTGCCGCCGTAGAACAGGTTGAGGAAGAGCGTCTCCAGGATGTCGTCGCGGTGATGGCCCAGGGCGATCTTGGTCGCGCCCAGCTCGCCCGCCGCCCGGTAGAGCACGCCCCGGCGCAGGCGCGAACAGAGGGAACAGGTGGTCTTGCCCTCGGGGATCAGCCGCTTCACCACGGAATAGGTGTCCTGCTCCTCGATGCGGAAGGGCACGCCCAGCTTGGCGAGGTATTCCGGCAGCACGTCGGCGGGAAAGCCCGGCTGCTTCTGGTCGAGGTTCACCGCCACCAGGTCGAAGCGCACGGGGGCGATCTCGCGCAGCTGCAGCAGGATGTCGAGGAGCCCGTGGCTGTCCTTGCCGCCCGACAGGCAGACCATCACCTTGTCGCCCTCCTCGATCATGTGGAAGTCGGCGATGGCCTGGCCCACATTGCGGCGCAGGCGCTTGGCGAGCTTGTTCGCTTCGAAGCGTTCCTTCTC
>CAYZLI010000252.1:0-3221 GCA_964479195.1 uncultured Rhodocyclaceae bacterium
CTGTTCCACCGCCTGCAGGACTACTCCGTGCGCGTGTCCTGGAAGGGCGAGCTCAAGCCCCAACTCGAGGCCGTGTTCGACGGCGTCATGTACGGGCCCGTCCTCGAGCGCATCGCGGGCATCCACCGGGAACTCCTGCGCGGGCGCGTCTTCGTCGCCCTGCACATGCATGCGGGCGACGGCAACGTGCACACCAACATCCCGGTGAACTCCGACCACTACGAGATGCTGCAGGAGGCCAACGCGGCGGTCGCCCGCATCATGGCGCTCGCCCGCGCCCTGGGCGGGGTCATCTCGGGCGAACACGGCATCGGCATCACCAAGCTGGAGTACCTCGCCCCCGAGGAGCTCGCCCCCTTCGTCGAGTACAAGCGGCGCATCGACCCGGAGGGCCGCTTCAACAAGGGCAAGCTGCTGCCCGATGCCGACTTGCGCAACGCCTACACGCCCTCCTTCAGCCTGCTCGGCGTGGAATCCCTCATCCTGGAGCAGTCGGAGATCGGCCGCATCGCCGACATGGTCAAGGACTGCCTGCGCTGCGGCAAGTGCAAGCCGGTGTGCTCGACCCACGTGCCGCGGGCGAACCTCCTCTACTCGCCGCGCAACAAGATCCTCGGTACCGGGCTCCTCATCGAGGCCTTCCTCTACGAGGAGCAGACGCGGCGCGGCGTGAGCCTGCAGCACTTCGACGAGTTCAACGACATCGCCGACCACTGCACGGTGTGCCACCGCTGCGTGAAGCCCTGCCCGGTGGACATCGACTACGGCGACGTGTCCATCGCCATGCGCAACTTCCTGCGGGAACAAGGCAAGAAGAAGCTCGTGCCGGCCAAGGCCGCGGCCATGTTCTTCCTCACGGTGAAGGACCCAGCCACCATCAAGCTGGCGCGCAAGCTGATGATCGAATGGGGCTACAAGGCGCAGCGGCTCGCCTATGGTTTCGCGAAGACCCTGGGCCTCGCCGGGCGCACGACCAGGCACCCGCCCGCCACCCTGGGCGCCCCCACCGTGCGCGCCCAGGTGATCCACTTCATCAACAAGCCCATGCCGGGCGGGCTGCCCAAGCGCACCTCGCGGGCGCTCCTGGACATCGAGGACGCCACCGTCGTGCCGGTGATCCGCGACCCGCGGAAGCTGTCGGACGACTCCGACGCCGTGTTCTACTTCCCCGGCTGCGGCTCGGAGCGCCTCTTCTCCCAGGTGGGCCTGGCGACGCAAGCCATGCTCTACGAGATCGGCGCGCAATGCGTGCTGCCGCCCGGCTACCTCTGCTGCGGCTATCCGCAGACGGCCGCGGGCGAGGCCGACCAGGGGCAGAAGATCACCACCGACAACCGGGTGCTGTTCCACCGGGTGGCCAACACCCTGAACTATCTGGACATCAAGACGGTGATCGTCTCCTGCGGCACCTGCATGGACCAGTTGCAGAGGTACGAGTTCGAGAAGATCTTCCCCGGCTGCCGCCTGCTCGACATCCACGAGTACCTGCTGGAGAAGGGCGTGAAGCTCGAGGGCGAGGGCACCCAACTGCGCGGCGTGCGCTACATGTACCACGAGCCCTGCCACACGCCCATGAAGACCCACCAGGGCATCAAGGTGGTCAACCAGCTCATGGGCCAGCCGGTGGCCCTCAACGACCGCTGCTGCGGCGAGGCGGGCACCCTCGCCGTGGCCCGCCCCGACGTGGCGACGCAAGTGCGCTTCCGCAAGGAAGAGGAGATGGTGAAGGGCGCCGGCAGATTGCGCGCCGACGGCTTTGGCGGCACCGTGAAGGTGCTCACCTCCTGCCCCTCCTGCCTCCAGGGGCTGCACCGCTACACGGACGACGCCGGCACCCAGGCGGACTACATCGTGGTCGAGATGGCCAGGCACCTGCTGGGGCCCGACTGGATGGAGCAGTACGTGGCGAAGGCCAACGCCGGCGGCATCGAGCGGGTGCTGCTCTGAGGAAGCTGGCGGCCCACCCCCTCTGGCTGGCCGGATTCCGTCCGTTTTTCGCCCTGGCCTGCCTGTCCGGGCTGAGCCTGCCGGTCCTCTGGGCCTTGCTGTTGACCGGCGCCCTGCCCGCCCCGTCGGCCGCGTTCTCGCCGACCCGGTGGCACGCCCACGAGATGTTCTTCGGCTTCGGCTGGGCGATGCTGGGCGGCTTCCTGCTCACGGCCACCAAGAACTGGGTGCAGGTGCGCGGCTATCACGGCCCGGCCCTGATCTTCCTGGCGAGCGCCTGGCTGTTCGAGCGGATCGGCATGTGGTTCGAAGGCGCCTGGCCGCCGCTACTCTTCCGCCTGTCGAACAACCTGTTCCTCGCCGCGATCGTCGCCATGCTGCTGTGGACGCTGATCCGCCACCGCCGCACCGACAGCTACCGGGACAATTATTACTTCCTGCTCGCCCTGCCCGCCTTTCTGCTCGCCAAGAACCT
This sequence comes from uncultured Rhodocyclaceae bacterium, assembly GCA_964479195.1. Classification (GTDB taxonomy): domain Bacteria; phylum Pseudomonadota; class Gammaproteobacteria; order Burkholderiales; family Rhodocyclaceae; genus Desulfobacillus. Next base: position 2,423 of record CAYZLI010000252.1, read on the forward strand.
CCTGTTGAGCGGCGAACACTTCCAGGCCGGCTGGGTGATGGCGATGGGGCTGTTCCGCCTGGCCTTCCTGGTGATGCTGGAGCGCACCCTCACCCAGTTCATGAAGGGCGTGTTCCAGGCTTCCATCCTGCGCCACGCCACGCTCGACACGGGCATCAAGCTGCTCGCCCTGGCCCTGGTTCCAGCCTCCCTCCTGCCGGCGCCGCTGGCGGCCGGGCTCGATCTGCTCCTCGCCCTGCTCCTGGGTGTGCGCTTCGCCGGCTGGAAGCCGCAATTGGCCCTGCGGCGGCTCGACGTCGGCATCATGTACCTGGGCTACCTGGGCATCGTCGCCCAGTTGCTGGTCGACGCCCTCGACCGGCTCGCGCAGCCGGCCTGGACCGGTGCGGCTTCGGTGCACGTCTTCACCTTCGGCGTGATGGGCCTGATCATCCCGGCCATGATCATTCGCATCGGCAAGGGACACACGGGCCGCAAGGTGGTCTTCGAGCCCGCCGACAAGCTCGTGCTGCACATCATGATCCTGGGCCTCCTCCTGCGGGTGGTCGCCCCGCAGCTCCAGCCCGCCGCCTACATGGCCTGGATTTACCTCTCGGCGGCCTGCTGGTTCGCCGGCTTCTCGATCCTCGCCTGGCGCTACATCCCCTTCCTGGTGCAGCCGCGCGCCGACGGCAAGGAACACTGAGGCCGAATGGGGCACCGGGGCCGGCCGGGTGCCCAGCCTTCCCTATCGGGCAGTGCCTTGCGTTGGGGGAGGAGTCCATATGCGAGAGGTTGGGCCTCAAGTGGTGTTCTGTCG
>CAYZLI010000253.1:0-3197 GCA_964479195.1 uncultured Rhodocyclaceae bacterium
CGAAGGGCGAAGCGCATTGCGCCGGATGCATTCTGCTGAATCCCGCTTCAATCCGCCCGGCGGACGCGAAACCCGTGCTGCGCGAGCAGGGCGAGCACGCCGCGCTCGCCGTAAAGATGCATCGCACCGAAGGCGGCGAACACCCGCCCCTGCCGCAGCAGGGGCGCCAGGCGATCGGCGAAGCGCCGGTTGCGTTCGAACAGCAGGCGCTCGAGAAAGCGGCCGTTGTGGACCGCCAGCCCGGGATCGTCCCCCATGGCCTGGGCGTTGATGCGCCAGAGCGCGGCCAGGTCGCCCTCCAGGTAGGCCGATACCATCGGGCGGAACGCGCCCCGGATGCGATCGTAATCCGCCTCGACAGCGCGCAACAGCGCCAACTGGCTGTCGGCGGGCAGGCCGTCCACGGCGTCGATCTGCTCTTCCACCGTCTCCAGCGGCACCAGGCGCTTGCCCTGCTTCTCCGCCTCCAGGGCGAGCAGCTTGTCGAGAATGATCATGGGCCCGTCGGCCGGGCGCAACAGCACCAGCAGCGCCGCCCACGGCTTGAGGCGCGGGCGTGCCTCGCGGGGAACGCCGCGCTCCGCGAGAATGGCATCGAGCCTCTGGAATGCATCGGCGCCGAGGAGTTCCGGCAGTTCGGGTGCGCGCGTCACCATGGCGGCACGAAAGCGGCGCACGGCCGGCTCGTCCTCGAGCATCTCCAGGGCGTAGGTGCGGGCTCCGGCAAAGGCGCGACGGACCTTCGGGGATAGGGCGAGGACCCGCTCGTCGTCGTGGTGCAGCGTGCCGAACAGGTAGCTGGGGGCGGTTCCCGGCGCCTCGACCCGCCAGAGCAAGCCACGGTCGAAGCGCTCGGCGCCGAGTGCCGGCAGCGTCAGGACCAGACCGACCAGGACCAGGGCGAAGCGACGCATCGCCCAGGGTCCCGGGGCCGTCCGCGTGCTAGTGCTCGGCCGCCTGCTCGCAGCCGACCCGGTGCATGCTGACGCCGACCGGCTGATAAACGCCGTAGCGCAGCAGATACTCCCGCTGCGCCTGGTACGCCTCCCGTTCCAGTCGCAGCGCTTCGCTGCATTCGTAAGGCTTGCCGTTGCGGCTCTCCTGCTGCAGGTAGTGCACCATCTCGTGCACCACTATCGAACTCGCAAAGAGATTGTCGCGCGGGTTGAGCCTTTCGTCGAGATAGATGGTGCGACCGGGCGGGAACCAGCCCATGACCTTGCACTCCCGGCCGGCGCAGGCCGAATCCACAAGATAGCCGTGGCTCACCTGCACCACATTGGGGATTTCGGCGGGCATCGGATGCCCCGAGAGCGTGACCGCCCAAGACAACAGCACTGCGTACAACTCCTCCACGGATATCTCCCCGAGCTGGTGTGGTTGGTCCAAGCAAGTCCCAAGCCACCGCCGGGTGTTTCCGTGGGGTCGGCAGACGCGTGTTGGAAGCTTTTCTTGAGCTTGCGAGGGCAGCATACGACACGCCGGGGCCGGGGCCGGCGACCGCTGGTCGCGCGCCGGCAGCCTTTCATCGAACAACGGAGACGACAGGCCTTACGGCAGGCCCCGGGTACCTTTGATGACTGCGGTCCGGAGCCCCTGAACGCCGCGAAACACGGAACCCGACAGGTCGGCGCCGGACAGGTCGGCGCCGGAAAAATCCGTGTCGATGAGCTTCGCTTCCCGCAAGTCGGCGCCGGTCAGGTCGGCGCCCACCAGGCGGGTCCCACTGAAGTCGGCGCCGAAGAGTTTGGCGCCGACGAATTTCGCGCCGGAGAGGTCCGAGAAACTGAAGTCGGCGCGGGAGAAATCGGAACCGGAAAAATCGGCTCCCTTGCCGGTCGCGGAGACGATGTTGGTGCGCATCAGCCCCATGGACTGGTTTTTCATGTCCGCCGCCGCATCCATCCGGGTGAGGTTCGCCTGGGCGAGATTGGCATTGCGCAGGTCGCCGATCAGGCGCGCGCCGGAAAGATTGCTGCCGCTGAGGTTGCTGCCCGCCAGTTGCACGGAGAACAGGACGGCGCCGCGCAAGTCCGCCCCCGACAGGTCGGCGCCTTCCAGGAAGCTGACGGTCAGGTTGCAGCGGGCAAGGTTGGCGCGAACGAGCCTGGCGCCGTTGAGCACGGCAGCCGACAGGTTCGCGCCGCGAAAGTCGATTCCCGAAAGATCCAGCCCGGAGAGGTTTTTCGCATACAAGTCCGGCGGCGCCCCCCCGGGGGATCCTTCCACGGCGGCAACAACGCCCTGGCGGGACAGCCGCTCGTAGCCCTCCCACTCGGCGTGCGAAGAGTCCGCAACGGACAGGTTGAGCAGCACGAGCGCCGCCGCCGCGAGCGTTCTTGCCACCGTGCCCTCCCGCCTACTTCGGTTGGCGCACGATCCGCAGGTAGGGTTTCGGCGCTTTCCACCCTTCCGGAAACTTCGCCCGGGCCTCTTCGTCGGGCACCGAGGCGAGGATGATCACGTCCTCGCCCTGCTTCCAGTTCACCGGCGTGGCCACCTTGTGCTTCGCGGTGAGCTGAATCGAGTCGAGCACGCGCAGCACTTCGTCGAAGTTCCGGCCGGAGCTCATCGGGTAGGTGAGCATCATCTTGATCTTCTTGTCCGGTCCGACCACGAAGACCGAGCGCACCGTCGCGTTGTCCTGGGCGGTGCGGCCCTTCACATCGCCGCTGGCGTTGGGGTGCAGCATGTCGTAGAGCTTGGCGATCTTCAGGTCCGGATCGCCGATCAAGGGATAGTTGAGCTTGTGGCCCTGGGTCTCCTCGATGTCCTTGGCCCATTTCTTGTGGTCGCCCACCGTATCCACACTCAACCCAAGGACCTTCGTGTTGCGTTTCTTGAACTCCGGCATCAGGCCGGCCATATAGCCGAGTTCGGTGGTGCAAACCGGGGTGAAGTCCTTCGGATGGGAAAACAGGATCGCCCATCCGTCCCCGATCCAATCGTGGAACTTGATCGTCCCCTCCGTCGTTTCGGCCATAAAGTCGGGTGCCTCGTCGCCTATGCGTAAAGCCATGGCAAACCTCCATCGTCTCTAATTGGGGAAATCCCGGGAAGAACCGCTCCCGTCGCAGACAGACTGACCCGTTGCCCACGAACGGGGCACGGAGTTCCCGAAACCGCATCGCGGATTACCCGCGCAATTCAGTGTAGACCCGCGATGGGGGAGTTCAAGCGCGGATGGCGCCTCGGCA
>CAYZLI010000254.1:0-1737 GCA_964479195.1 uncultured Rhodocyclaceae bacterium
GGAGAGCAAAGTGCGCAGCGCCCTGGCCAAACAACCCGCCGATCTGGAACTGGTAACGATCTATGAGATCAGCAAGATACTCAGTTCCTCCCTCGACTTTCACAAGACCGTCCAGGACGTCCTGAACGTCCTGCTGAGCCACCTGCACATGCACCACGGCGTGGTCAGCATGGTGCAGGACGGGGGCCGGCTGCACGTGGTTGGTGCCTCGGGCACGGCTCGCGAACCGGAGCAGCCCCTGGAACTGGACGCGGCGGAAAGCGTCTGGGGCAAGATCCTCAAGAGCGGCATGCCCGTGGTGGTGCCGGACATCAGCCAGGACCCGCTGTTCAGCAAGCGCTGCACCGCCAAGGCGAACTGCAGTTGCGCCGGCGTGGCCTTCGTCGGCGTGCCCATCCGGGTGGGGCGCGAGTGCGTGGGCGTGCTGAGCGTGGACCGGCGCCCCGGCGGCGAGCGGCCCATCAGCTTCGAGCGCGACGTGCGCATCCTCTCCCTGGTGGCCAACCTCATCGGCCAGACCTGGCAGCTGCATCAGAGCGTGGCCGCCGAGCGCACGGTACTGATCGAGGAGAAGCAGCGCCTGCAGAAACAGCTCCAGGGCGACTACGACATCGAGAACATCGTCGGCAAATCGCGGCGCATCAAGGAGGTGTTCGCGGAGGTGCACCAGGCGGCCCCCAGCGCCGCGACGGTGCTGCTGCGCGGGGAGTCCGGCACGGGCAAGGAGGCCATCGCCCATGCCATCCATTACCTCAGCCCGCGCGCCAAGGGGCCCTTCGTCAAGGTCAATTGCGCCTCGCTGCCGGAGACGCTGCTGGAATCCGAGCTCTTCGGCCACGAGAAGGGGGCCTTCACGGGCGCCACGGCGGAGCGGCGGGGGCGCTTCGAGCTGGCCGACAAGGGCACGCTGTTCCTGGACGAGATCGGCGACATCTCGCTGTCCTTCCAGGCCAAGCTGCTGCGGGTGCTGCAGGAGCACGAGTTCGAGCGCGTGGGCGGCAACAAGACCCAGCGCGCCGACTTCCGCCTGGTGTGCGCCACCAACCGCAACCTGGAGGAGATGGTGCAGAAGGGCGAGTTCCGCGCCGACCTCTACTTCCGCATCAACGTGGTGGCGATCCTGCTGCCGGCCCTGCGCGAGCGCAAGGACGACATCCCCCTGCTGGTGGATTTCTTCCTCGAACGCTTCAACCGGGAGAACGGGCGGACCCTCGACCTCGCCCCCGAGGCGCTGCAGGTGCTGATGCGCTGCAACTGGCCGGGCAACGTGCGCGAGCTGGAGAACTGCGTCGAGCGCGCCGCCACCATGTGCCGCACTGATGCCATCCGCGAGCTGGACATGCGCTGCCAGAAGGGCCAGTGCTTCTCCTCCGTGCTGCTGGAGACGACTGCGCGCTCGTCGTTTCCGGTGATGGCGGTGAGAGTTCCCCCTTCGACGGGCTCAGGGCGAACGGAACTGCCTGCAGCGGAGGCGGAAGCGGAGGAAGCGGAGTTCCCGCTCACGGAACGCGACCGCCTGGTGGACGCCATGGAGCGCTGCGGCTGGGTGCAGGCCAAGGCCGCCCGCATGCTCAACCTCACGCCGCGCCAGATGGGCTACGCGCTGAAGAAGTTCAATATCGAGGTGAAGCGGTTTTAGAGTGTCACCGTAGCGTTCACCCTTCGACAGGCTCAGGGCGAACGGAACAGCCGTTCGTGGTGAGCTTGTCGAACCATGAACGGCTCAGGGCGAACGGA
>CAYZLI010000254.1:1837-3175 GCA_964479195.1 uncultured Rhodocyclaceae bacterium
GTCGAACCATGAACGGCTCAGGGCGAACGGAACAGCCGTTCGTGGTGAGCTTGTCGAACCATGAACGGGTGCTGCGTCAAGTCATACCGGCCGATACTCCGCCACCTTCACCGGCCCCATTTCCGCCACCGCCTGGGCATAGGGCGTGGCGGGGAACTTGCCCTTGAAACCCGCCGCCGCCTCCACCAGCGCATCGATCTTGCCCTCGGAGGACAGGCGCTTCAGGTCGCTGCGCTCCAGGTAGAGCAGGTCCAGGGTCTCGTTCCACACCGTGGCCTCGTCCAGGGGCAGCACGTACCAGGTGGCGCCGCCCGCCTCGATGGCGTACTTCTTCGAGAGGTCCACGTTGCCGGCGAAGAGGAAATACTTCCCGGCCGGCGTCAGGCCCTCGCCCAGGGTCTTCACCATCGGCTCCAGGTGGGCCAGCGAATCCACGTGGGCGGCGCAGAAGACCAGCTTGCCGCCCTCCTCCGCCAGGATCACCTGGTCGGCCCGGGTGAGGGGCGGGCGCGCCTCGCCGGCGATGCTGTCGGGAAATTCCAGGCCCAGTTCGCCGCGGAAGCCATGGCGGTCCGGCTTGCCCGTGGGACCGTTGAAGGTGGGGGAGAGAAGCTTGCCCTTGAGCGTTGCGAAGAGGGTGCTGGCAGTCATGGTGGTCTCGCTTGTGAAAGAGGGTTCGCGGGGGCTGTTGCGAGAAGCGTGCCAAGGGCTTGACCGAGCGGCCGTTCGCCCTGAGCCTGTCGAAGGGCGAAAAGCCAATTCGTGCTTCGACAGGCTCAGCACGAACGGACATCTTTTAGCCGTTCGTGGTTCGACAAGCTCACTGCGAACGAGCTCTTCCGCCTGTCACAAACGCGACAACACATCGCAGCGTTGTCGCGACCGCGACAGCCGTGTCGAACGCCGCCGCCCTCCGATAACCCGGTCATTCTCCAAGGATATTCGCCGCACCCGCGCCGCTGGCACGGCCATTGCAGAAGCATCGGCAAACCCCAGTGCGAGCACCCATCATGTCGGAAGAAAACACAGCAGCATCGAGCAGCCCCGCCCTGCGGCGCGTGTTCCAGATCGTCCCCCAGGGCGCGCCCCAGAGTAACGGTGGCGGTTGCGGCACCAAGGGCGGCGGCGGCAAGTCGGGCTGCGGCTCGGCCGCCGGGCAGGGCGACCTGCCCGAGCACATCTGGGCGCGGGTCAAGGACCATCCCTGCTACAGCGAGGAGGCGCACCACCACTTCGCCCGCATGCATGTGGCCGTGGCGCCGGCCTGCAACATCCAGTGCCACTACTGCAACCGCAAGTACGACTGCTCCAACGAGAGCCGCCCCGGCGTGGTGAGCG
>CAYZLI010000255.1:0-3164 GCA_964479195.1 uncultured Rhodocyclaceae bacterium
ATCCTCCTCCTCTTCCTCACCGGCCTGCTGTGGGGCCGGCGCGGCGCCCCGCAACCGTTTCTTCGGAGAACGTCATGATCGAACTCATCTCCCTCGCCTGGCTGCACGACGCCGTCACTTGGCTGCTCGCCCCGGCGCTCCTCGTCCTCGTCTTCGCCTGCGCCGCGGCCGCCGTCGAGGCGGGCCTCGCCGTCGGCGAGCGCGGCAGCGGCCTGCAGCGCCTGAAGGCTGCGGGCGACGTGCTGCGCGTGCAGGCCGTGGCCCGCCGCCGCCTGGAGCGCGCCGACCTGCTCGCGCGCATCCCGCCCATGCTCGGCCTCATGGCCACCATCATTCCCCTCGGCCCGGGCCTCGCCGCGCTGGGCCAGGGCGATCCCTCCAGGCTGGCCGCCGCCGTCACCGTCGCCTTCGACGCGACGGTGCTGGGCCTCGTCGCCGGCATCGTCGGGCTGGTGGTGGGCAAGCTGCGCCGCCGCTGGTACGAGGAATTGCTGGAGGCCATGGAATGAAGATGGAGTCTCCCTCTCACCCGCCGCGCCGCCGCCTGCGCCTTTACTCGCGCCTCGACGCGCGCTTCGACGACCGCGACGAGGACCCGCGCGCCAGCCTGGTGAACCTCGTGGACGTCATGCTGGTCTTCGCCTGCGGCCTGCTCGCCGCCCTCGCCACGGGCAGCCAGGCCGTGCTGAAGACGCCGACCCCGGTGGAAAAGGGCCGCCAGATCGAACGCCCGGCCGAGGGCGTGACCCAGACCGGCGCCGGCTACGACCGCGTCGGCGAAGTCTTCCGCGACCCGAAATCCGGCAAGCTGATATTGATCGAACCAAACCATGAACCACAGAGACACGGAGACACAGAGAAGGGCCGAACAGAATGAAGTTCTCTGTGCCTCTGTGTCTCTGTGGTTAGAGGTTTTCAAGTGAATTGTCCCGCCCTCTTCGTCGCCGCCCCCGCCTCCGGCCAGGGCAAGACCACCGTCGTCGCGGCGCTGGCCCGCCTGCATGCGCGGCAGGGGCGCAGGGTGCGCGTCTTCAAGTGCGGGTCGGACTTTCTCGATCCGCAGATCCACGCCATCGCCAGCGGCGCGCCCTGCCACAACCTCGACCTGTGGATGTGCGGCGAAGCCGACGCGGCCTGGCGGCTGGCGCAGGCGGCGCGCGAGGCCGATCTCATCCTCGTCGAAGGCGTCATGGGCCTCTATGACGGCGCGCCTTCGAGCGCCGACATCGCCGCGCGGCTGAATCTCCCCATCCTCGCCGTCATCGACGGCTCGGCCATGGCTACCAGCTTCGGCGCCATCGCCTACGGCCTCAAGCGCTACCGCCCCGGCACGCGGCTCGATGCCGCCTTCGCCAACCGCGTCGGCAGCGCCTACCACGCCGAACTGCTCGAGAAGAGCCTGCCGCCCGACATCGCCTGGTACGGCCACCTGCCGCGGGACGCGGAGGCCGCCCTGCCCGAGCGCCATCTCGGCCTGTTGCCCGCCGCCGAGATCGAAGGGCTGGCGCAGCGCATCGACCGCATGGCCGACCTGCTCGCCGCCACACCGGCGGCCGCACTGCCGCCGCCGGTGGAATTCGCCGTCTCACCGGGACTGACAACGGGCCGACGTGAGTCGGCATCGTCCAATCTGGCGAAGCCTGACTCGTTGGACGCCGAAGGCGGCACTTTTGCGCCGCTGCTCGCCGGCAAGACCATCGCCGTCGCGCGCGATGCGGCCTTCTGCTTCCTCTATCCGGCCAACCTGGATTGCCTCGCCGCGCGCGGCGCGCGGCTCGTCTTCTTCTCGCCGCTCGCCGACGCCCTGCCGGCCTGCGATGCCGCCTGGCTGCCCGGCGGCTATCCCGAGCTGCACGGCGCGCGGCTGTCGGCCAACCGCGGCCTGTGGCAATCGCTCGCCGCGCACGTGGACGCCGGCAAGCCGCTGCTCGCCGAATGCGGCGGCATGATGGCGCTGTTCGATACGCTCACCGACGTCGAGGGCAGGGCGCACGCGCTGGCCGGCCTGCTGCCGGGCGCGGTGGCCATGCAGCAGCGCCTCGCCGCCCTCGGCCTGCAGGAAGTCGCGCTGCCCGAAGGCACGCTGCGCGGCCACACCTTCCATTACTCGAAGAGCGACACGCGGCTAACGCCGCTGGCGCGCGCAGCCACGCCGGACGGGCGCGCGGGCGAAGCGGTGTACCGCCGCGCCCGGCTCACCGCCTCCTACGTGCACTTCTACTTTCCGTCCAACCCGGAGGCCGCCGCGCGCCTGTTTCTGGCCGCGGAGGAAGCAGCCGCAACGCAGCCAACGACAAGGGAAATCCCATGAGCAACCCGATGCAGGACATCCAGACCCACCCTTCCTTCGCCGAAGAGGAGCGCGCCGCCGTCTACCGCGCCATCCTCACCCGGCGCGACGTGCGCGGCCAGTTCAAGCCCGACCCGGTGCCCGACGAGGTGCTGGCGCGCCTGCTCACCGCCGCCCACTACGCGCCCTCCGTCGGCTTCATGCAGCCCTGGGACTTCCTCCTCGTGCGCTCGCCCGAGGTCAAGGGCCGCGTGCACGAGGTCTTCCGCAAGGCCCACGCCGAAGCCGCGCTGATGTTCGAAGGCGACAAGCGCGAGACCTACCGCGGCCTCAAGCTGGAAGGCATCCTCGAAGCGCCCATCAACCTGTGCATCACCTGCGACCGCGAGCGCAACGGCCCCGTGGTGGTGGGGCGCACCCACATCAAGACCATGGACCTCTACAGCTCCGTCTGTGCCGTGCAGAACCTCTGGCTCGCCGCCCGCGCGGAAGGCCTTGGCGTGGGCTGGGTCAGCATCTTCCACCAGGACTCGCTGCGCGAAGCCCTCGGCATCCCGCACCCCATCGTGCCGGTCGCTTATCTATGCATCGGCTACGTGAGCCATTTCTACGCCAAGCCCGAACTGGAAAGCGCCGGCTGGCTGCCGCGCCGGCCCCTGGAGGAACTGCTGCACTTCGAGCAATGGCAGGGCGGCGCGGATGCGGAAGGAGCGCGGCTGGTCGAGGCCGTGCGAGAGCGCCAGGCTGCGGCGCAGGGTGGTGCTCCTCTCGTCTGACCGGCGCATCTTCTCCTCCCCCTTCAAGGGGGAGGCCGGGAGGGGGATGGGGTTGAACGGCAGGACTTCGGGCGAGGTTTCCACGCTCTTCGACCCCA
>CAYZLI010000256.1:0-3134 GCA_964479195.1 uncultured Rhodocyclaceae bacterium
TTCTGCCGGGCGAGGCCGGACAGGCGGGCCGCCTCCGAGACGTTGCCGCCGGCAATGCGCAGCAAGCCGGTGAAGTACTCGCGCTCGAACCGGTCGCGCGCCTCACGGAAAGACAAGGCCTGGGAACCACCTGCTTCGCCGGGCCCGGTCGCCGCCCGCAGCGGGCCGAGATCCGCCGCGGCGATGGGCCCGGCGGCCTTCATGGCCACCAGGCGCTCGACCGCGTGCTGCAGCTCCCGCACGTTGCCCGCCCACTCGGCGGCTTCCAGCGCCGCAAAGGCCTCGGGCGTAAACGGCCCCACCTCCTTGTCGAACTTGCCGTTGTAGTGGTCGAGGAAATGCAGCGCCAGGGGCATGATGTCCTCCGGCCGCTCGCGCAGGGGCGGCACGTGCAGGGCCACCACGTTGATGCGGTAGTAGAGGTCGGCGCGGAAGCGGTTCGCCTTCACCTCCGCCTCCAGGGGCCGGTTGGTGGCGCAGATCAGGCGGAAGTCGCTGTGCCGCAGCGTCGTGCTGCCCAGGCGGACAAAGGTCCGCTCCTGCAGCACCCGCAGCAGGCTCGCCTGCAGCTTGGCGCTCATGTCGGCGATCTCGTCGAGAAACAGGGTGCCGCCGTCCGCCTCCTCGAAATAGCCCGCCGTCGCCTTCGCCGCGCCGGTAAAGGCGCCTTTCTCGTAGCCGAACAGGGTGCTCTCCAGCAAGTGTTCGGAGAGGGCGCCGCAGTTGATCTCCAGCAACTGCCCCTTGGCGCGGCCGGAGAGCGAGTGGATCAGTTGGGCGAACAGTTCCTTGCCGGTGCCGCTCTCGCCTTCCAGCAGCACCGTGGTGTCCAGGGGCGCCACCTGCCGCGCCTGCATGAGCAGGCCTTCCAGGGCGGCGGAGCGGCCGATGATGACTGGGCCGTCCTTGCGCGCTTCCAGGCTTTCCCGCAGCTTGGCGATCTCCCGGTAGGCCCGGTCCAGTTCCAGGGCCTTGCCGATCACCGCGTCCAGCTCCTCCAGGTTCTCGAAGGGCTTGGTGAGGTAGTCGAACAGGCCTTCGCGCACCGCCCGCACGGCGTCGCGCACTTCCGCATAGCCCGTGATGAGCACCGCCACCTGGTGCGGTCGCTCGCGCCGCATCTCGGCGAAGAGATCCAGGCCGTTGCCGTCAGGCAGGCGCCGGTCGAGGATGACGAGGTTGAAGTCCGCCTGGCGGAAAGCCTGGCGAGCCTGGGCGACGTTGACCGCGATGCGCAGCTCGACCGGCCGATCGCCCAGCAGGTCCTCGAACAGCCGCCGCGCGAACGGATCGTCGTCCACCAGCAGGATGTGCGTCTTCATGCCTCTCCTTTTTGTTCCGGCAGCCAGACGATAAAGCGCGCGCCGCCGCCGGGGTTGTTCTCGGCGCGGATGCTGCCGCCGTGCTGGAGCACGATGTGCTGGGCCACCGACAGGCCGAGGCCGGTACCGCCGGGCCGGGTCGTGAAGAAGGGGGTAAACAGGTTTGCCGCCACCTCGGGCGCGAGACCCGGACCCCGGTCGCAGACCGCGAGCCGCCAGCCCGCGACGCCCTGGCGCTCTTCCGGCACAAGCTCCACGCGCGCCGATCCCTGCGGATCGGCCTGCACCGCATTATGGAGGAGATTGAACAGGGCGTGGCGCAGCAGTACCGGATCCACATCGAGCACCACCTCGTCGTCCGGCGCCGCGAAGGCGACGTCGGCCGGCCGGCCCATGCTCTGGGCGAGGAAGACGATGGTCTCCCGCACCAGGGCGCGCATTTCCGTCGGCTGCGGCTCGAATTGCGCGAGCTGGGCGAAGCGCAGCATGCGCTGGACGAAGCCTGAGCAATGCTCGCCGGCCTTGCGGATCTCGGCGAGCAATTCCTTCACCCGCTGCGGATCGTTCGCCTTGCGCTCGGCCACCTGGGCCAGGTTGATCACCCCCAGGAGGGGATTGTTGAACTGGTGGGCGATCTCCACCACCATGCGGCCCATGGCCGAGAGCTTCTCCATCTGCACGATGCGCTCGTGCTCGGTGGAGAGCTTGGCGAAGCGGCTCTCCGCCGCCCGCTGGCGCCGGTAGACGGAGTTGAACAGGCCGTAGAGGGCCAGGAAGAGGACGAGGCCCCCGAAGCCCTTCACCAGCCAGAGCAGCAGCAGGCCGCGCCGGATCGTGTCGTTCAGTTCCCGGGCGGAGCGATATACGGAGATCGCGCCGTTCACCGTCCCCCCCGACGTTCCCGGCTTGGCCAGGGAGAAGGGGATGTAGAACTCGATCAATTCCTCGGCCGGCAGGGCCTCGTCCGCGTGGGAAGCGCGCTCGGCAGGGTTGAGCACGGCCCGCGTCTGGCCTTTCATGGCCGCTTCCAGGTCCTCTTCATGAGCCGTGAGGTGCTTGCCGATCAGCCGCGGCTCGTCGGACCAGACGATCCTCCCGCCGCGGTCGAATACCTTGACGCGGATCACGCCGGACAGGTTCGTCAGGGCACTGAGGCTGCGCTCGAAGTGCACCTGGGACGACGGCTCCGCGTAGGCCTCCAGGTCCACCGACGTCAGCTCCCTGACGGCTATGGAATGCACCATTTCGCGGACGATCACCGCCTCGCGGTTGATCACCGCCTCGCGGAAGAAACGGGACTGGGTGAAGCTGGTCGCCACCAGCGTGGCGACGATCAACAGCAGGCTGACCACCGCGAAGATGCGCGGCGGTGTCATGTGAATACGCATGGGCACATCCTTGGGATGCTGTCGATTTTGCGCAACAGCATACCGCACTAGCCATGCGCCCTTGCACCGGATCAGGGATTGCCTCGGGGCGGATGACCTCGTTTCCGCGGTTCATCCCGCCGCCGGAAGCACGATGCGGAAGGTCGCGCCGCATCCCGGCGTGCTGTCGAGCTCGATCCGTCCCCCCTGCGTTTCGGTGAGCGACCGGGCGATCGCCAAGCCCAGTCCGAAGCCCCCTGAGCCGGGCGCGTGCGTCCGGCTGGGGTCGCAGCGGTAAAAGCGGTCGAAAACCCGCGACTGCTCGGACCAGGCGATGCCCGGCCCGCTGTCCCGCACTTCGAGCACGGGTTTCCCTTCGTGCAGTCGCGCGCGCAACTCGATGGCCGCTCCCGGGGGGCTGAACTTGATGGCGTTGTCCAGCAGG
>CAYZLI010000257.1:0-3096 GCA_964479195.1 uncultured Rhodocyclaceae bacterium
AGACGGACAAGACGCCTCCCAGGGAGCTCGCGATTGCCCGAAAACGGATGCAGGAGGTGAAACATGCTCACCCATGAGAAGCTCGCCAGGAAGATGTTGAAGAGTCCGGCCGTGAAGGCGGAATATGACGCGCTCGCGCCGGAGTTCGCCTTGCTGGATGAGTTGCTGAAAGCGCGGGGCGAGGCGGGGCTGACTCAGGCGGAGGTCGCGGAACGCATGGGGACGCAGGCCCCCGCGGTGGCTCGGCTGGAGGCGTCCTTGCTCTCGGGCAAGCATTCACCGTCCCTTGCAACTTTGCGCAAGTATGCGGCAGCCGTAGGCAAGCGGCTCAAGATCCAGCTCGTCTGAGCTTGCAGGTCCCCGGCGGCTTTCCTCATCGCCGGCAAGGAGGTCTCGCATGAAACGAATCCTCGTCGCGCTCCTGCTCCTGGCGGCGGCCGGCCTCGCCCCGGCGCAGCAGCAGTTGGAGATCATCCGCCTGCAGCACCGCAGCGCCGAGCAGGTGCTGCCGCAACTGCAGCCCTTCGTCGAGCCGGGCGGGGTGCTCTCGGGCATGAACAACCAGCTCTTCCTGCGCGCCTCGGCCGCCAACCGGCAGCAGATCCTGCAGATCCTCGCCGCCCTAGACCGGCCGCCGCGGCGGCTCATGATCACCGTGCGCCACGACGCGGAGGCGGGCGGCGCCGGGCGCGGGGTCGACGGGCCGCGGGCGCGGGTGTGGGACAGCCGCAGCGCGGGTGCGCAGCGGGCCTCCCAGCAGGTGCAGGTGGTGGAGGGCGGCAAGGCCTTCATCCAGGTCGGCCAGTCCCTGCCCATCCGCTTGCACCAGGTGCTGCTCACGCCCGCCGGCGCCGTCGCCGGCGAGAGCATCGTCTTCCGCGACCTGGGCAGCGGCTTCTACGCCGAGCCGCAGCTTGCCGGCGACACGGTGACGCTCACCATCAGCCCGAGCCACGACACGCCCACCGGCCACGACCCCGCCGGCGCCAACCTGCAGCGCCTGACGACGACGGTCTCCGTCCGCTTGGGCGAATGGGTGGATCTGGGCGGGGCGAACCAGGATCGCGCCGAAGACCGCAGCGGCACGCTCAGCTATTCCACCCGCGAGCTGCGCGGCACGCGCCGGGTGCTGCTCAAGGTGGAGGAGCTGCCCTGAAGCGGGTGTCTTACCGGTAAGCATTGGTGTTATGCTATGGATTCTTACCGGTAAGACGAAAGGCCGTCATGAATGTGTCGGTATCCAGCAAAGGGCAGATGGTGATCCCCAAGGAAATTCGGGACGCCCTCGGCATCAGGCCCGGGGCGCAGATCGAGGTGGAGCTCTCCCCCGACGGCAATGCGGCAACCCTGCGGCCCGCAAAAGCGTCGGCGAAGAAACCCGTCTCGCGGCTCTTCGGCGTGCTCAAGCACAGCGGGGCACCTGTCCGCGTCGAGGACATGAGCGGGTTGGAGGCCGCCCGGCGCCTGGCGGAGCGGGGCAAGCTGTGATCGCGCTCGATACCAACGTCCTTCTTCGGGCGTGCGTGGAGGAGGCCCAGGCCGATGAGGAGACCCGCCGGCAGACGGAGGTCGCACGGGGGCTGCTCGCATCCGGCCAGGATCTGTTCGTCCCGCTCACGGTGGCGCTGGAACTGGAATGGGTGCTGCGTGCCCGCTACGGGTACGGTGCTGCCGACGTGGCGAAGGTGCTGGGCGGCTTGGCCGAGTCGGAAGATGTCGTCATGGACCATGGCCCGGCGGTGGCGGCGGCACTGGCGTGGTATGGACGCGGTATGGACTTTGCCGACGCCTTGCATCTGGCGAGCAGCGCGGCGTGCGCCGAGTTGGCGACTTTCGACCGTAGTTTCGTGAAGAAGGCGGCCCGGCTGGGCCTGAAGCCACCGGTATCGGCGCCCGGACGCTGATCCGCCGCAGCCGCTTCCGCTCCTCCCGGAAATGTCCGACCTCTCCCCGATCTTCGCCGCCGACGGCGCCCTCGCCCGGGCCATCCCCGGCTACCGCGTGCGGCCGCAGCAGATCGAGATGGCTTCCCGCATCGCCGCGGCCATCGGGCGCCACGGCGTGCTGGTGGCCGAAGCTGGCACGGGCACCGGCAAGACCTTCGCCTACCTCGTGCCGGCGCTCCTTGCCGGCGGCAAGGTGATCCTCTCCACCGGCACCAAGACCCTGCAGGACCAGCTCTTCCAGCGCGACCTGCCCATGGTGCGCGCGGCCCTCAAGGCGCCGGTGACGGTGGCGCTCCTCAAAGGCCGTGCCAATTACGTCTGCCATTACCACCTGGAGCGGGCCCGCCAGGAGGGGCGCTTCCTCTCGCGCGAGGAGGCCGGCCACATCCATGCCATCGCCCGCTTCGCCAAGATCACGCAGAGCGGCGACAAGGCCGAGTGCTTCGATGTGCCCGAGGAGTCCGCCGCCTGGCTCGCCGCCACCTCGACCCGGGACAACTGCCTCGGGCAGGAGTGCCCCAACGCCAAGGAATGCTTCGTCATGCAGGCGCGGCGCGAGGCCCAGGCCGCCGACGTGGTGGTGGTGAACCACCATCTCTTTTTCGCCGACGTCATGCTGCGGGACACGGGGCTGGCGGAACTGCTGCCCGCCTGCAACACGGTGATCTTCGACGAGGCGCACCAGCTCCCCGATACGGCGAGCCTGTTCTTCGGCGAGAGCGTGTCCACGGCGCAGCTCCTCGAGCTGGCGCGGGACGCGCGGATGGAGGGCCTCGCCGCGGCCAAGGATTTCGCGGCGCTGCCGGAGGCTTCGCGCGCCCTGGAGAAGGCGGCGCGCGACCTGCGCCTGGCCGTTGCCGGCGAGAACGCCCGCTTCTCGCTGGCGCAACTGGAGGGCAACGGCGCCTTCCGCGATGCCCTGGCGAAGGCGGCGGAGGAGTTGGAGCGCTTCGGCGCGTTGCTGGAATCCCAGGCCGAGCGCTCGGAAGGGCTGGAGAACTGCTGGCGGCGCGCCCAGGAGCTGCGGGCGACGCTGCAGGGCTGGCGCGAGCCGGAGGCGTCCGTTCGTGGTTCGACAGGCTCACCACGAACGGAGGAGGCCGTTCGGTCTTCGACAGGCTCACCACGAACGGAGGAGGCCGTTCGGTCT
>CAYZLI010000258.1:0-3079 GCA_964479195.1 uncultured Rhodocyclaceae bacterium
ACGAGGACCGCCAGCGCTGCGCGCCGTTGATGCTCCGGGACAAGCGCGCAAAGGGATGACCGTTCACCCTTCGACGAGCCTGTCCTGAGCCTGCCGAAGGGCGAACGGTCATTTTCGCCGCCGTTCGTGCTGAGCCTGTCGAAGCGCGGACGGCCTTCGACAAGCTCAGGCCGAACGGCAGTTACGGCGCTAGCAAGAAAAAACGCGGCCCGAGCGGGCCGCGCAAACCTGAAAATGCTGCCTTCAGAGGAGATTCGTTGCCTGACGGCTGCCCGTCAGAAGAACAGGATGGCGCCCAGTGCGACGGTGTCCGTATCGATGTTGGTGAGCTTGTTCTTGCGCTTGTTCAGCTCGCCCACCAGGGTCAGGTTCGGCGTCAGGCTGTAGTAGGCGCCCAGGGTCGTGCCGCGCACCTTGTTGATGTCGCCGCCGCCTTCGGTGCTGGTGGCCTTGGTGCGGCTCTCGCCCATGTTCGCCCCCAGCTTCAGGTCGCCGAACTTGTAGGTGATCTGCGCCAGGTAGCCGTTGGACTTGCGGGCGTTGCCGCCGGCATCCACGCCGCCTGCGAACAGCAGGGTGTCGCCGATGCCCTTGCCGGAGAAGCCCTGGGCCATGAGGCCGACGTTGCCCACATCGACCTTGCCGCCCAGTTCCCAGCCCGTGGCGTTGTCGGTGCGCGTGAGGGTGAACTTCTGGTTCACGAAGCCCGTCCACACTTTGCCCGAGGAGAACGCGTACTCGGCCAGGCCCTGGTAGCCGGGGTCGCGCCCCGCGACGCCGGCGGCATTCACGTCCTTGTTGTCGAAGACGCCGGCGCTCAAGCTGAGCCCGCCGGCCAGCTTGGGGGAGGTGTAGGTGATCTGGGGCTGGAATTCGGCGTAGATGTAGCCCGCGCCGATGCCGCCCAGGGTGGTGTTGATGTTGCGCGCCAGCGACGCGCCGCCGCCGACGCCGATCAGCGTCATGTCGTTGAGGATGGCGTTGGACTGGAACAGCCCGATGTCGCGGCCGAACTTGAAGCTGCCCATGTTGGCGTTGCCGAAGCTCAGGTAATTGGTGCGCGCGTCCACCGTGGACCTGCCGACGCCGCCGGTGGCCGAGGCCAGGGCGGGCGAATCGGAGTTGATGCCCGGCCAGATGCCGATCACGCCCTTCACGTCCAGCCCCTTGTAGTTGGTGGAGGCGGCGATGTTGAAGTAGCCCGGCAGCAGGCCGTTCTCGATGCTGGTCTGGCGCGTCGCGTTGTCGGCCTTGGTGGAGGTGTAGAAAGCGTTCACCGAACCGCTGATGTCCAGCTTCCATCCCTTCGCGTCGAGCACCTCCAGCGCCTGGGCCTGGCCGGCGACGCAGGCGCAGGAAAGGGCGGCAAGGGCAAGCGCTGCGTTGTTGTGGTGTTTCATTCTCGAATGTCTCCTTTGTGTGGAACGGGTTGTTAAGGCCGCAACCTTTTTGCAACCGATGTGCCACGGAGACGCGCGCCGGAAGTCTTGCCGGTCCAGGTGCCCGTGCGCCATTCGTGCTGAGCTTGTCGAAGCGCGAGCGGCCTTCGACAGGCTCAGGCCGAACGGCAACTACTTTCGGGAGACCGCGCTAGCTCGATTCGAGCTGGCGCAGGATGCGCTGGCAGTGGCGCACGCTGAACGGTCGATCGAAACTCAGCTGGAGGAACTCCATCAGGAGCCGGGCGTCCCACCGGGCGCCCTCGAGTCCGCACTCGCGCGGCGGGCGGCGCACCTGCTCCTCGAGCAGGCGCCACTGCTCGGGCGAGAGGCTGCGCGGGCGCCCGGTGCGCTCGCCTTCGCGCAGTCCGGCAAGGCCGTGGCGTTCGAAGCGCCGGACCCAGCGCTGCACCGTGCGCGGGTCCTCGTGGAGCAGCGCCGCCGCTTCCGCGCAACTGCAGCCGCCGCCCACGAGCAGCAGTCCGTGCAGCCGGTGGTAGTAGCGCGAATCATGGGATCGGCGGATCTCCCGGCGCACGAGGGCGAGGAGGCTGCCGGCCTCGTCGGCGGCGAGTTTCTTCATGCGGTCTCCCTGTCGTTGCGCGTGCCTGCGGCGTGAGTTTTGTCGGCGCCCCGCCCGCCTGTTCAGTGCCGCGCCGAGTGTGCTGTTTCACTCCGGGACACCCGCGCAAGGGTGCAACGCAACATGCTCACGAACGACACGGGCGGCGCAGCGGGGAGAGACGAAGCGGAGCTTGCAGTCTGCTAGGCCAGGTCGGCGACGCCGTCGAGGGCGACGCGCAGGGAGCGCGCCATGGCCGGATGGAAGGCGCTGTGGCCGGCGCCCATCACGGGCATCCAGCGTGCCTCGGGCCAGGCCGCACGCAGGCGCTCGGCGGTGCTCATCGGACAGACCGGATCGGCCGTGCCCTGGACGATGGCGCAGGGGATATGGGCCAGGCGCCAGCAGCCGGCGAGCAGCGCCTCGGCGCCGGTGAAGCAGCCATTCGACAGGTAGTGGGCCTGGATGCGCACCTTCGCCAGTTGCGCCGGCGTGAGCGGCGTCACCGGCGCGGCCGTGCCCATCAAGGCCGCCTCGTACTCCAGCCAGCGCCGGGCGACGAACTCCTGCGTGGCACTGCCGTCGTCGAGCAGCCGCTTCAGGTAGGCGTCGAGCAGATCGCCGCGCTCGGCTGCGGGCACCGCTTCCGCGAAACGGTGCCAGGCGACCGGATCGATGCCGCGCAGGCGCTGCACGTAGGCTTGCAGTTCCTCCCGCGAGCCGAGGAAGATCCCGCGCAGGACCATGCCGAGGACACGCTCCGGGTGAGCCTGGGCGTAGGCCAGGCCGAGCAGGCTGCCCCAGGAGCCGCCGAAGACGATCCAGCGCTCGATGCCCAGCTCGGCGCGCACGCGCTCCAGGTCGGCCACCAGGTGGGCCGTGGTGTTGGCGGCGAGCGAGCCCAGCGGCGTGCTGCGGCCGCAGCCGCGCTGGTCGGGCAGCACGGCGCGATAGCGGGAGCCGTGGAAGAGGCCGCGGTGGGCCGGGGCGCTGCCGCTGCCCGGGCCGCCGTGCAGGAAGACCAAAGGAATGCCCTCGGGGGAGCCGCACTCCTCCACGTGGATGCGATGGCCGTCGC
>CAYZLI010000259.1:0-3051 GCA_964479195.1 uncultured Rhodocyclaceae bacterium
TCGGCCTGGGCCTGGCCATCACCCGCTCCATCGTCCAGGCCCACGGCGGCGAGATTCGGGCCAGCTCCGCCCAAGGCACGACGCGCTTCGAATTCACGATCCCGCGAACCGCAGCCGTCGACGCGACAGCCCGGGATAGTCGGCCGGCTTGATTCTTCTCAGAACCAGTCGGCCAGCCGCAGCCCTTTGACTCGGGAGAACTCCCTGGTGTTGTGCGTGACCAGCGCTGCGCGGTGGGCGAGCGCGGTGCCGGCGATCAGGGTATCCATGGGACCGATCGGCTTTCCCGCCGCGTCCAGGGTGGCCCGTAGTTCAGCCGACAGTCGCGCCGCATCCCGGTCGAAGGCGAGGACGGATACGGCCGACAAAAGAGCATCCAGCTGACCCCGCCGTTTGCGGGGTTGGTTCGATCGGGCGATTCCCAGTTCCAATTCGTAGAGCACGATGGCCGGAATGCCGATGTCCCGTGGCGCGGTATTCAGGAGGTGCCCCGCGACCCGCCCTTCTCCCTTGAAGAAGTAGATCAGCGTGTTCGTGTCCAGCGCGAACATCACATGGGCTCGCGCGGCACATCGATCGCGTAGGTGGCCCTGATTTCCTCCGCGGTGGGCGCGTCCGGCCAAGAGCCGGCCAGCGCAGCCACGTCGGCCGGCCATTCGCCATGCACTTTCTCCCGGATGACCCCGGCCACCCAGCGGCTCAGGGAAACACCGGAAGACCTGGCGGCGCGCTTCATCAGCGCCTGGGTTTCCTCGTCAAGATAAATCGTAACCTGTCCCATCGGCGGCCGCTCCCATCAACTTATACTCCCACATATAATGTAGCGAATGCCGGCGGCGGTTTCAAGCATGCCTTGTCAGCCCCCCGTTCGCCGGCCTACCGGGGCCGGGCCGGCGATGCGCCGCCCGGCTTCCTGCACCGGTTCCGGGCGATGGCGGCTAGCCTAGGCCGCAAGCAGCTCCGCCCAACTCCGGCCCGTCGCCAGCTCGGCGCAGCCGGTCACTCAACGGTGACCGACTTCGCCAGGTTTCGCGGCTTGTCCACATCGGTCCCCTTGACCAGGGCCGTGTGGTAGGCGAGCAGTTGCAGGGGCACCACGTGGAGCACCGGCGAGAGCAGGCCGTAGTGCTCGGGCATGCGGATGATTGAAACGCCCTCCGATTCCGTAATCTCGCTGCCGGCATCGGCCAGGACGAAAAGCTCGCCGCCCCGGGCGCGCACTTCCTGCAGGTTGGACTTGAGCTTCTCCAGCAGGGCGTCGTTGGGGGCCACGGCGACGACCGGCATCTCCTTGTCCACCAGGGCGAGCGGGCCGTGCTTGAGCTCCCCCGCCGGATAGCCTTCGGCGTGGATGTAGGAGATCTCCTTGAGCTTGAGCGCCCCTTCCAGGGCGATGGGGTAATGCATGCCGCGGCCGAGGAAGAGCGCGTGCTGCTTGCCGGCGAAGGCGCGGGTCCAGGCGACGAGCTGCGGCTCCAGCTCCAGCACGCGCCCCACGGCCAGGGGGAGGTGGCGCATGGCGGTCAGATGCGCGGCCTCTTCCTCGGGCGAGAGCCGGCCGCGCAGCTTGGCCAGCGTCACGGCGAGGAGGAACAGCGCGGCGAGCTGGGTGGTGAAGGCCTTGGTGGAGGCGACGCCGATCTCCGGGCCGGCGCGGGTGAGGAAGCGCAGCGCCGTCTCGCGCACCAGGGCCGACTCGGCGACATTGCAGATGGCGAGGGTGCGCGACTGGCCCAGGGCCCGCGCGTGCTTGAGGGCCGCCAGGGTGTCGGCGGTTTCGCCCGACTGGGAGATGGCCACCACCAGCGTCTCATGGTTGGCCACGGAGTCGCGGTAGCGGTATTCGCTGGCGATCTCCACGCTCGCCGGAACGCCGGCGAGCCGCTCGATCCAGTAGCGCGCCGTGAGCCCGGCGTGGAAGCTGGTGCCGCAGGCGAGAATGAGCACGCTCTTGGCGTCCTGCAGCATCTCGGCGGCGGCCGCGCCGAAGAGCTGGGGGGCAACCGACTGGGCGGCGCCGAGCATCTCCAGGGTGTTGGCCAGGGCCTGGGGCTGCTCGAAGATTTCCTTCTGCATGTAGTGGCGGAACTGGCCCAGCTCGACCGCGTCCGCCGAGAGGCTGGACAGGTGCGCCGGGCGCTCCACCGGCGTGCCGTCGGCGCGCACGACGCGCACGCCGCCGCGGGCGATCTCGGCGATGTCGCCGTCCTCGAGATAGACCATGCTGCGGGTCACCTGCAGCAGGGCGGCGGCGTCGGAGGCGGCGTAATTGCCGTCCGCGCCCAGGCCCAGCAGCAGCGGCGCGCCGTGGCGGGCGACGACGAGCCGGCTGGGATCGTTCTCCGAGAGCACGGCGATGGCATAGGCACCCACCAGCTCGGCGCAGGCGGCGCCGGTGGCGGCGAGCAGATCCGGCTGGGCGCGCAGCTTGTGCTCGATGAGGTGGGCGATGGCCTCCGTGTCCGTGTCGGAGCGGAAGACGTAGCCCTGCCCGATCAGGCGGGCCTTGATCTCCTCGAAGTTCTCGATGATTCCGTTATGCACCACCGCCAGCCCGCCGGAGACATGGGGATGGGCGTTGCGCTCCGAGGGCACGCCGTGGGTGGCCCAGCGGGTGTGGGCGATGCCGCTGACGGCGCTGAGCCCCGCGGCCTGGACGGAGAGCTCGGCGACGCGACCGACGCTGCGCAGCCTCTGGAGGCGCCCCAACGGGGGGCCGTTCGTGGCACTCGCGCCGCCGTTCAGGACGGCGAGGCCGGCCGAGTCGTAGCCGCGGTATTCCAGCTTGCGCAGCCCTTCCAGCAGGACCGGGACGATGTTGCGGTCGGCGACCGCGGCGACGATGCCACACATGGCTATTGCTCCTCCGCCGGGCCGCCCCAAGGAGGAGCGGACCGAACATGGAGCGGGCGCAGCCCGCGAACCAAAGTCACCCCCTTTCTCGGAAAGGGGGCTGGGGGGAAGGTGGTCATTTCTTCACCGGCCGCTTCCAGCCGGGCACGCTGACCTGCTTCGCCCGCGACAGGGTGAGCTCGCCCGGCGGCGCGTCCC
>CAYZLI010000260.1:0-3042 GCA_964479195.1 uncultured Rhodocyclaceae bacterium
GAGGGCGCGCGCAAGCGGGAGTTCGGCTATGCCGAGGTGCGGGCGCGGGGCCACTCGAAGCTGCTCGAAGGCATCCAGGACAGCGTGAATGCCGAAGGCCACGGCCTGCTCGATGTGTGGATGAGCCACGGCGACAAGGTGACCGAGCTGCCGCCCGGCTTCAAGGTCATCGCCAGCAACGAGTCCACGCCCATCGCCGGCATGGCCGACGAGCAGCGCGGCTTCTACGGCGTGCAATTCCATCCCGAGGTCACCCACACCATCCAGGGCAAGGCCATCATCGCCCGCTTCGTGCATGACATCTGCGGCTGCCGCGGCGACTGGAACATGCCCGACTATGTGGCCGAAGCCATCGAGAAGGTGCGTGCCCAAGTCGGCAAGGAAGAGGTGATTCTCGGCCTGTCCGGCGGTGTCGACTCCTCGGTGGTGGCGGCGCTGCTGCACAAGGCCATCGGCGATCAGCTTACCTGCGTTTTCGTGGACAACGGCCTGCTGCGCCTGAACGAGGCGGAGCAGGTGATGAAGACCTTCGCCCGCAGCCTGGGCGTGAAGGTGATCCACGTGGACGCCAGTCATGCTTTCCTCGGCAAGCTCGCCGGGGTGGCCGATCCCGAGCAGAAGCGGCGCATCATCGGCGCCGAGTTCGTCGAGGTGTTCCAGGCCGAGGCGAAGAAGCTGCCCCGCGCCGAATGGCTGGCCCAGGGCACCATCTATCCGGACGTGATCGAGTCCGCCGGGGCGAAGACCAAGAAGGCCCACACCATCAAATCGCACCACAATGTGGGCGGCCTGCCGGAGACCCTGCACCTGAAGCTGCTGGAGCCCCTGCGGGAACTCTTCAAGGACGAGGTGCGCGAGCTGGGCGTAGCCCTCGGCCTGCCCCACGACATGGTGTACCGCCATCCTTTCCCCGGTCCGGGCCTGGGCGTGCGCATCCTGGGCGAGGTGAAGCGGGAATACGCCGATCTGCTGCGCCGGGCCGATGCCATCTTCATCGACGAGCTGCGCGCCGCCGAGTGGTACGACAAGACCTCCCAGGCCTTCGCCGTCTTCCTGCCCGTACGCTCCGTGGGGGTCATGGGCGACGGGCGCACCTACGAGCACGTGGTCGCCCTGCGCGCCGTGCAGACCCAGGACTTCATGACGGCTCACTGGGCGGAGCTGCCCTACGCGCTCCTCGGTCGCGTCTCCAACCGCATCATCAACGAGGTGCGCGGCATCAACCGCGTGGTCTACGACGTCTCCGGCAAGCCGCCGGCGACCATCGAGTGGGAGTGACGGGTACAGAAAAACATTATAAAAAAACAAGCATATAAGCGATTGTCGTTGATGATGCGGAACGAATTATCAACGAGCAGAAGCCCCGGCAAACGCTGGGGTTTCTTGCTTTCTGGACCCTGCCAATCATCGAGGTGAACCGGCTCGAAATGACGGTATTTTTGACGGTATTCGCCGCGAGTTGTCGGGGAATTGCTCGTTTACCGTCAGAATCCCGACGACATATTTGACGGTAAACGGCGGCGCAATCCCAGGCCCGCCAAGGGTTTTCGGGAGATTGGCAGCAGAGGCGATCTGACGGTAAACCAGACCGGTGATCAACGACGAATCATGATGGTCCGCGACGGTCTCCGGCTTCGAATCCCTCGTCTGCAGAGGAGGTGATGGATGGGGTCCTCTCAAGGGAGCCCGATGACGGTAAATCGGTGAGCATGAGATGATTCCCCGTCGCCTGCTCGCTTGAGGATCTGATGCGATGGGCTTGCCCCGCGCTGGAGTCGGTCCTGCCGGACACAATGACGCAGCTTACATTGGCTGTTCTCGCTGAACTCTTCGAGCCGCACCGCGTGCGCGGCATACATCGGGACCAGTTGATCCGTTTCTTGGGCGAGAACGTGTCGAACGGCCCTCGCCGAGTGCATTGGGAATGCGTGACCGGCGACCTCTTCGGGGTCTCCGCTTCATCTGCGACACTTCCCCCGCAAACGGAGAGTGTGTTGCATCCACCGAGTCCGCTGGTCTCCACCGGCTGCCCCGCGATCACACTGAGCGACATCCGATTCGAGGTGCAGCGCGATCACAGCCCTTCAAGCACTACCGGCAGCTCACCGGCGAGATCTTGAGTGCGCGCTGTGGCCATGAACTGCAGGTGACGATATCTTCTCCAGAACCGACGTTGATTTGGACACCGTTCCCGCAAGCGGCCATTCGCCCGTGAGCACCAGTCATCGCGGACGACGGGCGGCTTCGTGGTGGACTTCGGCCGTTGGACGTCGCCTTGGCGAGGTCAGGGCTCGGGCCAGAAGCGGACCTTCTGGAAGGTGCCTGAAAGCGGTCGCTAGGGCAGATAGCCGTCATCGCAAGGCCTGGTCAAAGACCAGGCAAGTAGTGCTCGCGTGGGCGTAGAGCCTACCGTCCGGTCCGACAAGCCGGCCTTCCGCGGTCGCCACCTGGCGGCCGCCGTGGACCAACCGGCCTTCCGCGCGTACCAGCGACACCGCGTCGGTGAGTGCACGGACGAGGTTGAGCTTCAGTTCCAAGGTTGTGTAGGCCTTGCCCGCCGGCAGCGTGGAATGCACGGCGCATCCCATGGCGGTGTCGAGCATGGTCGCGAACCAGCCGCCGTGCACCGTGCCCATCGGGTTGTAATGGTTGAAGCGTGGCTGCCCCTGGAATACCGCGAATCCGGGCTCGACGCGAAGCAGGGTGAAGTCGAGCGTGACAGCCATCGGCGGGGGCGGGATCTCGCCGGCGAGGAGCGCCTGGAATATCTGCAATCCGCTGCGCCCGGCAACCTGGGCGGGTGAGGCCACGCCGGGAGCCGTCTGGAGGCGGGCGCGCACGGCCGCTTCGTCGGCCCGCCAGCGGGCCAGCGTTTCTTCGGGATTCATCGCGTCGGTTGGCGTTGTCATGAAATCAACATCCTTGATATAGGTGTGCAGGGTGATGTCTCGCGCAAAGACGTGGGTAACCGCTGTTAGGCTTGTGACGTCCTGTTGCACCATGGCATTTTCTACTTCGCTACTGCGGCTGGATGATGTGGAA
>CAYZLI010000261.1:0-3035 GCA_964479195.1 uncultured Rhodocyclaceae bacterium
GACTCGATCTTGTATTCCTCGCCCGCCCGCGCCCGCATGTAGGCGAGGCTCGGATTGGGCAGGCGGCTCGCCTGCACCAGGTCGGCCTCGGCGATGCCCAGCTCGGCGTAGGTGGCCTGCAGGCCGCGGTTGTTGAGCAGGGCCAGTTGCACGGCGTCCTCCGCGGAGAGGGGCTTGGCCAGGAGCTCGCGCACTTTGACCTGGGCCGCCGCCACATCGGCTTCGCTGCGCTGCCAGGTGGGCTTCTGGCCGAGGCGCGCCTGGGCGATCTCCTCGACCTTCGCGAAACCGCCATCCTCGGAGAAGCTGGCGCAGCCGGCGAGGGCGAAGACCGCCACCGTCATTCCCGCGCACGCGGGAATCCAGCGTCGTTGCCGAAGGCCTTGAGAGCCGCTGGGTCCCCGCTTTAGCGGGGACGACAAAGCCATGCCGATCACTGCGCGGACCTCTGGCCGTCGCCGCTTCGCCGCGGCTGACTTTCGCCCGGCTCCGCCGTCGCCGCCGGCGCCACAGTGGGCGGCGCGCCCTTGGCGTGCCCCCCGTGTCCGCCCAGGCGCCCCATCTCGTCGTTGGCGACGGGCCAGGGGCGGGCCGGCTCCTCGCGATAGCCGCGGTAATCGGTGAAGGCGGAACGATAGCCGGGAGGGCTTGCGCCGGGCGGGGTGGAGCTGCTTTCGGCGCTCGCGCCGGGAGCGGCCCACACCGCAAGCGCCAATCCGGCCAGGGCCAGGCTGGGTGTACTCATGTCGGTCTCCGTTGGGTATTGCCGGGACTGTTAGCCGTCCCATGGTGCCATGATGTTGGCCGACAACCGACGCGAGGCTGACAGGCGGGTTACATCTTTGTAATCTTGGCGCCATGGGGCCGCAACTCGCCCACAATAGAGGCGACTCTATGCACCAAAGTGGGGAAACCCGATGAAAATCCTGATCGTCGAAGACGAACCCAAGACCGGGGACTACGTCCGCCAGGGCCTCACGGAGGCCGGCTTCGTGGTGGACCTGGTGCGCGACGGCATGGACGGCCTGCACCACGGCCTGACGGAGGATTACGATCTGATCGTCTTGGACGTCATGCTGCCGGGCCTGGACGGCTGGCACATCCTGCAGGGCCTGCGCAAGGCGGGCAAGCAGATGCCCGTGCTGTTCCTCACCGCCCGCGACCGGGTGGAAGACCGGGTGAAAGGCCTGGAGCTGGGCGCCGACGACTATCTCGTCAAGCCCTTCGCCTTCTCCGAGCTGCTCGCCCGGGTGCGCACCCTGCTGCGCCGGGGCAAGAACAAGGAGCCGGAAGTCCTGCGTGCCGCCGACCTGGAGCTGGACCTCCTGCGCCGGCGCGTCACCCGCGGAGGCAAGCGCATCGACCTCACGGCCAAGGAATTCGCCCTGCTCGAGCTGCTGCTGCGCCGCCAAGGGGAGGTGCTGCCCCGCTCCCTCATCTCCTCCCAGGTCTGGGACATGAACTTCGACAGCGACACCAACGTGGTGGAGGTGGCCGTGCGGCGGCTGCGGGCCAAGGTGGACGACGAGTTCGAGCTGAAGCTCATCCGCACCGTGCGGGGCATGGGCTACGTGCTGGAAGCGCCCGAGGCATGAGCGCCTTCCGCCGGGCCGCCCCAAGGACGGCGCAGCCACAACATGGAGCCGCGCAGCGGCGAACAACCGTCACCCCCTTCCTCGGGAAGGGGGCAGGGGGGAAGGCCATCCGGTGAGCCGCAAGTCCATCACCCTGCGGCTCACCCTGCTCTTCGCCGCCGTGTCCACGGGGGTGCTGCTCGCCCTCGGCGTCCTCATCGGCCATTCCGTGGAGCGGCATTTCGAGGAGCAGGACCTGGTGGAGCTGCACGGCAAGCTCCACCTGACGCAGCATGCCCTGGCGAAGCTGCGTACCCGGGCGGACCTGGACGCCCTGCCCGAGCATCTGGACGATGCCCTGGTGGGGCATCACGGCCTGGCCATCGCCATCGTCGGGCCCCAGGGCCAGACCCTGTTCGCCACCTCCGGCGCGGCCTTTCCCACGGCCCTCCTGGGCGGGACGAACGGCGGCGCCGAATCCCGTCCGCAGGTCTGGGCTCAGGGCGGCAGCAGCTTCCGCGGCATCGCCGCCTCCTTCCCCAGCGGCATCCCCGACTGGACCAGCGTCCGCGTCGCCGTCGCCACCGACATCTCCCACCACGTGGAGTTCATGGCCTCCTTCCGGCGCAACCTGTGGGG
The DNA here is from genome assembly GCA_964479195.1 of uncultured Rhodocyclaceae bacterium. Lineage (GTDB taxonomy): Bacteria > Pseudomonadota > Gammaproteobacteria > Burkholderiales > Rhodocyclaceae > Desulfobacillus. Next base: position 2,214 of record CAYZLI010000261.1, read on the forward strand.
CTTCGTCGGGGCGGCGGCCCTGCTCACGGGGCTGCTCGGCTGGGGGGCGGTGCGCCGGGGCCTTGCCCCCCTGCGGGAGATGCGGCGCGGCGCTGCGGCCGTCACCGCGAGCCGGCTCGACTACCGCCTGCCAGTGGAGGCCGTGCCCCTGGAGATGGCGGAGCTGGCCGAGACGCTGAACGACATGCTGGCGCGCCTGGAGGACTCGTTCCGCCGCCTGTCGGACTTCTCCTCCGACCTCGCCCACGAACTGCGCACGCCCGTGAGCAACCTCATGACCGAGACCCAGGTCGCCCTGTCCAAGGCACGCACGACGGAGGAATACCGGGACATCCTCGCCTCCAACGCCGAGGAGTTCGACCACCTGGCGCGCATGATCTCCGACATGCTCTATCTCGCCAAGGCGGACAACGGCCTCATCGTGCCGCACCGGGAGCGCGTGGATCTGTCCCGGCAGGTGCGCGACCTGTTCGACTATTACGAGGCCCTGGCGGACGACAAGGGGGTGGAGCTGTGGCTCGAGGGCGAGGGCTCGGTGGACGGGGACAAGCTGATGCTGCGCCGCGCCCTGAGCAACCTCCTGTCCAACGCCCTGCGCCATACGCCCCGCGGCGGCCGCGTCGGCGTTCAGCTCGCCAAGACGGATGATGGCGGCGTGCGCGTGGCCATCGAGAACAGCGGCGAGCCGATCCCCGCCGAGCACCTGCCGCGGCTCTTCGACCGCTTCTACCGGGTCGATGCCGCCCGCCAGCGCTCCAGCGACGGAGTCGGCCTGGGCCTGGCCATCACCCGCTCCATCGTCCAGGCCCACGGCGGCGAGAT
>CAYZLI010000262.1:0-3026 GCA_964479195.1 uncultured Rhodocyclaceae bacterium
AACAGGGGGTGATCCTTTGAATGGCTTGCATGGTGCTTCTCCTCGTCGCGTCTAACACGTGACGTGAAGGATCGCGTTGGTGTCCCCGGAATGGTCCGTCAGGTCGGCAATGGCCTCGTGGGCGGTATCGAGCTCCTCGGCCAGTCATGGGGCCAGGGCGCCTCGACGGAGCACTACACCCTGTGCCGCTGCGGCGGTTCGAAGATTAAGCCGTTCTGCGACGGAACGCACGGGAGCATCGGCTTCAAGGTAGTTTGTGATCAGAATGGCAAACCCGGCGCCGCCCTCATTGTCATTCCGCCAGGAGTCCCGCGGTTGATCCTCAGCCCGGGCATTGAAGGAGGATGCCGCCATGCCACTCCAGCGCACACCCGCGAAGGCGGACCCGACCCCCCACGTGGTCATCCTCGGTTGCGGCTTCGGCGGGCTGGCCGCCGCGCGCGGCCTGGCCGAGGCGGCCGTGCGGGTCACCCTGATCGACCGCAGCAACCATCACCTGTTCCAGCCCCTGCTCTACCAGGTCGCCACCGCCGGCCTCTCGGCACCGGCCATCGCCGCGCCGATCCGGCACATCCTGCGCCGCCAGCGCAACCTTACCGTACTCCTGGCCGAGGCGCGGCAGGTCCACGTGGAGCGGCGCGCTGTCGTGCTGGAAGACGGGAGCGAAATAGCCTACGACTTCCTCCTCGTCGCCACCGGCGCCACCCACAGCTATTTCGGCCACGACGAGTGGGCCGCCTGGGCGCCGGGGCTGAAAACCCTGGACGACGCCCTCGAGATCCGCCGCCGCCTGCTGCTCGCGTTCGAGCGGGCCGAACGGGAGACCGACCCGGCCCGGCGTCGGCCGTGGCTCAGCTTCGCCATCATCGGCGGCGGCGCCACGGGCGTGGAGATGGCCGGCACCCTGGCGGAGATCGCCCGCCATACCCTGCGGGGCGAGTTCCGCCGCTTCGACTCCCGGGAGGCCCGCATCGTCCTGCTGGAGGGCGCCGAGAGGGTGTTGCCGGGCTTTCCGCCCGAGCTATCGGACAAGGCGCGCCGCCAGCTGGAGGCCCTGGGCGTGGAGGTGCGCACCGGGTGCCGGGTCACGGACGTCGACGCCGAAGGCGTGTCCATCGGCGCGGAGCGCCTCCCGGCGCGCACGGTGGTTTGGGCTGCCGGGGTGGCAGCCTCGCCCCTCGGGCGCACGCTGGGCGCACCGCTCGACCGGGCGGGACGCGTACTCGTCGCGCCCGATCTGTCCCTTTCCGGCCACCCGGAGGTCTACGTGATCGGCGACCTCGCTGCCGTGCAAAGCGGCGGCAGGCCGGTGCCCGGCGTGAGCCCCGCCGCCAAGCAGATGGGCCGCCACGCCGCGGCCAACGTGCTGCGCCGGCTGCAGGGCGAGCCGACCCTGCCTTTCCGCTACCGCGACTACGGGTCCCTCGCCGCCATCGGCCGCAAGGCGGCGGTCGCCCTGGTCGGCCGGGTGAAGCTGTGGGGGCTGCCGGCGTGGTTCGTGTGGCTCTTCGCCCACATCTACTTCCTGATCGGCTTTCGCAACCGGCTCGTGGTGATGATCGACTGGGCCTGGGCGTATTGGACCTTCCAGCGCTACGCGCGCATCGTCCTCGGCGGGGAGCAGCGAAAGTGAAGCCAGGCCTGCGCGCTACCACGCGCATCGAGCTGGCAGTGGCCGACCCATTGCGACCTATTGCAGGTTGCCGACATGTTTCGGCACCTTCAATGCCTGCACCTGGGCAAGGTAGATGGCTTCCATGATGGCCTGCACCCGACCGCGGGGGTGAAGCCGGCGGTGCGAGATCACGGTCGCGAAACCATGGTTGCGATCCATGCCGCCAGCACATCCGCCATTTCCTCTCTCACTTCGGCATCCTTGCGTCCCGTGCGCGCAGGCACATGAAAGGAGTGGTCGGCGCCCTCGAACAGCCTGAGCGTCGCACGAGCACCCAGGCGTTCGACGAGGGGTCGCAAGAAGCCCAGGTCCGCGAACTCGTCGCGGGTGCCTTGCAGGAACAGCATCGGGCACTGCACCTCGAAGAGGTGCTCGCCGCGCTGGTCCGACGGCGTCGCGGGGGCATGCAGCGGGAATCCGAGGAACACCAGACCACGGACGCCGGCCAGCGGGGATGCGGCTTGGGCTTGTGAAGTCATGCGGCCGCCGAAGGACTTGCCGCCGGCGACCAGCGCCAGCTCCGGGACCAGGCGCGAGGCTTCCGCGACCGCGGCGCGAACGGTGGCTTGGGCCAGTGCCGGGGCGTCCGGCCGCTTCGCCCCCCTTTCCATGTACGGGAACTGATAGCGCAGAGTGGCAACGCCGCGCTCGGCGAGCGCGTTCGCGATGGCCGCCATGAACGGGTGCGCCATGCCGGCGCCGGCACCGTGCGCCAGCACGCAGCAAGCGCGCGCGTGCGCTGGCGCCTGCAGCAACCCGGAGACCCGCTGGGCGCCCTCAACGGTGATCGTCACGGGCTGGGGTTCGTCAGCGCTGCCGATCACAACATCGCTCGCCGCAAAGCCTCGCGTTCGTCATCGCTCAGCGCGGAACTGAAGTGGAGTACTTGGTCCAACACGTCGTCGGTTTCGAAGTAAGCCTTGCGACACTCGAGGTGCACGAACCCGCCAGGAGAGAACCGGCCCTCTTCATAGAACACAAGCCGAATGCGCCAACTTCCACGCGGGATCGGCTGCCGGCAGTTGCGGCACATGGCCTGCCCGCCCGGCGCCCGCTCGGCGCCATCGATGCGCGGCAGGCGCCGGTGCGGCAGGCTGCCGCGCGCTGCGCGCTCCACTCTTTCTCGATCGGGCACGTTCTCGAGCGTTTCCCCGAGGGCCTGGAGAAGCGGCTCAGGCCGCTTGTAGGCCGCACAAACGGGATGGAACCATAGCGTCATTTCCCCTTGCGCAAAGGGGTTCGGCAGCCGCTCGCCGAAACGCAGCTCTCCGCGCTGGATGGGCCGGCCGCAACCGCGGCACTTGGAGCGACCGCTCGGGGCGGCTTCGAACAGGTGGGACATGCTGACCGC
>CAYZLI010000263.1:0-3014 GCA_964479195.1 uncultured Rhodocyclaceae bacterium
TGCTCATACCGCAATCCCCTCGAAATAGGCCCGCAGCACCGCGTGGTAGCGGGGATCGTCGAGCAGGAAGGAGTCGTGGCCGGCGCTGCTCTCGATCTCCGCGTAGCTCACCTCGCGCCGGTTGTGCACCAGCGCGTACACGATCTCCCGCGAGCGCTCCGGGGCGAAGCGCCAGTCGGTGGAGAAGGACACCACCAGGAAGCGCGCCCGGGCCCGCGCCAGCGCCGCGGCGAGCTTGCCGCCGTGGTTGCGCGCCGGATCGAAGTAATCGAGGGCCTTGGTGGTGAGGAGGTAGGTGTTGGCGTCGAAGAAGCCGGCGAACTTGTCGCCCTGGTAGCGCAGGTAGGACTCGATCTCGAAGTCGACCCCGTAGTCGAAGCGCAGCCCGCCATTGCGCAGCTTGCGGCCGAATTTCTCGGCCATCTGGTCGTCCGAAAGGTAGGTGATGTGGCCCAGCATGCGCGCCAGGCGCAGCCCCCGCGCCGGCACCACGCCGTGCTCGTAGTAGTGGCCGCCGTGGAAGTCCGGGTCGGTGAGGATCGCCTGGCGCGCGACCTCGTTGAAGGCGATGTTCTGGGCGGTCAGCTTGGGCGCCGAGGCGATGACGAAGGCATGGCGCACCCGCTCCGGATACTCCAGGGTCCATTGCAGGGCCTGCATGCCGCCCAGGCTGCCGCCGATCACCGCCGCCCAGGCGTCGATGCCCAGCCGCTCGGCGAGCCGCGCCTGGGCCGCCACCCAGTCTTCCACCGTCACCACCGGGAAAGCAGCGCCGTAGGGCCGGCCGGTGGCCGGATTGACGGACATCGGCCCCGTGGAGCCGTAGCAGCCGCCCAGGTTGTTCACGCCGACGACGAAGAATTTGCGGGTGTCCAGGGGCTTGCCCGGGCCGACCAGGTTGTCCCACCAGCCGACGTCCCGCGGATCGTCCGCGTGGCAGCCGGCGACGTGGTGGTTGCCGGACAGGGCGTGACAGACCAGCACCGCGTTGGAGCGGGCGGCGTTCAGTTCGCCGTAGGTCTCGTACATCAGCTCGTAGGCGGGCAGCACCGCGCCGCCCATGAGCTGCAAGGGGTCGTCAAAACCTGCCCGCTGGGGCTGCACCACGCCGACGCTGCTGAAAACTGCGTTCATCGCTTCTTGGAAAAAAATAAACCCGGTCAGCTCAAAGCAGGACCGGGCTTTCGTGGGATCCTCGCTTTAGCCGTATTTGTTAAGCGCCCGCAAGCTGACGGTCAAATCGGCGCTATGGGCAAGAACTTACCGGGCGACGGGAAAAATGTCAAACCAAGTTGGCGGTCTCAGAGGAACACGCCGACGGCCAGCAGGGCACCGAACCACACCTGCGCCTGGGCCGTGCCGGCCAGCAGCGCGTTGAGGGCCGGACCGGGCGGCGTGGCGCCCAGGCGCCGGATCAGCCGCAGGCAGGGGAGGACGGCAAGCAGGGCGAGGAAAAGGCCCGGGCACTGCGGCAGCAGCCGCCCCAGCCCCGCCAGGAGGGCGAAGGGCAGCAGCAGGAACAAGGCATAGGCAAGGCGCGCCCGCGGGCGGCCCAGAACACCCGCCAGGGTGCGGCGCCCCGCCGCCGCGTCGGCTTCCAGGTCGCGGTAGTTGTTCACCATGAGCACGGCGGCGGCGAAGGCGCCCACCGCCGCGCCTCCCAGCAGCCCCGCGGCCGACAACCGCCCGCTTTGCAGGTAGTGGCTGCCGGCCACCGCCACCAGGCCGAAGAAGACCAGCACGAAGAACTCGCCCAGGGGGGTGTGCGAGATCGGCCGCGGGCCGCCGGAATAGGCGTAGCCGGCGGCGATGGCGGCCAGGCCGACGGCCAGGATGGGCCAGCCGCCGACCCGCACCAGATAGAGGCCGCCCAGCATCGCCAGGGCGAAGGCCAGGCGCGCCGCGCCGCGCACCTGCCCGGGCGTGGTCCAGCCGGCGGCGGTGACGCGCGGCGGGCCGACCCGGTCCGCCCGGTCGTTGCCGCGCTCGAAGTCGGCCGCGTCGTTGTGCAGGTTGGTCCCGGCCTGGATCAGCACGGTGCAGGCGAGCGCCGCGAGACCAGGCAGCCAGGCGAGCGCCGCGCCCTCGGCCCCGGCCAGGGCGACGCCCACCGCCACCGGCACCACGGCCATGGTCAGGGTGCGCGGGCGCACGGCCCGCCACCACAAGCTCAGGCCGCGAGGCCCGACATCCGTGGGACTGCTCATTCCGGCTTGCGCGCCAGATGCAGGCAGGCGATGCCGAAGGACAGGTTGCGCCAGCGCACCTCGGCGAAGCCGGCCGCCGCGAGCGCCTCGGCGAACGCCCGCTGGTCGGGAAAACGCCGGATCGATTCCACCAGGTAGTGATAGGCGGCCGGCTCCCGCGCCACCCAGGCGCCCAGGCGCGGGATGACCAGGAAGGAGTAGAGATCGTAGAAGGGCCGCAGCCACCCGTGGGGGCGGGAGAACTCCAGGCAGACGAAGGTCCCGCCGGGCCGGAGCACGCGCCGGCATTCCCGCAGGGCGGCCTCCAGCCGGGTGACGTTGCGCAGCCCAAAGGCCACGGTGATGAGATCCACCGAGCCCTCGGCAAAGGGCAGGGCTTCCGCCTCCCCGCCGACCCAGGCGAGCGCCGCGCCGCCGGGATGACTGCGCCGGCCTTGCGCCATCATGGCCAGGCTGGGATCGCAGACCAGCACGCGGCGGTCGGGCCCCCGCGCGAGCAACGCGGCCACGTCGCCGGTGCCGCCGGCCAGATCCACGGCCAGGCCGGGCGCGGCGGCCACCGCCCGCGCCATCGCCCGCTTCCACAGGCGGTGGATGCCGAAGCTCATGAGGTCGTTCATGAGGTCGTAGCGCGGCGCCACGGCCTGGAAGACGGCGCGGATGCGGGCCCGGCGCTCCGCGGGCGCCACTTCCCGGTAGCCGAAGCTGCGCTCCAGTCCGGCCGCGGGGGCGGGTTCGTTGGCGTCCCGGGGGTTCATCTCAGGCGCCGAGCCGCTCGAGCTGGGCGCGCAGCTTCTCCGGCTCGTC
>CAYZLI010000264.1:0-2885 GCA_964479195.1 uncultured Rhodocyclaceae bacterium
CTGGAAGCCGGCGATGACGCCCTTCACCATCTCGGTGGTGTAGGAGTTGTACTGGGCCGGGTTGTTGAGCCAGATCCAGGCCGAATACAGGCCATTGACGGCCTGGCCCTTGTCGTCCAGCACCGGGCGCTCCTCGTAGACGACCGTTGGCGCGTCTTTGCCGAAGTGCGAGTTGTCGAAGAGCTGGTGGTCCTTCAGCTCGTTGTCCCTGCGCAGCCATTCCAATGCCATTTGGTTTCTCCTGTGTTCGCTTCGTTCAAAAATCCGGCGTCAGCACCACGCGCTTCTTCAGCTTGCCGTGGTGGGCTTCCTCGAAGACGTGCTCGATCTGGCTCATGGGCCGCGTCTCGACGAAGGGCTCCAGCACGATCTTGCCGTCCACGCACATGTCCAGCACCGGCGGGTAGGCCGAGGGCGGGCAACCCCAGGTGCCGATGAGTTCCGCATCGAAGGCCATGAGCTTGGACAGCATGTAGGAAGTCTCCTCCGTGCCGTAGCCGACGATGACCAGGGTGCCGATGAAGGAGAGCAGGGCCAGGGCCAGCTCCTGGCCCGGCTTGCTGCCGGTCACCTCGAAGATCTTCCAGCCGTAGTTGGACGGCAGGCCCCGCTCCTTGCAGAAGCCCTTGAACAGCTCCTTCACCTCCTTGGCGCTCTTGCCCTTGGGGTTGATGGTGAAGTCGGCGCCGTAGCCCTTCATGAACTCCAGCTTCTCTTCGTTGATGTCGATGCCGATGACCGCCTTGGCGCCCATGCCCTTGGCCACCTGGGTCATGAAGCTGCCCACGCCGCCGGCGGCGCCGATGACGATCACCAGGTCGCCCGCCTTGAGGTGGGCGCGCTTCGCGGCCTGGTAGGGCGTGGTCACCGCGTCGGCGACCACCGCCAGGTGCTCCAGGGGCACGCTGTTGCGGTGATGCACCACGCAGAGGTCCTTGGCCGGCACCGGGATGTGGCTGGAGAAGCCGCCGTAGATGCCCATCGAGTTGCCCGGCATCTTCTGGTTGAGGCAGCGGTTGCCGCGTCCCGACCTGCAGATATCGCAGTTGTTGCACGGGAGCACCGCGGGAATCACGACTTCCTTGCCCATCATGAACGGCTCGTCGCTCGCCACCACCACCCCGGCGATCTCGTGGCCCAGGGTGAGCGGCGGCTTCTGGATCGTCGGCACGCCCATGTAGAAGTAGGAGAGGTCGGTGTGGCAGACGCCGCAGCCGCGGACTTCCACCAGGGCCTCGCCGGGCTTCAGTTCCGGCGTGGGGATCTCCGTGCGCTGGAGCTTGCCCGGCTCGGTCATCTGCCAGGTTTGAATCACTTTTGGAACCATATCTCCTCCGAAGTCAAAATCTCACCGCAGTCGGCGTACGGCGCAATACGCCGCGAGCGGCTATTGCGCCCTACGGCCGCGCCTCCGTGCCTCTGCCGGAAAAGGTTTTCATTTGTTCTTCCACACCGGCTTGCGCTTTTCCATGAAGGAGTTCAGCCCTTCGACGGCGTCGGCGGTGGACATCAGGTCTTTCAGGTAGATCTGCTCGACGGTGAAGAGCGCCTCGAAGAAAGGCTTGCCGGCCGCCTCGCGCACCGCCTTCTTGGTGTACATCAAGGCCACCCGCGAGAGGCCGAGGAACTGGTCGAGGAAGGCGCGGGTGTCCTGCGCGAAGGTGGCGCGCGGAAAGATCCGGTTGAGCAGGCCGAGCGCCAGCGCTTCATTGGCGCTGATGAGCCCGCCCCCGAGCAGCAGTTCCATGACCTTCGGCAACGGCATGATGCGCGGCATCAGGATGGCGGCGATGGGCGGGAACACGCCCAGCTTGATTTCCGGCTGGCCGATCTTGGTGTCCTCGGTGGCCACCGCCATGTCGCAGGCGAGGGCCAGCTCGCAGCCGCCGCCCATGGCCGAGCCGTTGAGCGCCGCCACCGTGGGCAACGGGAACACCATCAGCCGCTTGAGGATGCCGTGGAAGACGTCGATCATCTGCACCACCTTGTCCGGCGTGTGGTCCATGACGTCGACGCCGGCGGAGAAGACCTTTTCCCCCGTGGCGGTGATCATCAGTACCTTTGCGGACTCCTCCGTTGCCGCTTCGTCGAGCGCCCGGTTCAGCTCCTCCATCAGTGCGATGTCCAGCACGTTGTAGGGTGGCCGGTTGATGGCAATGGTGACCAGGGCCTCCGCCACCGTGTAATTGAGGAATTTGAATTCCACCATTCTTGGCTCCCTTGTTAGCCGTTCAGAACAAATCGTCCATCTCGTCGGCGCCCACCCCGGGCGGCATCGAGCCGTATTGCTGCATGTAGGCCTGGACGAGCTGGTTCTCCCGCTGGCTGAAGAAGGGCGCTTCCTCGACCACGAAGAACCTGGCGATGTCGGCCTTGTCCAGCATGGCCTCCAGACCGTCGTGCAGGTTGTCCACGCCCTTGATGGCGAGCACCTTCTTGTCTGCGTCGAGCAGCTGATAGACGCCGGCTTCGGAGGTGACGCCGGCAATGTTGGCCGGATTGAGCTCCAGCCAGGCTTCCGGCGGCAGCACCATGTCCTCGATCTTCGCCGCCAGGTTGCACTTGAGGCAGCGCAGCGCCTCGGCCTGGGCGGTCGCTTCGTCGAAGCCGAGTTCCACCTCGTCCCAGTTGCTCCGTGCGGCGGGTTCGATGAAGATGGGATGCCGGCGCGTCCACTGGTTGAAGCCTTCGTCGCGGCCGATATGCGGGTCGGTGTCCCAGTCCTCGGGCAGCAGCTTCTCCTCGATGTTGCCGTCGCCGCCGAGGAAGGTATCCATGGCCGCGGCGGCCTTGCGCCCCTGGGCCACGGCCTCGATCAGGCTGGCGGGGCCGAGCACCGCGTCGCCGCCGGCGAACACGCCGGGCCGGCTGGTGAGCATGGAATC
>CAYZLI010000265.1:0-2870 GCA_964479195.1 uncultured Rhodocyclaceae bacterium
AGCGTGGTCATCCGCTTCGTCGGGGACTCGGGCGACGGCATGCAGCTCACCGGCGCCGGCTTTTCCCGGTCGGTGGCCAAGGCCGGCCACGATTTCGCCACCCACCCGGACTACCCGTCGGAGATCCGCGCCCCCTCGGGCACGCTGTTCGGCGTCTCCGGCTACCAGATCCAGTATTCCTCGCGCCCGGTCTTCACCTCGGGCGATGCGCCGGACGCCCTGGTGGCCATGAACCCGGCGGCCCTGAGGACCAACCTCGGGGACGTCAAGCGCGGCGGCCTGGTCATCGCCAACACCGGGGCCTTTTCCGAGGGCAACCTGGCCAAGGCCGGCTACGCGGCGAACCCCCTGGAGGACGGCAGCCTCGACGGCTATCGCCTGCACCGCATCGACATCAGCGAGCTGACGGCCCATGCCCTGCGCGACTCGGGGCTCTCCAAGAAGGAGACCGGCCGCTGCAAGAACTTCTACGCCCTGGGCCTCATGCTGTGCCTGTACGGCCGGCCCCTGGACAAGGAGGTGGCGGAAATCCGGGCGAAGTTCGCCAGGAACCCGGACATCGCCGAGGCCAACGTGACGGCGCTGCGCGCCGGCTACGCCTATGCCGAGGCGACGGAGATGTTCGACACCAGCTACCGGGTGCGCGAGGCGCAGGTGCGGCCGGGACGCTACCGCAGCATCACGGGCAACCAGGCGGCGGCCCTGGGCTTCGTCGCCGCCTCGGAGCTGTCCGGCGTGAAACTCATGCTGGGCTCCTACCCGATCACGCCGGCCTCGGACATCCTGCATGAGCTCGCCGCGCTCAAGCACTTCAACGTCACCACCTTCCAGGCCGAGGACGAGATCGCCGGCATCTGCTCGGCCATCGGCGCGGCTTACGGCGGCGCCCTGGGCCTCACCACCACCTCCGGGCCGGGCATGGCGCTGAAGACCGAGGCGCTGGGCCTGGCGGTGATGCTGGAGCTGCCGCTGGTGGTGGTGAACGTGCAGCGCGGCGGCCCGTCCACGGGCCTACCCACCAAGATCGAGCAGTCGGACCTACTGCAGGCGGTCTACGGCCGCAACGGCGAGTGCCCGGTGCCGGTGCTCGCCGCCAACTCCCCCGCCGACTGCTTCGACGCGGCATTGGAGGCCTTCCGCATCGCCGTGAAGTACATGACGCCGGTGGTGCTGCTCTCCGACGGGGGCATCGCCAACTCGGCCGAACCCTGGTTGATCCCGGAGGTGGCCGCCCTGCCGAGGCTGGACGTGCGCTATCGCACCGAGCCGGCCGGCTTCCAGGCCTACGCCCGCGACGAATACCTGGCGCGCCCGTGGGTGAAGCCCGGCACCCCGGGCATGGAGCACCGCATTGGCGGCCTGGAGAAGGACTTCCTCACGGGCGACATCTCCGGCGACCCCATGAACCACCAGCGCATGGTGGAGGTGCGGGCGGCCAAGGTGGCGGGCATCGCCAAGGACATCCCGCCGCTGGAAGTGCAAGGGCCGGAGGCGGGCGACGTTCTGATAGTCGGCTGGGGCAGCACCTACGGGGCCATCGCCCAGGCACGGGAGCAGGCGGCGGCCCGGGGCCGATCCGTGGCGCACGTCCACCTGCGTCACCTGAACCCCTTCCCGTCGGACCTGGGCGAGGTGCTCAAGCGCTACGGGACCGTGCTGGTGCCCGAACTCAACCTGGGCCAACTGTCCAAGCTCCTGCGGGAGCGTTACTTGTTGGACGTGATTCCGCTGTCCAAGGTACAGGGCAAGCCGTTCAAGGTGAGCGAACTCACCGAGCGCATCATGGAACTGAGCTGAGGAGGATCGGACGATGAGCAATCTGAACGACGCCGCGACGCTGTCCAAGAAGGATTTCGAATCCAGCCAGGACGTGCGCTGGTGCCCGGGCTGCGGCGACTACGCCGTGCTGGCCCAGATCCAGAAGCTGCTGCCGGCCCTGGGCATCCCGCGGGAGAACTTCGCCTTCATCTCCGGCATCGGCTGCTCCAGCCGCTTCCCCTATTACATGGAAACCTACGGCATGCACGGCATCCACGGCCGCGCGCCGGCCATCGCCAGCGGACTGAAGCTGGCGCGGCCGGAGCTTTCCGTGTGGGTGGTGACGGGGGACGGGGATGCCCTGGCCATCGGCGGCAACCACTTCATCCACGCCATGCGGCGCAACGTGGATCTCAAGATCATCCTGCTCAACAACCGCATCTACGGCCTGACCAAGGGGCAGTATTCGCCGACTTCGGAACTGGGCAAGAAGACCAAGACCACGCCCCTGGGCAACATCGACCGGCCCTTCAACCCGGTGGCCATGGCCCTCGGGGCAGGGGCGACTTTCGTGGCCCGCGCGGTGGACACGGACCTCGCCCACCTGGGGCGCGTGCTGGGCCGGGCCGCGGCGCACAAGGGCACGGCCTTCGTCGAGATCTTCCAGAACTGCATCGTCTTCAACGACGGCGCCTACGCGGCGCTGACCGACAAGGCGACCCGGGAGGACGCCCGCGTGCTGCTGGAGCAGGGCAAGCCGCTCATCTTCGGCAAGGCGCGCGACAAGGGCATCCGCCTGCGCGGGCTGGAGCCGGAGGTGGTGACCCTGGGCGAGGGCGGCGTGACGGAGGCCGACCTGGTGGTCCACGACGAGAAGGGCGCCCACAGCGGCCTTGCCTTCTTCCTCTCCCAGTTCGATGCGCCGCAGTTCCCGGTGCCGCTGGGGGTGTTCCGCGCGGTCGCGGCGCCCACCTACGAGGAGCTGAACGCGCGGCTGGCCGAGGCGGCGCGCGCTGCCAAGGGGCCGGGTGATCTCGCCCGGCTGCTCGCCGGCGGCGAGACCTGGACGATTAATTAACCCAAGAAGAGGGAACGAATATGGCTTTGATGAT
>CAYZLI010000266.1:0-2870 GCA_964479195.1 uncultured Rhodocyclaceae bacterium
TATCCGTATGAATGACCGAAAAAGCAGTATCGATCCGCGCCCCTTCCGCTGGGTGCTGGCCGTCGCCGGCGTCCTGACCCTCGCCTGGCTCGCCTTCCATTTCTGGGGCGAGCAGCGCTATCACAACACGGCCTGGTGGCAGTCCCGGCGTCCGGTCGTGCTTGTCTCGGCGCCCCAGACGGCGCAGCCGGTAGACGTGCGCGACGAGTGGCGCAATGCCTACACGGTGGTGCAGACGGAGAAGGGCCTGTACTTTCTGAGCGGCACGAAGTACGTGCCGGCGGCGCGGGAGGAGGTCATCGTGCAGGCCAACGATCACTGGGAGCTCTACCTGTGCGCCGCCGTCGGCGGTCGCTGCATGACCATCCACTCCTTTTGCGCCGGCGCCGTCTGGCCCCATGTGCAACGGGACGCAAAAGGGCGGGTCGAGGGCTGCTATGCGCCCTATCTGGGTAGCCGGACCAAGGCGGAGCTGGAGAAGCCGCACGTCCCGGAGCCCCCCCGCGCCGGCCCGGGCAAGCGGCGCAAGGTGGCGCCGCCGCCGGTCGGCATCTCCCATCCCCGCGAATGGGCCTCGCTCATGGGCCTGCCCGTGCGGGACTAGAGGGTTCTCTCGCCAAGACGCCAGGCAAGCAGCCGATTCCCCTTCGCGTACTTCGCGGCTTTGCGAGAGACCTTACGCTTCTAGCCCGCGGTCGGCCTGCGCCCGCGCCAGCGCCGGTAGGCCAGGGCCCCCAGGCCCATCAACGCGACGCCGAAGACGAAGGAGCCGATGCCGATGAGGAGCGAGTAGTTGGGCTGGTAGCGGCCTTCCGAGTAGTTGTAGCTGAAGCACACGCCCGTGAGCATGTCGATGACGTTGCCGGAATTGGCGATCCGATTCCAGTCGGCGTCGATCAGGGCCAGTTCGATGGCGCGCGCATCCAGGGTGGTGCCGTAGAGGTAGCGCGCGACCCGTCCGTCGGGTGTGATGAACACGAGCACGTTCGGGTGCAGGAACATCTTGTCCGCCCGGGACCAGAAATAGCGGAAGCCGACCGTGTTGGCCAGCGCCGCGATGGCGGTCTCGCGGTCCTTCACGATGGCGTGCCGCCAGCCGGACTTCAGGTCCGCCGGGATTCCGCTTTTCCCCAGGAATTCGGCCGCGGTCGCCGGGGTGTCGTTGCGGTCGAAGGAAACCGTCAGCACCCGGTAGTCCGCGCCCAGGCGGAAGCGCGTCACCTTCGGCAGTTCGAGATAAAGCAGCTTGTTCATGGTCGGGCAGGTGCCGTCGCAGCCGTAGTAGGACAGTAGCAGAATGGCCGGTTTGCCCAACAACTCGCCCAGCGCGAATTCCCGGCCGTCCGCGTCCATCATCGTGAGGTCCCGGGGCAAAGCAGCGCCCAGATGGCTTGCTTCGTCGATCTGCATCAACTTGGGGTCGATGGTCGTCTCGGTGCTGTCCGGGGGGGCGGGAAGCGCCAATACGGGCTGCGCCCCGAGGAGCGCGCCGCCGAGCACGACGGCGCCTAGAACCGTCTTCAAGTTTCGCCTCATGACCGAGAGCTTAGCTGCTCGGGCCAGAGGCGGCAACTCGGGGTGGAATCGGCCGGAATCGGCGCCGCCGCTCAGAGTGCCGCGAGCGGCTGCCGAAGGCGAGCGGCCGCCAGCAGATGCCTGAGCCGGTCGGCCAGGTCGTGGCGTTCGGCTTCGTCCAGGTAGGCGCCGATTTCCACTTGGCGACCGAGGGAGCCGACAAACAGCCGGCTGCGGGGGCGGCCGCTCGCGGGGGGCTCCTCCAGCCACACCTGGGCGCCGCCCCGCGGGAACTCGAAGCGGCGTTCCGGGCGCCGGTGCCCTTTTTCGATGGCTACCGTGTCCGGGTCGATGGAGACGACTTCGCGCATGTGGGTTCGCCGATGGCCGACGAAGAGGCCTGCGCCCACGCCCGCGACCACCATCAGGGACGCGGGCAGCGCATGCCAAAACCCCATCAGTCCGGAGGCGATCGCCCCAGCCACGATGGGAACGCCAACCAGGACGAAGACCAAGAGACCCCCCTTGCGGTCGAGGGAGGCGTAGGGCGTTATCGACACACTATAGCTTTGGCGCTGTGCGTCCGCGTTGGTAGTGACCATGCCAGACCTCGACTCGGCTGTTGTCCAAGTCTCAGCCTAGCTCCCCGGACCACGAATACCATACTGTTTTTGTCGTATATTGCGTTGCGGCGCAGAAGCGACCATTTGTCGCAGTCTTGTGAGGCAGACATGGCGGTCGTGGCCGAGTATATTACGGCCCTCAAACATCGATCCGGGGCGCCCAGGGCGCCCGTAGCTGGCTATGTGGCGCCCCTTCCTGCTTTCCCTCCTGCTCACCCTGGCCGCCTGCGGCGAGACCCAGCCGCAGTTCGCCAGCGCGGACATCTCCGGCGCCGACTACGCCAAGGACTTCGCCCTGACCGACCACACGGGCAAGGCGCGCAGCCTGGCGGATTTCCGCGGCAAGGCGGTGGTGATGTTCTTCGGCTACACCCAGTGCCCGGACGTGTGCCCCACCACCATGGCCGGCATGACCGAGGTGATGAAGCTCATGGGCGAGGAGGCGGCGAAAGTGCAGGTGCTCTTCGTCACGGTGGACCCGGAGCGGGACACGCCCCAGCTTCTGGCCCAGTACGTGCCAACCTTCCACCCGAGCTTCCTCGGGCTTTACGGGGATGCCCAGACCATCGCCAAGACGGCCCAGAGCTTCCGCGTCTTCTACCAGAAGCAGCCGGGCAGCTCGCCGACGACCTACACGGTCGACCACACTGCCGGCAGCTATGTCTTCGACCCGCAGGGCCGGCTGCGCCTCTACGTCCGGCACGGCGAGATGCCGGAACCGATCGCCAAGGA
>CAYZLI010000267.1:0-2851 GCA_964479195.1 uncultured Rhodocyclaceae bacterium
GCCACGCCCACCGAGGCGGCGGCGGTCGGCGCCTTCGGCGGATTCATTCTCGCGGCACTCTACCGCTTCGTCGAGCATTGGCGCGGCGCCAAAACCAATGGCGGGACGCGGACCGGCGCCGTTGCCACCGCCGTCAAGGAGCTCGGCGCGATCGTCCGGGAGTCGTCGTTCCTGACGGCGAAGACGAGCGCCATGGTCTGCTGGCTGTTCGTCGGATCCAGCATCTTCTCGGCGTCCTTCGCCCTGCTCGGCGGGCAGGAGATCATCAACAAGTGGGTGCTCTCGCTCGACATGACCCCGGTGCAGTTCATGATCCTCGCCCAGTTCATCATCTTCATCCTGGGCTGGCCGCTGGAATGGACCGAGATCATCGTCATCTTCATGCCAATCTTCATTCCGCTGCTGGGGCACTTCCACATCGACCCGCTGTTCTTCGGCCTGCTGGTGGCCCTCAACCTGCAGACGGCCTTCCTCAGCCCGCCCGTGGCCATGGCGGCCTTCTATCTCAAGGGGGTTTCGCCGCCGCACGTGACGCTGAACCAGATCTTCGCCGGCATGCTGCCCTTCATGGGCATCCAGGTGGTGGCGCTGGTGCTGCTCTACGTGTTCCCGGACATCGGGCTGTGGCTGCCGAAAGTTCTGTATAAATGATCTGGCACCCGTGACGACATGACCGTTCGCCCTTCGACAAGCTCAGGGCGAACGGTCGCCTCCGTGGCCGTTCGTGGTGAGCTTGTCGAACTTCGTAGCCGCGCGCCATCGGGCGGGCCACCTCGTGTCGCCTCCGTGGCCGTTCGTGGTGAGCTTGTCGAACCACGAATGGCGGTTGCGGTTACTGGGAAGACGCATCCGGTTCTGCGACCACCCGCTCGTGATATTCGGCGACCGCTTTCAGGGCCTGCTCCAGGGGCAGGCCCGCTTCCACCCGGTCCATGATCAGGCGCTGCAGGATGGCGCCGAGCATGTCCACGTTGCTTCCCATGGGTTCGCGCAGGGACTCGAGGAACTCCACCGTCGGTGGATCGTAGGCCAGGCTGGCGGCGAATTCCTCGAAGGGGCGGTTGGTGGCGAGCCAGTGGCACAGGTCGTAGATCAGGGCGTAGGTCTGCCGGATATCCTCCTCGGCCGCGCCGCCCATGTTCATGCGCACCTCGCGGGCGAGGTCGCGGCGGAAATCTTCCAGGCCGTAGCCCACCTCCGCCTTGACGATCTGTTCAGGGGTGAATTCCCAGTCCATGTTCAGCCTCCGAAAATGGCGGAAAACGCATCATCGTCGTCCGCACACACGGGGCAGGTGCGGCGCGGCTCGGGCGAGACGAAGAAGCGGTCGCAGCGGTCGCAACGCTGCTTGGCGAGCTGGCGCAGCAGCGCCGGGTCGCATCCGGTCGCGGCGTCGAACGTTTCCTGCATGAGCAGCGCATGCGGCTGGCAGACCTCCAGGCAGGCGCGGCAGGCGACGCAGCGCTCGCCGACAAACAGCAGCTCCCAGGCGGACTGGTCTTCCCGGATCTGGATGGCGCCCGTGGGACAGATGCGGAAGCAGGCCTCGCAGGCGGTGCAGCCCCGGCGCAGCCGCAGGCCCGCCATCGCCAGGGCGGGGTGCGGCCGCACGGCGAAGGTGCCGCCCTCCTTGCGCCTGCAGACGATCTGCAACAGCTCCCGCATCTCCGGCACGAACCAGGCACCGGCACGGATGGCCTTTTCCTCGACCGGCAGGTCGTTGGGGGCCGCCGTCGCGCGGGCCACCTCGTCCACGCCGCGGCCGATCAGGCGGCGGAAGAGCTGGCGGCGGCCGGCGCGGAAACCCGCCTGGCCGTCCCGGCGATCCTCCGGCTCTACGAGGCGCGGCGCGATCCAGGCCTCGGGGGCCGCCGCCTCTTCGAGCGCCGCTGCGCCATCCAGGTTGGCGTCCAGTTGCGCCGCACCCTTGGCTGCGTGCGGGCAGGTGGCGCAATGATGGGCGCCCCTCAACTCGACGGCGATGCGGCGTTTCGCCAGATAGGCAAGCATGGCGGCATCCAGCGCGCCCAGGCAGGGCAGCAGGGCGTCCGCCGCTTCGCCCGAGGGGGCGCAGGCGAAGCTGAAGCCCTCCTGCTTGATGGCGCGCTTGAGCAACTCGATGCGCGGCAGCTTGTCGGAAGCCAGCGCCGCCGTCGGGCAGGCGGTGGTGCACAGGACGCAATTCTGGCAGCGCGCCGGGTCGATCCGGATGCCCTCGTCCAGCAGTTCGACAGCCTCGTGAGGGCAGGCTTCGGCGCAGCGCCGGCACTCGCTGTAACGATAGCGATAACGGACGCAGCGGGCGGTGTGAAACTGGGGGAACAGATCCGTCATTCGGTGCGCAGCTCCTGCAGCGGCACGCCCGATTCGCAGGTGTTCTTGGGGATGACGAAGCTACGGGGCAGACCGGCGAAGGCGCTGCCGCCGGTCACGGCCCGCCAGGTGGCGGCCCCGCCCTGGACAGCGTATACGTCTTTAGCCTTGCTGGCGCCCGCCAGGGCCTCGCCGACCTGGACGGCCCGCGCGTCCGTGTCGGCGACCACGACCACCACGCCCGTCGGATTGATCTTCAATCCCTTGCGATAGACCAGCGTATTGGCGAGCGGCGCCAACCTGCGGCTCGCCGCCGAACGGGCATCGATGATGCAGCAGGGAATGCCGGTCTTGAGAAACTCCTCCAGGGCGGCCCGGTCGCGCAGGGCGACCCCGGCCAGGGCGGGCAAGGCGAGGCCCAGCAACAGCGCCGCGAGGGACAAGAGGCCGATTCTCACGCTTCCTTCCCACCCTCACCCCAACCCTCTCCCGCCCAGGCGGGAGAGGGGGCGCTTTCCCTCGCCCCGCTTGCGGGGGC
>CAYZLI010000268.1:0-2842 GCA_964479195.1 uncultured Rhodocyclaceae bacterium
TCTTCGTAGGGCGCAACAAGCGAAGCGCATTGCGCCGAATGGACGGCGCGCCGCGTCCCGGGGCTTGCCATCCGGTGCAATACGCTCCGCTATTGCACCCTACGATGCTGGCGGAAAGCGTTGACACCCCAAAAAATCGACAGTATGCTGACAAATATACTAACAAGAAACAGCCGCTACTTCCAGCGGTATGTCTTCAACCCGTCCATCAAGGAGGAGCCATGCGTTCTCTCAAGTCGCTTCTGGCCGGAGCGGGCCTCGCCCTGTCCGTGCTGCCCCTGCAGGTCGGCGCCCAGGCCCAGGCCTGGGACCTGCCGTCGGCCTACGCGCCGGCGAATTTTCATACCGTGAACCTGGAGAAGTTCGCCGAGGGCGTGAAGAGCGCGACGGGCGGGAAGCTGGTCATCAAGGTTCATTCCGCGGCTTCGCTCTACAAGGCCACGGAAATCAAGCGGGCCGTGCAGAGCGGACAGGTCCCCGCGGGCGAGATCCTGATGACGCTGCTCTCGAACGAGAACTCCGTCTATGCGGTCGACGGCGTGCCGTTCCTTGCCAACAGCTACGACGCCGCGCGCAAACTGGCCGCGGTGCAGCGTCCCCAGGTCGAGAGGGTGCTCGATGCCCAGGGCTTGAAGCTTCTCTTCTGGGTGCCCTGGCCGCCCCAGGGGCTGATGGCGCCCAAGGAGGCCAACAGCGTCGCCGACCTCGCCGGACTCAGTTTCCGCGCCTATGACAAGCACACCGCGCGGCTCGGCGAACTGGTCAAGGCGCGCCCGGTGACGATCCAGGCCGCCGAAGTGGCGCAGGCGCTGGCGACCGGGAAGATCAATGCGCTCGTCGCCTCGGCCCAATCGGCCACCGACTACAAGGCTTGGGAGTCGCTGAAGTACTTCTACGATGTTCAGGCCTGGCTGCCCAAGAACATGGTGATCGTCAACAAGGCCTCGTTCGCCGCGCTCGACAAGGCGACGCAGGATGCGCTGCTGGCCGAGGCGAGGAAGGCGGAAGAGGCCGGCTGGGCCGCCAGCCAGCAGACGGCGGAAGCCACCAAGAAGATCCTCGCCACCAACGGCATGAAGGTGCAGCCCGGCGGCGACAAACTCGTCGCCGATTTGAGCAAGGTGGGCCAGCAGATGCTCGAGGAGTGGCTCGCCGCGGCCAACGCCGAGGGCAAGGGCATCGTTGCCGCCTACCGCAAGTGAGCGCAGCGGCCGTGGTGCGCCAATGGCTGCGACGCCTGTACGGCGGCTGCGCGGTGTTGGGCGGTGTGCTGTTCGTCGGCATCGCGGCCTTCAGCCTCTATCAGCTGGGTGGGGCGATGTTCGGCTACATCCCCACCTCGGCTGACGAGTTCGCCGGCTACTGCATGGCGGCGTCGGCCTTCCTGGCGCTCGCCTATGTCCTGGACTCCAACGAACACCTGCGCGTCACGCTGATCGCGCACCAGCTGCGCGGCGGCCTGCGTCGCGCGGTGGACGGGCTGGCAATGATCCTGTCCGCCTTGCTCGCCGGCTATCTCGCCTGGTACATGACCAAGCTGGCCTGGGAGTCCTGGCAGCTCAACGAAACCAGCCAGGGCCTGATCGCCCTGCCGCTGTGGCTGCCCCACGGGGCCATGGCGGTCGGCGCGGCCGTGTTTTTCATCGCCGTAAGCGAGAAGGCGCTGCGGGTGGTGGTGGGGCGCGAACCGATCGATCCCTCGGGACTGGAGGGCGAGTTCCGTGCCGATCGTTAGCGAGCCGGGAGTGCTCATTGCGGTCGGGCTGATCGCGGTCATGATCGGCCTGCTCGGGGCGGGCGTGTGGATCGGGCTGGCCCTGATCGGGGTTTCCATCGCGGCGACCGCCGTCTACGCGACGCGCATGCCCGGCGAGGCGATGGCCACGACGATCTTCGGCTCGTTGTCGAGCTGGACGCTGACGGCGCTGCCGATGTTCGTGTGGATGGGCGAGATCCTCTTCCGCTCCAGGATCTGCGAGTACATGTTCCGCGGCCTGGCGCCCTGGATGAGCGCCCTGCCGGGCCGTCTGCTGCAGGTAAATGTGGTCGGCTGTGCGGTCTTCGCGGCGATTTCGGGCTCGTCGGCGGCGACCTGCGCGACCATCGGCAAGATCACCATGCCGGAGCTCAAGAAGCGCAACTATCCCGAAGCCATGGTGGTCGGCTCGCTGGCCGGCTCGGGCACGCTGGGGCTGCTCATCCCGCCGTCGATCATCATGATCGTCTATGGCGCCACGGCCGATGTGTCCATCAACAAGCTGTTCATCGCCGGGGTGATTCCCGGCATCATGCTGGCGCTGCTGTTCATGGGCTATGTCGGCGCCTGGGCGTGGTTCAACCGCGAGAGCATCCCGCCCAGCGACATCCGCATGGGGTTCCTGGAGAAACTGCGCAACAGCGCCGGGCTGCTCCCGGCGATCCTGCTCATCGCCGGGGTGCTCGGCTCCATCTATGCGGGGATCGCTACGGCCACCGAGTCGGCCGTGATCGGCGTGGTCGGGGCGCTCATCCTGTCCATCCTGCAGGGCGGCTTCACCTGGCGCGTGTTCCTGGAGACCGTCGCCGGCGCCATGCGTACCACGACCATGATCATGCTGATCCTGGCCGGCTCATCCTTCCTGACCCTGGCCATGGGCTTCACCGGGATTCCCCGGCAGTTGGCCGAATGGGTGGGCCGGCTCGGCCTGTCCCAGGCCGAGCTGCTGCTGGCCCTGACCGCACTGTTCATTGTGCTCGGCTGCCTGCTCGACGGCATCTCCATGGTGGTGCTCACCATGGCGGTGCTGCTGCCCGTGGTGCAGAAGGCCGGCTTCGACCTGCTCTGGTTCGGCATCTACATCGT
>CAYZLI010000269.1:0-2836 GCA_964479195.1 uncultured Rhodocyclaceae bacterium
ACTCCGCGCAGCTTGCCGACGATGCCGCTGGGGAAGAAGTAGACGGAGAGCACGAAGAGCACGCCCAGCCAGAGCAGCCAGCGATCGGGATGGAACAGGTTGGCGAGCAGCGGCACCGCCGCGAGGGCCTCCGAGGCCTGCTTCATCAGGGCCTGCAGGTAGTTCTGCGCCAGGATGAAGAGGGTGGCGCCGATCACGGCGCCGTAGAGCGTACCCATGCCGCCGATCACCACGATGAGCAGGATGTCCATCATGATGGTGAAGGAGAGCGTGGTCTGCGGCCCCGTGTAGCGCAGCCACAGGGCCATGAGGGCGCCGGCCAGCGTGGCCATCACGGCCGACAGGCAGTTGGCCACGGTGCGGTAGATCACGGTCCGGTAGCCCAGGGATTCGGCGCGGAAGTCGTTCTCGCGGATGGCCTGCAGCACGCGCCCGAAGGGCGAGTTCACCACCCGCAGCATGGCGAGGAAGAGGACCAGCGCGGAGGCAAACACCAGGTAGTAGGTGATCACCCGGCCGGTGATGGCCGTGCCGAAGATTTCCGCCTCGACGAGCCGGAAGCCGGGCCGCAGCAGCTCCGGCACGCTGAAGGTGCGTCCATCCTCGCCGCCGGTGAAGTCCGAGAGCTGGGAGGCGAGGACGGCGAAGGCGGAGGCCACGGCCAGGGTGATCATGGCGTAGAAGATCGCCTTCACGCGCAGGGAGAAGAGACCGATCAGCAGGGCCAGGGCGAGGGAGATCGCCAGGGCGATGGCCAGCCCCATCGCGATGGCGCCCCAGCTCGGCCCCACCGTATAGAGGGCGAGCCCGACGCCGTAGGCGCCGATGCCGTAGAACATGGTGTGGGCGAAGGAGACGATGCCCGTGTAGCCCAGCAGCAGGTCGTAGGAGGCCACCAGGACGATGAACACGCAGATGGTGGCGGCCACGTTCAGGGGCCGCGCGCCGGAGAGCAGGAAGGGGGCAGCCGCCAGCCCCGCCAGGATCGCGACCAGCACCGCGCCGAGCAGGCGGCTGCGCGGGAAATCGCCGGAAAGGATGCGGGACACCATCAGCGCTTCGCCACCGCATAGAGCCCCTGGGGCCGCCACAGCAGGATCGCCACCATGAGCAGGATGTTGGACACCAGCGCGATCTTCGGCGCCAGGAAGCCCACGTAGTTGGCGAGCAGGGCCACCAGCAGGGCACCCAGGAAGCAGCCGCCCACGGAGCCCAGCCCGCCGATGATGATGACGATGAACACCAGCACCATGATCTCGGAGCCCATGCCGGCGGTGAGGGTCTCCTTGTAGAGGCCCCACATGACCCCGCCCAGCCCGGCGAGCGCGGAGCCCGCCACGAACACCACCACGAACAGGCGGCGGATGCGGTAGCCCAGGGCCTCCACCATCTCGCCGTTCTCCACACCGGCGCGGATCAGCAGGCCGACCTTGGTGCGGTTGAGCACCAGGAACATGACGGCGAACACCGCCAGCCCCACGGCCACGGCGATGAGCCGGTACTTCTCCACGGCGGCGTCCCCCAGCAGGATGGCGCCGCGGAAGGAAGTGGGCAGCGGCAGGGGGATCTGGTCCGGCCCCCACACCACGTGGATCATCTGCTCGGCGACAATGAGCCCGCCCATGGTGATGAGGATCTGCTTCAGGTGCTGGCCATACACCGGCATGACGATGACGCGCTCGAAGGCCCAGCCCAGCGCGCCGGTGACCAGCATGGCGACCACGATGGCCAGTCCGAGCGCCGCCAGGTTGAGCCAGACCGAGTCGGCCTGCATCCACCCCTGCAGGGGTAGCAACACCAGCGTGGCTGAAAATGCGCCCACTGCGACGAAGGCGCCGTGGCCGAAATTGAGCACGTCCATGAGGCCGAAGATCAGGGTGAGGCCGCTGGCCATGATGAAGACCATCATGCCCATGGCGAGTCCCGCCACGGTGAGCGTCACCCAAGTCGGCGCGCTGCCGATGAGCGGCAGCGCCAACAGCGCCAGCAGCGGCAGGATCAGCAGCGGCTTGTAGTCCGCCGGCAGGCGCAGCGGGGCGGATTCGGCGGTGGCGGCGGTGGTGGGAGTGGCGCTAGTCATCATTGATGCGCATCGAGAGAGAGGCCCAGCAATTTCTGCTGGAGGTCCTGGTCTTTGGCCAGCGCGGCCATGGAGCCGGCGTGGACGATGCGGCCGTCGTCCATCACGGCGACGGAGTCGCCCAGCGCGCGTACGAAGTTGAAGTTCTGCTCCACCAGCAGGATGGTTGTGCGCATGGTCTTCAACTCGCGGAAGGCGACGATCAGGCTGTGCACGATGGCCGGCGCCAGGCCCTTGGTGGGCTCGTCCACCAGCAGGAGCTTCCTCGGCTCGACGATGGCGCGGGCGATGGCGAGCATCTGCTTCTGCCCGCCCGAGAGGGTGCCGGCGGCCTGGTGCCAGAATTTCTTCAGGGCCGGGAAGAAGCCGAAGATCCATTCCAGCCGCGCCGGGTCCGGCTCGCCCGACCGCGCGGCGAGGATGAAGTTCTCGCGCACCGTGAGGTCGGAGAAGACCGCCATGTTCTCCGGCACATAGGCCACGCCAGCGCAGGCGATGTCCGGCGTGGCGGCCTTCGTGATGTCGCGCCCGTCGAAGGTGACGGCGCCGCGCGAAGCATGCCACAGGCCCATGATGGTGCGCAGCGTGGTGGTCTTGCCGGCGCCGTTGCGTCCCAGCAGGACGGTGAGCTCCCCGTCCGGCACGGCCAGGTCCACGCCCTGCAGGATGTGGTACTGGCCGATGTGGGTATGGACGCCGGCAAGCGAGAGCATAGGAGGGCTCATCTCAGCAATATCCACGAGTGCGACAGGCCTG
>CAYZLI010000270.1:0-2784 GCA_964479195.1 uncultured Rhodocyclaceae bacterium
TGGAGATCGTCCGCGAAGGGCGGGAGAGCGGCGAGTTCGAGCGCAAGACCCCGTTGGACGAGACGGTGCATGCCATCGATCTCGTCATGCAGCCCTATGTAAATCCGCTCCTGCTTCAGTACAACCTCGATGTTGCGGAGGAGGCGCCGGTGCAGCTTTCAAACCTGGTGCTGCGCAGCCTCGCGCCTTAGGGGGTTGAATGAGTGTAAGTGACTATTGACAACAATAGTCACTAGTTGGAGGATGGAGGCCTTCGCGTTCCCGGAGGTCGCCATGCTTCAGCGCCGTACCATTCCCTTCCTCGCCGTCGCCGGTCTGCTGCCCTTGGTCTTGGCAGCGTGCAGTGACGCCACTTCTTCAATCGATCCGCGGACCCAGACTCCCCTCGTGCGCGTGGGGGCGGTGGAGGCCGCCGTCCAGGCCGAGCGTTCATTCACCGGCATCGTTGCGGCGCGAGTTCAGAGCGACCTGGGTTTCCGCGTTCCCGGCAAGATCCTGGAGCGCCTGGTCGACACCGGGCAGGCCGTCAAGCGCGGCCAGGCGCTCATGCGCATCGACCCCGCCGACTTGAGGCTCGCCACTCGTGCCCACGACGAGGCCGTTGCCGCCGCCACGGCGCGCGCGCGCCAGACCGCGGAGGACGAGGCGCGATACCGCGATCTTGTCTCGGCGGGGGCGGTGTCGGCCTCGGCCTACGAAAAGATCAAGGCCGCCGCGGAGTCGGCCCGGGCGGAGTTCAATGCGGCCCGGGCCCAGGCCGACGTGGCCCGCAACGAAACCGGCTACACGGTCCTGCTCGCCGACGCGGACGGCGTGGTGGTGGAGACCCTGGCCGAGCTGGGCCAGGTCGTCGGTGCCGGGCAGGTCGTGGTCCGTGTGGCACATGCCGGGCGCCGCGAAGCGGTCGTCGAGCTCCCCGAAACCCTGCGCCCGGCGGTCGGCTCCGCCGGGCGCGCGACCTTGTACGGCAGCGGCCTCACCGGCGCGGCGAAACTGCGCCAGTTGTCAGATGCCGCCAACCCTCAGACGCGCACCTTCGAGGCGCGCTACGTGCTGGAGGGCCGCCTCGCGGACGCGCCGCTGGGCTCGACCGTCTCCATCCACATCCCGCGCGACCGCGCCGCCCCGGCGCTGCAGGTCCCGATCGGCGCGCTCTTCGATCCGGGCAAGGGGCCTGGCGTATGGCTGGTCGAAGGGGAGGGGGGCCAGGGGCAGGGGCCCCGGGTCACCTGGCGCGCCGTGCAGGTCGCCGGCCTCAGTGAGGAAACCGCCGCGGTCGTCGGGGGCCTCGCGGCGGGCGATCGCGTGGTCGTACTCGGCGCCCATCTGCTTAGCGAAGGCGAGCAGGTACGGCTGACTGACGGCGACGCCGCGCAAAGCGTGGCAGCGGCCGGCGGAGAACTCGAATGAGTGCCTTCAACCTCTCCGCCCTCGCGGTACGCGAGCGCTCGGTCACCCTGTTCCTGATGCTGGCGATCTTCGTCGCCGGCGTCGTGGCCTTCCTGACGCTGGGCCGGGCGGAAGACCCCGCCTTCACCATCAAGCAGATGACCGTGGTCACGGCATGGCCCGGGGCCACGGCCAAGGAAATGGAAGAACTGGTCGCCGAGCCCTTGGAAAAGCGCATGCAGGAACTGCGCTGGTATGACCGCACCGAGACCTTCACCCGACCGGGCCTGGCCTTCACCACGGTGAACTTGCTCGACAGCACGCCGCCCGCCGAGGTCCCGGAGCAGTTCTATCAGGCGCGCAAGAAGCTCGGCGACGAGGCGCTCAAGCTGCCGCGCGGTGTCATCGGCCCGATGGTGAACGACGAGTACGCCGACGTGACATTTGCGCTCTACGCCGTGAAAGCGAAGGGTGAGGCCCATCGGCACCTGGTGCGCGACGCGGAGACCATGCGCCAGCGCCTGCTCCACGTGCCGGGCGTCAAGAAGGTGAACATCATCGGCGAACAGGCCGAACGGATCTTCGTCGAGTTCTCCCATGACCGCCTCGCGACCCTGGGCGTCTCCCCTCAAGCCCTCTTCGCTGCGCTGAACGGGCGCAACGTCATGACGCCCGCCGGTTCGATCGAAGCCAAGGGCCCGCAGGTCTTCATCCGGCTGGACGGGGCGATCGACGACCTGGAGGCAATCCGCAATACGCCGGTCGCGGCGCGCGGCCGGTCGCTGAAGCTCGGCGACATCGCCGAGGTGAAGCGCGGCTACGAGGATCCGGCTTCTTTCCTCATCCGCAACAACGGCGAACCGACCTTGCTGCTCGGGGTGGTCATGCGCGAGGGCTGGAACGGCCTCGATCTCGGCCGCGCGCTGGAGGTCGAGGCGGCGGCGATCAACGCCGAACTGCCGCTCGGCATGAGCCTGTCAAAAGTGACGGACCAGTCGGTCAATATCAGCTCGGCAGTCGACGAGTTCATGCTCAAGTTCATTGCCGCCCTCGGCGTGGTGATGCTGGTGGGCTTCCTCAGCATGGGATGGCGCGCCGGCATCGTGGTCTCGGCCGCGGTGCCGCTGACCCTGGCAGCGGTCTTCGTCGTCATGGCGGCCACCGGCAAGAACTATGACCGGATCACGCTGGGCTCGCTGATCCTGGCCCTGGGCCTCTTGGTCGACGACGCGATCATCGCCATCGAGATGATGGTGGTGAAGATGGAGCAAGGCTACGACCGCATCCGCGCCGCAGCCTATGCGTGGAGCCACACCGCCGCGCCCATGCTCTCCGGGACCCTGGTGACCGCGATCGGCTTCATGCCGAACGGCTTCGCCAAGTCGACCGCCGGCG
>CAYZLI010000271.1:0-2755 GCA_964479195.1 uncultured Rhodocyclaceae bacterium
TAAGTCAGCAGGTAGGCGATGGCATCCGAGGCGTACTTCGGCTCCGGAAAGCGCTGCTGGCGGAAGCAGTCCTTCATGCGCCACTGGTGCGTGAGCATGACGCCGCCGGTCATGCGGTAGCCGGGCCAGCCCTGCACGCCGCGCATGGCGCCTTCGGGCGTGTTGATGTTGGGCAGGTTCTGCATGCGAATGCGCTTGTTGTCGGCGCCGTGGCAGGTATTGCAGGAGAAGTCGTAGGGGCCGGCGCGGTAGGCGGCAATCTCGCGGCCGATCTCGTAGGCGTCGCGCACTCTTGGATCCTTCAGGGGCACGGCGATCTTCATATCGCGCGACTGGGCAGCGACATAGGTCACCAGGTTCGTCTGGTCCGGGGTAAACGTGTCCGTGGCGAAGGGCTTCCTGGCGACGTCGTCGAGCGGGAAACCCTGTTTCTCCACCATGCACCAGACGATGCGCCGCTCCGCGTCCATGACGGCACCGGCGTCGGCGAAGTAGCGGGGCATCTGCACGTAGGCGCCCTTGAGGACACCCAACCCGAGACCCAGGTCGCAGCTCTCCGCGAGCGAGACGTTCTTCGGGCCGCGCTTCGCTTTCCATAGCTCCTCGCCCTTCATCTCGAAGAGTTCGGCCGGGTTGTCCTGTTCCATCTCGGCCCGCACCTTGTCGAACTCGGCAGTTGCGGCGTCATGGTTGATTGTGCCGGCCGTCTGGGCAAGGACGCTGCCGGCCAAGGCAGCGGCGCAGAGCGCGCCGATGATGCGCTTCGTCATGTTTCCTCCTTTTCAGGGCCGATCACGCGATGGATCAGGCGACCGTCGCCTCGTCCGTGCGTTTGTCGCCCTTGTTGTCGATCCAGCTCGCCGTCACCCTCTCGCCGGCCTTGACTCCCCGGACACGGAAGCCGAACACGGGGTTGCGGGACACGGAAGTGCCCGTCTGGCCATCGACGAGGACCCTGCCGTTCACCGCGATCGACAGCGTCTGGATGAAATGGCGGGGGATGGTGTTGCCGGCGCCGTCCTTGCGCTGGCCCGTCTCCATGGGGTGGCTCATGAGCACTTTGATGTCGCAGATGTCGCCCCGCATCTGGGCGCGGATCTTCATTGGATCTGCCATGGGTCTTCCTCTTCCTGTTGTGATCGATCCGTGCCTCAGCCGCCGCAGCCGCCGACCGTGATCTTGATTTCCCGCTGCACCGTGTAGAACTTGCCGTCGGCCCTGGCGACGGCCTTGACCAGGGAAGTCTGGCCCATCTTCAGGCGCACCGACACTTCGGGCAGCACGCCCTCGGCGAAATCGAAGTGGGCCGACAGGGGTTGCGGGTTCTTCTCGACGAGGATCGAGATCGACCGGGTGTTCGGCAGCTTGCTCACCACCTCGACCGGAACGACTGCCCCGTTCTCGGCGATCTCCGGCGTCTTCAGCGTGAGCCCCGGATGCTCGGCCGCCGTGGCGGCGCCCAGGGCGCTCATGGCGCCGCCCAGGTCCTTGGCCTCGAACGCGCCGTTGTTCCATTGCGCCGCCAGCACGCGTGCGGGCTTGAGCACGCCGGCGGCCAGCGCCGCCGCCAGCAGGCCGCCGCCCCCTGCGCCCTTGAGCAGGGTTCTGCGAATTGAATCCATGGTTCCGTCTCCAGTCGGGTGTTTCGCGATCACAAGGAAAAATCGGCGTCGAGGGGTGCCTCGCCTTCCACCACGGGCAGGGTGAGGGAGCGGTCCCACTGGCTCCAGCCGCCGTTCATCAGGCGCACGTCCTTGTAGCCCAAGGCCTTCAACTGCAGCCAGGCCAGGGTCGAACGGAAGCCGTCGTGGCAATAGGCTATGACGGTGGCGTCCTTCGGCACGGCTTGGTAGAGCTCCGCGATCTTTTCCAGGGGCAACCACTTCTGCGTCTGGCCGTCGGTGCCGTCCAGGCTGACGATATTGACCGCGCCGGGAATGTGGCCGCCCTGCACCGAGTGGCGGATCAGCTTGCCGGAATACATCTCGCGCGGGCGGGAGTCGATCAGCACGGTCTTCGGGTCGCGCCGGGAGACGACCGCATCATAGACGTTCGTCCACTCGGCCAGCAGACGCGGATCGGCGGCCTTGAGCCTGACCTTGCCCGGCTTGCGCGGGGCCGCCGCCTCCTTCGTCAGCTCGTTGAAGGCCGACCAGTCCACCGTGCCGCCGTCGAGCAGCTTTACCCGCGCCATGTCGTAGCCGTAGAGCGCGAGCAGGTAGTACAGCCGCGAGGCCAGGGCCGAGCGCGCGTCGTCGTAGAGGACGATGAGGGAATCGTCGCTCACCCCCCAACGGCGCAGCGTCGCCGCGAACGCGCTGCGCGAGGGCAGGCGCATCAGCACCGGCGCGTCGTTGTCGCCCAGGTCCTTGAAGCGCTGCACCTGCACGGCGCCGGGGATGTGGCCGACCGTGCCGTAGCGGTGCGGGAAGTAGCGCACCTCCAGCACCACCAGCTTGGGATCCTTCAGTTTCCCTTCCAGCCAGGCGGCATCCACGAGAAAATCCGGTGCGGCGGCGCGCGCCGCACCGGCCAGGCTCAACAGGAGGAAAGTCAGTGCCGCCAGGGCGGCGAAGCATTTACGCATAGGCCTCACCCCTTACTTCCGGACGACCTTGTAGTCGAATCCGGCGTCTTTCCAGGCTGTGATCCCGCCGGGCATGCGATAGACGTTGGTGTAGCCGAACTGTCTTGCCCAGGTGGCGGCGTTGTGGGAGCGGCCGCACTTGTTGAAGCCGCAGTAGATGACGATCTT
>CAYZLI010000272.1:0-2753 GCA_964479195.1 uncultured Rhodocyclaceae bacterium
ACGTTGCCGCCGCCGATGACGGCCACACGCTTGCCCATCATGATGCCCGACTCGGGCGTGCCAACCTTGCCCTGGGTGGCGGCGCGCAGGAAGGTCGGGCTATCCACCACGTTGGGCAGGTCGTCGCCGGGCACCCCCAGCTTGTCGCCGCCCTGGGCGCCGATGCCGATGAAGACCGACTCGTAGCCCTGGCCCATCAGTGCGTCGATGCTCTCGACGCGGGTGCTGAAGCGGAATTCCACGCCGAGCTTCTCCACCTCGGCCACTTCCTGGTCGATTACTTCGAGCGGCACGCGGTAGGAGGGGATGCCGTAGCGGGCCATGCCGCCGGCCGCGGGCAGGGCCTCGAACACCGTGACCGCGTGGCCCTTCTTGGCCAGGTAGTAGGCGGCGGTGAGTCCCGCCGGGCCGGCACCGATGACGGCGGCCTTGTGCCCGCTGGGCGGCGACTGTTTCGAGAGCTTGCGCCACAGCCCCGTGTCGTTGTCGGCGGCGATGCGCTTGAGGCTGCGGATGGAGAGCGGATCATCCAGGTTCTTGCGCCGGCAGGCCGACTCGCAGGGCGAGAAGCAGGCGCGGCCCAGGATGCCGGGGAAGGGCAGCTTCTCCCGCACCACCGCCACCGCTTCGCTGTACTTGCCCAGGCCCACGAGTTGCACGTAGCGGGGCACGTCGATGCCGGCCGGGCAGGCGGCCTTGCAGGGCACCTGGGATGCTTCCTTGCGGGAGACGTCCAGGGTGCGGTCGAGCAGTGCCCCGGTGGGGCAGACGGTGACGCAGGCGCTGCAGAACTTGCAGCCGGACTCGACGAGCGTCGGCGCGATGGTCCCCACCCAGGTGCGCCCGTCCGTATTCTTCACCTCCAGACAGCCCACGCCGCGCACCTCGTTGCAGGCCACCAGGCAGCGGCGGCAGTCGATGCACAGGTTGTAGTCCCGGTCGTAGAAGGGTTCGTTCTTGATGACGGGCAGTTGCACCGGCTTGTAGGCCGGCGTGGTGGCCGGGATGCCGATGTAATCGGAGACCTTGCGCAGCTCGCAGTTGTTGAAGATGGAGCAGCAGCGCGTTTCCACCGGGTTGCCGAAGGAGCAGGTGGTGCGGCTGCAGCCTTCCCGCTGCGGGCAGGTGAGGCAGACGTGCGGGTGCGTCCCGAGGATCTTGGCGATGCGCTCCTGGCGCAGCTTCTGGATGGCCGGCGAGCTGGTCGTGACGCTCAGGCCGGCTTCCACGGGAATCGAGCAGGCGGTCAGCAGCCCGTCGGCGCCGTGCACCTCCACCACGCAGAGCTTGCAGCCGGTTTCAGATCCGCCGCGCTGGCAGGAAGGCGGCAGGTCCGGGTGGGCGCAGAGGGCGGGAATATATATGCCGGCCGCGGTCGCCGCGGAAAGGACCGACGCCCCGGCCGGCGCCTCGACTTGCTTGCCGTCGATAGTCAACTGCACCATCGGGCCGGCCGCCACATCGGCTGCGGGCTTTTTCCACCATCTTACGGGTTGAACGGCTGTCTCCATGGCCATCTTCCTGGCTATCGAGCCAATGATGCAACATAAAGCATCATATAGTATCAATAGGTAATAGAATGCATTGACGGGATTCTAGGAGAGGTGCGACCGCCGGATATTTGATCCAGATCAACCCGGGGCATAAAAGCCCTGTGTCAGATATGTATTTGCGGCGCACCGGGCTTTATCTGGCCTGCACCCCGGGTTTCGGCAATGAATATTCAAAAAACCTTATACATCAACCTCGTTTTTTGAGAGCCCGGGCAAAAAACAGGACGAATTCATGGTTTTTCTTGACCTGGATCAAACCTTGACCCCAAAAGGGTTTCTAGAATCGGTTCCAATGCTGTATCGTGCATTTATGAAGTATAAGCGGCATGATAATGCATCAACCGACTAGGGGATGACGATGAGCGGATTGTTTGACCAGTTCAAGGAGTGGTACGAAAAGCGCCACGACTATGCCCGGGCCTGGAAGGCGCGCACGGGCGGCACCGTGGTAGCGACCATGTGCACCTACACGCCCGAGGAAATCCTGATCGCGGCGAACATGCTGCCGGTGCGGGTGCTGGGCGCCCACGAGCCGCAGAACGTGACCGAGCCGCACATCTTCGGCATGTTCTGCCCCTTCTGCCGGGATTCCCTGGCCCAGGGCCTGCTCGGCCGCTTCGACTACGCCGAGGGCGTGACCCTGACCCAGTCCTGCATCCAGTACCGCCAGACTTTCACCTCCTGGCGCGCCCACGTGCCGACCGTGAAGTGGGACTACTACCTGCCCATGCCCAACGAGGTGCAGTCGCGCTTCGCCCGCGCCCAGCACTACGCCGAGGTGAAGAAGTTCCGCACCTTCATGGAAGGGGTGATCGGCAAGCCCCTCACCGACGCCGATCTCAAGCGCGGCATCGAGATCGTGAACGAGAACCGCCGCCTGCTGCGCGAGCTGTTCGAGTACCGCAAGGAGACCAACCCCCGCGTGACCGGCGTCGAGGCCCTCTATGCCTCCATCACCGCCCAGTTCGTGGACAAGGAAGAGCACAACAAGGAGCTGAAGCGCGTCCTGGCCGAGCTGCCCAAGCGCCCGAACAATCGGCAGGAGGGCATCCGCTTCATGACCATCGGCTCGGAGAACGACGACGTGGCCTTCATGGCCATGGTCGAGTCCGTGGGCTCGACGATCGTGATCGACGACCAGTGCTCCGGCACCCGCTACTTCTGGAACGAGGCCCGCGTGCAGGACGATCCGATCGCGAC
>CAYZLI010000273.1:0-2737 GCA_964479195.1 uncultured Rhodocyclaceae bacterium
CCTCCTCCAGGAGCAGCATGAGGGCGGCGAAGGGCAGGGCGAAGAGCCACACCTCGGGACCGACGGGCGCGGTGCCGAACAGCCAGTTGCCCGCCGGCGTGTAGACGATCGCCAGGATCACCCCCAGCTCCACGGCGACGCCGGCCAGGATCAGGGGATTGGCGGCGAAGCCGAAGGCGAAGGCGGAGCGCAGCGGGTGGCGGCAGAGGAACAGGTTTGCCACCTGGGTGACGACGATCGCCGCCAGGCAGGCGGTCGTCGCCTGGAGATAGAGGGGGTCCGCCTTGCCCAGGGCCTCGCCGTACCGCCAGCCCCCTTCCCCCAGGACGAAGAAGAATACGGCCATCGCCGTCGCCGCCTCCAGCACGCCGAGGAAGAGGTAGGCCCGGGCCACCAGCCCCCAGGACAGCAGGCGCTCGCCGCGCCGCCGCGGCGGGTGTTCCATCACCGCCGGGTCCGGCTTCTCCGCCCCCAGGGCCAGGGCGGGCAGCATGTCCGTGCCCAGGTCCACCGCCAGGATCT
Organism: uncultured Rhodocyclaceae bacterium; assembly: GCA_964479195.1. GTDB lineage: Bacteria > Pseudomonadota > Gammaproteobacteria > Burkholderiales > Rhodocyclaceae > Desulfobacillus. The sequence continues at coordinate 523 of CAYZLI010000273.1, forward strand.
GGACGATGGTGAGCGGCAGCGGAATGCGGAACAGCACGAAGGCGAGATAGGGCACCAGCTCGGGGATGTTCGAGGTGAGGATGTAGGTGAGGAACTTGCGGATGTTGTCGAAGACCGCGCGCCCTTCCTCCACGGCGGCGACGATGCTGGCGAAATTGTCGTCGAGCAGGATGAGGTCGGCCGCCTCCTTCGCCACGTCCGTGCCGGCTATGCCCATGGCAATGCCGATGTCGGCGCTCTTCAGGGCCGGCGCGTCGTTCACCCCGTCGCCGGTGACGGCGACGATCTCCCCCTTGCGCTGGAGGGCCTGCACGATGAGCATCTTCTGCTCGGCGGCGAGCCGGGCGAAGAGGATTTCCGGGGCGTCCAGCGCCAGTTGCAGTTGCGCCGGCGTCATGCGCCGCAGCTCGTCGCCGCCGATGACGACGGGCCGCGGACCCTGCACCAGGCCGATTTCCCGGGCGATGGCCAGCGCCGTGTGCGGATGGTCGCCCGTGACCATGATGACGCGGATGCCGGCACGCTCGCAGCGGGCCACCGCCGCCGGCACCTCCGGCCGGGGCGGGTCCTCCAGGCCCACCAGCCCCGCGAGCACCATGCTGCGCTCCTCCGGGGCCGTGCCCGCCGGCAGTGCGCGATGGGCGAAGGCGAGCACCCGCAGGCCCGCCGCGGCCAGCTCGTCCTGAGCGGCGAGCAGCCGCGCCCGGGCCGGCTCGTCGAGGGGCAGCGCCTGGCCGTCCACCAGCACGGCATCGCAGGCGCCCAGCACGGTCTCCAGCGCCCCCTTGCAGTAGAGCGTCCGGCCCTCGGCACTGGCGACGAGGACCGACATGCGCTTGCGGTCCGTGTCGAAGGGAATCTCGTCGGCGCGCGTGTAGCCGCCCGCCTCCACGAATTCCCGGGCGAGGCGCGCGAGCGCCACCTCCATGGGGTCGCCCAGCAGCTCGCCGTTGGCCTGCTTCAGGTCGTGGCAGAGGGCGGCGTCGAGGAACAGCGGGCGGTAGTCCCGGGCCAGGTCGGGGCAGGCACGCAGCTCGTCCGGCCGAACGAAGCGTCCGCCCAGCCAGAGCCGGCGCGCGGCCATGCGGTTCTGCGTCAGGGTGCCGGTCTTGTCGGAGAGGATCACCGTCGTCGAGCCGAGGGCCTCCACCGCCGGCAGGTGGCGCACCAGGGCGTTGCGCCGCGCCATGCGCTGCGTGGCCATGGCGAGCGACAGCGTCACCGTGGGCAGCAGGCCCTCGGGCACGTTGGCGACGATGATGCCGATGGCGAAGAGCAGGTTTTCCCAGAAGGGCAGCCCGAGGGCTTGGCCGATGAGGAAGAAGGCGACGCCGAGCAGGGTGGCGAGCAGGGCCACCAGCTTGGAGACGCGGGCGATCTCCCGCTGCAGGGGCGAGGTGGCCTCCCCCGCCGTCTGGGTGAGGTGGGCGATGCGGCCGAACTCGGTCCGCATGCCAGTGGCGTAGATCACGGCGCGCGCCTCGCCGGAGACCACCGCGGTGCCGGCGAGCAGCAGGTTGCGGGCGAAGAGCGGCGAGTCCTCCTCGCTCGGCCCGGCGTTGCGTGCCTGGGGCAGGGACTCGCCGGTGATGGTCGCGGCATTGACGCGCAGGCCGAAGGCCTCGATGACGCGGCAGTCGGCGGGCACGAAATCGCCCGCCTCCAGGAGCACGATGTCGCCGGGCACCAGCGCCGCGGCCGGGACCTGGGCCAGCTCGCCGCCGCGCAGCGCCTTGGCCTTGTGCGGCAGCAGCCGGCGCAGTGCCGCCACGGCCCGCTCGGCCTTGTACTCCTGCCAGAAGGAGAACAGGCCATTGACCAGGATGACGCCGACGATGGCGATGCCCAGCCGCGCCATGCCCTGGCCCGGATCGTAACGCTCGGCGAGGAAGGCGAGCAGGGCGCCGATCCACAGGATGACGGCGAAGAAATGGGTGAATTCCCGGGCGAAGGCCAGCAGCAGGTTCTCCCGCCCCACTTCCTCCACATGGTTGGGGCCGAACTCCGCCAGCCGGCGCGCGGCTTCCGCGGCGCTCAGGCCCTCCGGCCCGCTCTTCAGGCCGGCGAGCGCTTCGTCGGTGGTGAGGCTGGCGATACGCACGGCGCGGCTTCCCCGTTCTTGTTACGCGGCCATCGTAGAGCGAGCGGCGAGGCGCCGCTTGCGCAAGATCAAAGGAGGCGCCATCTGGATTGCTGCGCCCCTTGCGTAGGGCGC
>CAYZLI010000274.1:0-2630 GCA_964479195.1 uncultured Rhodocyclaceae bacterium
CGCGCGCTCTGCCTGGTGGTCCTCAACAGCGTGCTGGCTTTCCTTGCCGTGGCCGTGCTGCTTTCCGTCCTGCGCAGCGGCAGCGGGCTCGACCAGATCTACTGCCAGCCGCTCTACATCCTGGGCGGTTCGGTGGTCATCGGCCTCGGGCTCGGCTTCGTCGCGGCCTTCCTCGGGTGGCTGCTGAAGCCGCACGAAGGCGGCTCCGCGATCCTGCTCATCAGCCTTACCGTGATCGGCATCGGTGCGGTCGAAGCGCTGCGCCTGTCCACCCTCATCACGCTGCTGGTGTTCGGCGTCATGGCCAAGAACTACGTGCGCGAATTCCGTCTGGCCACTTTCGACACGGGCACCTTCGGTCGGCTGTTCGTCGTCGTGCTGTTCGTGGTCGCCGGTGCCGTGCTGCCGCTGCAATGGCAGCCCCAGTGGGCCCTGCCGGTGCTGGCCTTCGTCGTCGTCCGCCTCGTGGCCAAGACCGCCGCCGCGGCGGCGTTGGCGCGCCCGAGCGGGATGGGCGTGAACAAGGGGCTGCTGCTCGGCATGCTGCTGATGCCGCTCTCGATCACCGAGTTCTCCCTGGTGCGCGAAACCGTGCAACGCCATCCGGAACTCGGCACCGAGCTCGCCGCCATCGTCTTTCCGGCGATCGCTCTGATGGGGCTGCTCGGCCCGATCATCGCCCAGTGGGCGCTGCGCTGGGCGCACGAGGCCTATGAAACCGGAAGGAGCCCTTCCCCGTGAAGATGAACGAGCCGCGCTTTGCGCCGGTCCTCGAATTCAAGCGCTCCGCGGCCCTGTCCATGGGAGTGGAGCTGGAGTTGCAGATCCTCAGCGCGCACGATTTCAGGCTGGTGCGCGGCGCCCCGGACCTGCTGGCCCTGATGGAACGGGTCGAGCATCCCGGCGAGCTGAAGCCGGAAATGACCGAGGGGATGATCGAGCTCAATTCCTCGATCCACCTCGGCTACCGCGCGCTGCTGGCCGAGTTGCGCACGGTGCGCGACCTGCTGGCGAAACACGCCGGCCGGCTCAACCTCGCCATCAGCGGGGGTGGCACGCACGCCTTCCACCAGTGGACCGACCAGCGCATCTTCGATGCGCCGCGGTTCCATTTCCTGTCCGAGCTTTACGGCTATCTCGCCAAGCAGTTCACGGTATTCGGCCAGCACATCCACATAGGCTGCCCTGGCGGCGACGAAGCCGTGCGGCTGGTGCACGGCCTGGCTCGCTACATGCCGCACTTCATCGCCCTGTCCGCCTCCTCACCGTTCTCCCAGGGCGTCGACACGGCGTTCCAGTCGGCGCGCCTGAACGCTGTCAGCGCCTTCCCGCTCAGCGGCCATATGCCCTTTGTGCTGAGCTGGGAGGCGTTCCACGGATACTTCGCCCGCATGTACGAGTACGGCATAGTCAGCAGCATGAAGGACTTCTACTGGGACATGCGGCCCAAGCCCGAGTACGGCACGGTGGAGATTCGCGTCTGCGATACGCCGCTGCAGGTCGAGCGCGCGGCGCAGCTCGCTGCCTACGCCCAGACCCTGGCCTTCCACCTGCTGCGCATCGCCAAGGAGCCGCCGACGGAAGAAGTCTATCTGCTCTACAACTACAACCGCTTCCAGGCCTGCCGCTTCGGGCTGGCGGGAAACTTCATCGACGCCAGGACCCAGGCGCACCGCAGCCTGAAAGACGACATCCTCGCTACCCTGCCCATGCTGCGGGAAGCCGCCGGGGCCACCAACAACGACGAACCCCTGTGGCGCCTGCGCGAAGCCCTCCGGAGGGGGCCGAGCGATGCCGACTGGCTGCGCGCCGCCTACCGGGCAAGCGGCTTTCTGCCCGATGTGGTCGAGCGCCAGAGCGCCCTGTGGATGGGCCGCGCCGACTGACCCATTGGCCTCCATCAGGGTATTGTTCAAACGGCCGCGACCAACGACAATAGCGCCCTTCCACGGGAGGACGAGATGAATCAAGATGAATTGCGGCGCTTGGTCCGGCGCGAGACCCTGCTCAAGCTGGCGGCCACCGGGGCGCTCGGCGCGGGGGGCATCCTCGGCCTCGTGCGGGAGGCGCTCGCCGCCGGCTCGCTGCCCGCCACGCCCGGCTTCCGCGCCATCAAGGGCCCCGTCGGCGTGGACAGCACCCGCGCCTCGGTGGGCCTGAACGTCAAGCCCGGCCAGACCGTCATGACCGGCGAAGGCGGCGAGGCCATCTACGTCATCGGGCCGGATGCCTTCCTGCAGCGGGAAAAAACCAGGGTGAAATTCGAGGAGGCGGGCGGCGCCGCGATCATGCGCGTCCTCACCGGCAAAATCCTCAGCGTGTTCGGCAAGGGACGGGACAACGGCAAGCGCAACCTCAGCCTGATCACCCCCACCGCCACCATCGGCATCCGCGGCACCGGCGCCTACATCGAGGCCGAGGAGGCGCGCACCTATTTCTGCCTGTGCTACGGCGAAGCGGAGGTGACGCCGACCGGCGACCCGCGGCAGAAGGAAAGCTACCGCACCGAGCACCACGACCACCCCATCTTCATCACCGCCCAGGGCGACAAGCTCATGGCCCCGGCCACGGTGTTCAACCACACGGACGCCGAACTGACCCTGCTGGAGAACACCATGGGCCGCTGGCCG
>CAYZLI010000275.1:0-2614 GCA_964479195.1 uncultured Rhodocyclaceae bacterium
TGAGCGATTTGCGCGACCTCTACCAGGAGGTCATCTTCGACCACAACAAGCGCCCGCGGAACTTCCACGCCATGGAAGGGGCCGATCACGTGGCGGAAGGCCACAACCCCTTGTGCGGCGACAACGTGAAGGTTTTCGTCAAGCTGGCGGACGGCCGGGTCGCCGACGTGAGCTTCCAGGGCAACGGCTGCGCCATCTCCCAGGCATCCGCCTCCCTCATGACCGAGGCGGTGAAGGGCAAGAGCGTGGCGGAGGCGGAAGCCTTGTTCTCCGGCTTCCACGGCATGCTGACGGCCGCCAACGGCACGCCGCCCGAGGGCCTGGGCAAGCTGGAAGTGCTAAGCGGTGTGAAGGAGTTTCCGTCGCGGGTGAAGTGCGCCACGCTTGCCTGGCACACCCTGCGCAACGCCCTCGCCGGCCGCCCGCAAGCGGCGACGACGGAGTAGCCGTCATGGATGAGGTGGTCACGCTCACCCGCGACTGCGCCGCAACCATGGTGCCCTGGGGCTCGCCGGTGACCTTGGAGCAGGGCGACATCGCCTACATCACCCAGCAACTGGGTGGCAGCTTCACGGTGATGGTGGGCGGGAACCTCTACCGCATCGACGGCAAGGACGCCGACGCCCTGGACAAGGAGCCGCCCGAAGCCCCTGCCGCCTTGCCCGCGCAGCAGGCCACCCGGGAGAACGTGGAGCGCGCCGCTTGGGCGCAGCTTCGCACCTGCTACGACCCGGAGATCCCCATCGACATCGTCGAGCTGGGCCTGGTGTACGCCTGCGACGTGACGGCGGTCAAAGAAGGCGAGGGCTTCCGCGTGGCCGTGAAGATGACCCTCACCGCCCCCGGCTGCGGCATGGGCAACTTCCTCGCCCAGGAGGTCTACGACAAACTCCTCGCCATCCCCGGCGTCGCGCAAGCCCACGTGCAACTGGTCTGGGACCCCCCCTGGAACCGCTCCATGATGAGCGAGGCGGCGCGGCTGGAAGCGGGGATGTATTGACCGCCCTGTCATTCCCGCCGGCTGTGTCATTCCCGCGAAAGCGGGAATCCAGCGGCGTCAGCCCTGCAGCTTAGGCAGGAGCGCTTCGACAGGGGCCAACGGAAGCTCCGGCGCCTGCTGCCGGAGATAGCCGGCGGCGGCCGTCAGGACCAGCTTCGCCTGCTTGGCCGCCTCCTCGTAATCCGAACGGTCCAGATCGACGTAGCTCTTGTAGTCCGCGGTCAGGCGGGCATGGTAGAGATTGCCCAGGTACTTGCCGGCGTTCTTGTCCACCACGCCCGGCTTGACGAAGTGCAGGCCGAACATGGCTTGGACGCCGTCATGGCTGGACGTCTCGATGCCCTGGAGGGCGAGGAGGGCGACGACGGCGTGGTAGGCCGCGTAGTAGAGGTCGGTTACGGCATTGCGGTACAGGCTGTTCTCCGCGACGAGGACCGCGGCCGACAGGTTCTCGGCCGCCAGTTGGAGTTCCGCCTCCGCCAGCCTCAGTCTTTCGTCCATAGCACTATGCCCTCCCGCCTGAGTGCCGCGTCGAGCCGGCTTGGTCCTTCATCCGAAAAGAATGGGACGACCTGCAGGTGCCGGGCTTCCTCCTCCCCGGTCACACCCAGGGCCTGCTCGTCGAGCCAGCGCTCCAGGCGCCGATCCCGCGCCGACGAGAAATAGACGGCCACATCGAGATCCGAATCGGCATGGGAATGTCCGCGGGCACGGCTGCCGAACACCACCACCTTCGACAGCCGGGAGTCGGCGGCCAGTCGGTCGACAAGCTGTCCGAGCCACATCCGCTCAAGCGGCGTGAGATGGGCGGGAAGTGCGGTGGCGTGGGCCGTTGTCATGGGAGCATTCTACCGCGGTTCCCGGCTTCACCTTCCGGGTGCCCTGTCATTCCCGCGCACGCGGGAATCCAGCGGCTTTTCCGCGGCCTACGCTAGCGTAGCCCCATCCCGAACCGCTCCAGCCTCGGCCGCCAGTTCTCGGTGATCGCCGCCGAGACGAGGATCGCCTCGGCGCGGCCGATGAGCAGGTGCCGCGGCACGAAGCCGAAATAGCGCGAGTCGGCGCTGTTGTCCCGGTTGTCGCCGAGCATGAGGAAATGGTCCGCCGGCACGGTCACGGGACCGAAGCCGGAGGCGTGCGCAGAATCCGGCAGCCACAGGATGGCGTGGCGCCCGTCGTCCGTGCTCTCCTCCAGCCGCAGCGCCGGCAGCAAGCGGCCGTCCCCCGTCGCTTCCAGGGCCGGCCCTTCCAGGCGGTAGCGAGCCGCCTCGCCGTTGATGAAAAGCTGCTTGTCCCGCATCTCCACCCGGTCGCCGGGCAGGGCGACGATGCGCTTGATGAGCCGCGTCCCATCCGCGGGCGACGAGAAGGTGACGATGTCCCCGCGCCGGGGCTCGGCGATGTGGGCGAGGATCGCGTCGGTCAGGGGCAGCTTCAGGTCGTACGCCAGTCGATTGACCAGGACCACGTCGCCCTCCAGCAAGTTCGGGCGCATGGAGCCGGAGGGAATCGGATTCCAGTCCGCGACGGCCGTGCGGAACAGGCCGAAGAGGAGCAGGAAGGCGAGAAAGCCGCGGTTGTCGCGGAACCAGGTTTTCATGGCGTGATGCTCCC
>CAYZLI010000276.1:0-2577 GCA_964479195.1 uncultured Rhodocyclaceae bacterium
GGCAAGTACGACGGCCTCGGCTACGCCGCAGCCGTCGACGCCATCGCCGCCGACCTCAAGGCGAAGGACTTGGGCGACAAGCAGGTGGTCTGGCGCCTGCGCGACTGGGGCATCTCCCGCCAGCGCTACTGGGGCTGCCCGATCCCCCTCATCCACTGCGAGCAATGCGGCACGGTGCCCGTGCCCGACGAGCAGCTTCCGGTGGTGCTGCCGGAGGATTGCGTGCCGGACGGCTCCGGCAACCCCCTCAACAAGCGTGAAGACTTCCTCGCCTGCACTTGCCCGAAGTGCGGCGGCCCGGCGCGGCGCGAAACCGACACCATGGACACCTTCGTGGACTCGTCCTGGTACTACGCCCGCTACTGCTCGCCGGACAACGGCAAGGCCATGGTGGACGGGCGCGCCAAGTACTGGATGCCCGTCGATCAATACATCGGCGGCATCGAGCACGCCATCCTGCATCTGCTCTACTCGCGCTTCTGGACCAAGGTGATGCGCGACCTGGGGCTGGTGTCCTACGACGAGCCGTTCACGCGGCTCCTCACCCAGGGCATGGTGCTCAACGAAATCTTCTTCCGCAAGCCCCAGTCCGGGCGCATCAGCTACTACAACCCGGCGGACGTGGAGCTGAAGTACGACGAGAAGGGCAACCGCATCGGCGCCGTGCTCAAGGCCGACGGCCAGCCGGTGGAGTCCGGCGGCATCGGCACCATGTCCAAGTCGAAGAACAACGGGGTCGATCCCCAGGCGCTCATCGAGGCGTACGGCGCCGACACGGCCCGCTTCTTCATGATGTTCGCCAGCCCCCCGGAGCAGACCCTGGAGTGGTCCGACTCGGGCGTAGACGGCAGCTTCCGCTTCCTGAAGCGCGTCTGGGCTTACGCCTACGGGGCGCGCGAGGCCGTGCAGGCCGCGCCGGCCCTGCCCGCCAAACTGCCGGCGGCGCTGGCGGCGGTGCGGCGCGAAGTGCATCTCAACCTGAAGCAGGCCAACTACGACTTGCAGAAGTTCCAGTTCAATACCGTCGCCTCCGCGGCCATGAAGGTGCTGAACGCCCTGGAACGCGCGCCCCGGGAGCAGGAAGGCTACGGGGCGGTGGCGAAGGAGGCCCTGTCCATCCTGCTGCGCCTGCTCTCGCCCATCACCCCCCACCTCTGCCACCGGCTCTGGAACGAGCTCGGCTACGGCGGCGACATCCTGCACGCCCCCTGGCCCGAACCCCTGGAAGCGGCCCTCGCCCAGGAGGAGATCGAGCTGGTGCTGCAGGTGAATGGCAAGCTGCGCGGCGCCGTCAAGGTGCCGGCGGCGGCCGACAGGTTGGGCGTCGAGCAGGCGGCGCTTGCCTGCGAGGCGGCGCAGAAACACATGGAGGGCCGGCCGGCGAAGAAGGTGATCGTGGTGCCGGGCCGACTCGTGAACATCGTCGTCTGATTCGGACCGGAACATGCGCGCACTGGTAGCCGTCCTCACCATCTTGCTGCTCTCCGCCTGCGGCTTCCAGTTGCGCGGCGTGCATCCGCTGCCCTTCGAAAGCCTGCACGTGGCCATCGCCGAGAACTCGGAGCTGGGCACCACCCTCAAGCGCCACATCCGCGCCCAGGGCGGCACCCGCCTGGTGGACAACCCCCAGGAGGCCCAGGCCATCTTCAGCGTCGCGGGCGAAGCGCGGGAGAAGGACATCCTCAGCCTTTCCTCCGCCGGCCGGGTACGGGAGTTCGAACTGCGTTACCGTTTCCTCTTCCGGGTCCACGACCTGAAGGGACGGGAGTTCATCCCCCAGAGCGAGATCGTCCTGACCCGCGCCATCTCCTTCAGCGACGAGCAGGTGCTGTCCAAGGAGCAGGAAGAGGCGTTGCTCTACCGCGACATGCAGAACGACCTGGTGCAGCAGATCATGCGCCGGCTGGCGGCGGTAAGAATCGACAAGTCGAAAAGCCTATAACCACGGGGAACACGGGGGGCACGGGGCTTTTTCTCACATGGATCTCCCCGTGCGCCCCGTGGTAAACGCCTTTCCATGAACCTGCGCCCTGAACAGCTCCCGTCGCACCTCGCCAAGCAGCTCGCGCCGCTCTACGTCCTGCACGGCGACGAGCCGCTGCTGGTGATCGAGGCGGGCGATGCCATCCGCCAGGCGGCGCGCGACCAGGGCTACACGGAGCGCGAAGTGCTGGTCAGCGGCGCCGGCTTCAAGTGGGACAGCCTGATGCTCGCGGCCGGCAATATGTCGCTCTTCGGTGCCAACAAGCTGGTGGACCTGCGCATCCCCAACGGCAAGCCGGGGCGCGACGGGGGCGAGGCCCTGCAGCGCTACTGCGCGCGCCTGGCGGATGGGGTCGTGACCCTCATCACCCTGCCCGAGCTGGACTGGGCGGCGCGCAAGACGGCCTGGTTCTCCGCGCTGGCGCAGGCGGGTGTGGCCATCGAGCTCAACGCCCCCGGGCTGGCCGAGCTGCCCGACTGGATCGCCCTGCGCCTGGCGCGCCAGCAGCAGTCGGCGCAGCGCGCAGCGCTGGAATTCATCGCCGCCCACGTGGAGGGCAACCTGCTGGCCGCGCACCAGGAGATCCAGAAGCT
>CAYZLI010000277.1:0-2504 GCA_964479195.1 uncultured Rhodocyclaceae bacterium
TCGCCGCCCACGTGGAGGGCAACCTGCTGGCCGCGCACCAGGAGATCCAGAAGCTGGGCCTGCTCCACCCGGCCGGGGAACTCAGCCTGGCCCAAGTGGAGGATGCGGTGCTCAATGTCGCGCGCTATGATGTGGACAAGTTGCGCGCCGCCCTGCTGGAGGGGGACGCCGGGCGTTGCGCGCGCCTGATCGAGGGACTGCGCGGCGAGGACGTGGCCCCGCCCCTGGTCCTGTGGGCCTTCGCCGCCGAGATCCGGGTCCTGGCGGTGCTGCGCGCCGCCCAGGACGAAGGACGGCCGCTGGCCGCGGCGCTGCGGGCCGAGCGGGTGTACGACGACCGGCGCGCCGCCGCCCTGCAGCGGGCGCTGCCGCGGTTCCGTCAAGGCCAGTTGCGTGCTGCTTTGATGGCAGCAGCCAACATCGACCGGATGATCAAGGGCCTCAAGCAGGGGGACGTGTGGGACGAGTTCCTGCAGTTGGCGTTGCGTCTGGCAAGGAAATCAGGGTAGGTCGGACTTCAACCCGACCTGAAGACTTGTAGGGCGCAATAAGCGAAGCGCATTGCGCCGGATGTTTACCCATCCGGCGGGTTACGGCCTGGCGGCCTAACCCGCCCTACAGACAGCCTAAGGAAGCGCACCATGAAGACCGAACAGATCGACGTCAAGGAGTACATGCGCACCCTGGGCCGCCAGGCCCGCGCCGCCTCGCGGCTCATGGCCAAAGCCTCCACCCGGGCCAAGAACCAGGCCCTGCTGGCGATGGCCGCGGCCATCCGGCGCGATGCGGCCAAGCTGATGGCGGCCAACGGCGAGGACGTGGAGGCGGCGCGCGCCGCCGGGCTGGAAGAGGCCATGCTCGACCGGCTGGCCCTGTCCGAAAAGGCGGTCGCCACCATGGCGGAAGGCCTGGAGCAGATCGCCGCCCTGGCGGATCCCATCGGCGAGATCTCCGACCTCAAGTTCCGCCCCACCGGCATCCAAGTGGGCAAGATGCGGGTGCCCCTGGGCGTCATCGGCATCATCTACGAGGCGCGGCCCAACGTCACGGTGGATGCCGCCGGCCTGTGCCTGAAGGCGGGCAACTCGGCAATTCTGCGCGGCGGCTCGGAGGCCATCCGCTGCAACCGGGCGCTCGCCGCCCTGGTGCATGAGGGCCTGCGCGCCGCGGGGCTGCCGCAAGGCGCCGTGCAGGTGGTGGAGATCACGGACCGCGCGGCCGTGGGCGAGCTCATCACCATGAAGGAATTCGTGGATGTCATCGTGCCGCGCGGCGGCAAGGGGCTGATCGAGCGCATCGCCAGCGAGGCGCGCATCCCGGTGATCAAGCACCTGGACGGCAACTGCCACGTCTACGTGGACGACGGTGCGGACGCCGACAAGGCCCTGCGCATCGTCGAGAACGCCAAGACCCAGCGCCTGGGCACCTGCAACACGGCCGAATCGCTGCTGGTGGCCCGCGGCGTGGCGCAGACCCTGCTGCCGCAGATCGGCGCCATGCTCGCCGGCAAGGGCGTGGAGCTGCGCGGCTGCCCGGAATCGCTGGCCATCCTGCGCGAGGCCGGCATTGCTGCGGGCCGGCTCAAGGCGGCCACGGAGGACGACTGGTACACGGAATACCTTGCCGCCATCATCGCCGTGAGGGTGGTGGCCGGCGTGGATGAAGCCATCGAGCACATCAACAAGTATTCGTCCCAGCACACCGAGGCCATCGTCACGGAGGACTACACCCGCGCCATGCGCTTCCTGCGCGAGGTGGATTCGAGCTCGGTGATGGTGAACGCCTCGACGCGCTTCGCCGACGGCTTCGAGTACGGGCTGGGCGCCGAGATCGGCATTTCCACCGACAAGTTGCACGCGCGCGGCCCGGTGGGCCTGGAAGGCCTGACCAGCCAGAAATGGATCGTGCTGGGCAACGGGGAAGTTCGCGGCTGATTCGGGCAGGCGCGCAAATCCGCGTAAGGAGAAGAAAATGAAACCTGCGATCGCCCTCGCTGCAGCCGCCCTGTGGTTCGCCCTGCCGGCCTCCGCCGTGGAGGTCGCCGGGGTGAAATTCGAGGACCAGTCGAAACTTGGCACGACCGAGTTGCAGCTGAACGGCGCCGGCCTGCGCAGCCGCGTCTTCTTCAAGGTCTACGCCATCGGCCTCTATCTGCCGGAGAAGAAGAACGCCGCCGAAGCGGTGCTCGCGCTCAAGGGCGCCAAACGCCTGCACATCGTCACCCTGCGCGAGCTGACCGCCGAACAGTTCGCCGACGCCCTGGTGTCCAGCATCGAGAAGAATCACGCGGAGGCGGAGCTCGCGGCCCTCAAGCCGCGCATCGAGGAATTCCGGGCGACCATCCTCGCCCTCAAACTGGCGCCCAAGGGCGCCGTGGTCACCCTCGACTGGCTGCCGGAATCGGGCACGCGGCTCTCCTTCAACGGCCAGGCCAAGGGCAAGGACATCGCCGGCGAGGACTTCTATACCGCCCTGCTCAAGATCTGGCTCGGCAGCCGTCCGGC
>CAYZLI010000278.1:0-2489 GCA_964479195.1 uncultured Rhodocyclaceae bacterium
CTCGCCCTGGCCAGCGGCGCCCTCATGCTGAGCCTGGGCATCGTCGGTCTATACCTCGCCCGCATCTACGAGGAACTGAAAGGCCGCCCCCTCTACCTGCTGCGCGAGGAGCCTCGGCGCGGAGAAGGGCCGACGCCATGAACGAGCCCTGGCTGGCCCTGGTCGCCGTCCTGCTTAACGTCGCCGCCCAGCTCGCCATCAAGCTGGCCGGCGGCTCGCCCCTGCCCCTGCCGCTCGCCACCGCCCTGGCCTGCTACAGCCTGAGCTTCTGGCTCACTTTCAAGATCTACGCCGCCAATCCCCTGAGCGTGGCGGCGCCGGTGATGGCGGGGGCCATCTTTCTCCTCACGCCCCTGGCCGCCGTGGCGATCCTCGGCGAGACCCTGAGCGGCGCGCGGATCGTCGGCATCGGTCTCATCTTCGCCGGCATCCTGGTGGTCACCCGAGCTTCGTGAGGCCCTCTTTTAACTTACCCGGCGGAAGCCGCGACAGCAGAAAATGATGGGACTGTTCAAACGGAAGCGCGCCGCCGAAGCCCCCTGGGAGCGGGCGTTTCCCGCCGAGGCGACCCTCGAGGACATCTACCATTGCTTCCGCCTCATCCTCGGCCGCAATCCGCAGGTCCAGGACTGGCCGGGGCACAGCGGCCTGGCCGGCCGGCCGCTGGCGGAGGTCGTCAAGTCCTACCTCAATTCCCGGGAATTCCAGGAGCGGGGGCTGCTGGAACGGCACATGGGGGAGGTGCGCTCCCGGCAGATGGACGGCTTCACCATCTACGCGGACGCGGCGGACTGCGAAGTCGGCGCCGCCGTCCTCCAGGGCGCCTACGAGCCGCACGTCTCCCGGGTGTTTCGGGAGCTGCTGCGGCCGGCAGACCACGTGGTCGATGTCGGCGCCAACATCGGCTACTTCTCGCTGCTTGCGGCGAGCCTGGTGGGGCCGAACGGCTCGGTGCTCGCCGTCGAGCCCAATCCGCGCAACGTCCGCCTGCTGGAAGCGAGCCGGCGTGCCAACGGCTTTGCCCAGGTCACGGTCGCCCAAGTCGCCGCCTCGGACCGGATCGGCCTGCTCGCCCTCCACGCCGCCCATTCCAACGGCACCACCGGGGATCTGCCCGGCGAGGCCGCGGCGCTTCTCGCGGCCGAGACCGTGCCCGCGCTGCCGATCGACCGGCTGCTCGATGCGGACCGGCCGATCCGCCTCATCAAGGCCGACGTGGAGGGTGCCGAAGGCTTGGCCATGGCCGGCGCCGCAGCCGCGATAGGGCGCCACCGGCCCTGGGTGATCTCGGAATTCTGCCCCGACGCCCTTAGAAACATCTCCGGCATTTCTTGGGATGCCTACCTGGGCTCCTTCACCGGGCGAGGCTACCGCATCCACGTCATTGCCGAGCTCGGCACGGAGGACTGCGGCAGCGATCACGAAAAGGTTCTTGCCTGCTTCGCCCGCTCGGGCGTCGACCATATCGATCTGCTTTTCGAGCCCAGCGGCGGGTAGGCCCTATCGATCGGCAATCAATACACTGGCAGAGGACGACACATGGGAGTTGCGAAGGAAGCGACCGTCGACATCGGAGGGAAGAAGTACCTCATCACCTCGGATGACGATTACCTGGAAAACATCCGGCGCGGCTTCGAGCCGGAAATGGTGAGGCTGTTCAGGAACGTGGCGAGCGGCAGCGGCGTCATCCTGGATGTCGGCGCTAACATAGGCTGCACCGCCCTGTTGTTCGGGGAGCTGGCCAAGGCCGTCTACGCGTTCGAACCCTCGCGAACCACGTACGCGTTTCTGGAAAGGAACATTTCCCGATCCGGGCACGGCAACGTCTTCGTCCAGAACATCGGCCTCGGGTCGGAACCGGGCGAGTACCCGCTGACCTTCGCCCCCTCGAACCGGGCCGGCGGCTTCGTATCGAACCAGACCCGGGCCAGCGCCGGCCACACCGTCGAGACGATAACGATTCGCCGGCTCGATGACGTCGTCGAGTCCCTGAGCCTGCCCAAGGTGGATTTCATCAAGATCGACGTGGAAGGATTCGAGGGCCACGTCCTGCGCGGCGCGGCACGAACCCTTGCGGCCCACCGGCCCACGGTCGTATTGGAACTGAACCACTGGTGCCTGAATGCCTTCCAGCGCACCTCCGTGCCGGATTTCCTGGATTTCCTTCGATCCCTGTTCCCCGTGCTGCTGGCCGTGGACGGCTCGAACTACCTGGATCTGCACGATGAAAACGACAGCTACGTCGTCATGTACCACCACATCCTGCACATGAGATTTCCCAACATCCTGGCAGCCTGCGACGAGAGCCGCCTGGACAAGTTCCGGGCGTCATACCTGCACGGTTTCTCCGGGTGACGGGCTGGCCCGGCCCGCACGATCAGGGGCAGGTCACGCCATCAGCCACCAGTCGCTAAACGTGCCCACGCCCTGTAGGCCCGTGACGGAATAGGAGCTGCCGAGCAGTTGCACGGCGCTGTCGGCCGCCTGCT
>CAYZLI010000279.1:0-2471 GCA_964479195.1 uncultured Rhodocyclaceae bacterium
CGGCGCGCAGCCGGGCGATAAGCGGCTGCAGGGTCTGGGCGAGGACCTCCGGCGTGACCGGGCCGATGTGCTTGTAGGCGATGCGTCCGGCCGGGTCGATGACGAAGGTCTCCGGCACGCCATAGACGCCCCAGTCGATGGCCACCCGCCCGTCCAGGTCGGCGCCGGTGCGGGTGTAGGGATCGCCCAGATCGTCCAGCCACTTGGCGGCATCGTCGGGACGGTCCTTGTAGTTGAGGCCGTGGATGGGCACCAGCCCTTCCTGCCGCAAGCGCATCAGCACCGGGTGCTCCTCGCGGCAGGCGACGCACCAGGAGGCGAACACATTCACGAGGGACACCTCGCCCTTCAGGTCGGCGCTCGAAAGCCCCAGCGTGCGGCCCTTCACCGGCGGCAGGGCGAACTGCGGCACCGGCTTGCCGATGAGGGGCGAGGGGACTTCGCGCGGGTTGAGCGTGAGCCCGATGGCCAGGAACACGCCGATGGCGGCGAAGAGCGCAAGCGGGATGAGGAAGGGCAGATGCCGGCTCCAGCGGGCTTCCTGCGCGGGCACATCGATCCGTTCGTCCATTTCCGATCCTCCTGCCTATTCGCAGCCCGGCCGCACGAGCCGGGCGAATTCATCCGGGTGGGCGAAGACCACGCGGCCGCCCTGCATGCCGCTATCCATGAGCACGGGGCTGCCGTGCCTCTGCGCGCGCGGGTTTCCCGAACAGGCAGTTGCGCATCATCCCGCCATCCTCGTGCTCCAGGTTGTGGCAGTGGTACATAAAGAGTCCCGGCTCCGTGGGCGCGACCAGGAGGCGCACGCGCTCGCCCGGGAAGATGAGGAAGGTGTCCTTGTAGCCGGCGTCCACCAGCCCCTCGCGCAGCTCCGCCGGCACGCCGTCCCCGCTGCGCTCCAGGATGCGGAAGCGCACGCCATGGATGTGGATGGGATGGGGCATGGCCATGCCGCCGCCGTCGTTGGCGAAGGTCCACACTGTGCCGGCGTTGAGAGGCAGGCGCTCGTCCTGGGCCACCGCCGCCATCTCGAAGCGCCGGCCGTTGAGGAAGCCCTGCATGTGGCGGAAGGCGAGCCGGGTGTAGAGCTCGACCCCGCCCTCCGGCGCCCGGGCTTCGGGCGGGGGGAGCCCCGGCGCCTCCTCCACGACGCGCGGGCCGGCGGCCACGGTGAAGCGGGCGACCGTGAGCGCCTCGCCCTGGCCGGGCCCCATCATGCCGCGCATCATCCCGCCCATGCCGCCGCGCCCCATCATGCCATCCATCATGTCCATCATGCCCATGCCTTCGAAGGCGCGGCTCACGAGGGCGATCTCCGCCCCGGCGGGGCGCGCACCGAAGTCCTCCAGGAGCTCCATGCGCTGGAAGGGCGCTAGCACCACATAGGGGCGTGTCTGAATGCCCTCGGCGGCGGAGAGGAGGCCGTTGTCGGTGGCGATCACCCGCATCGGGCGCTCATCGGACCAGGCGAGCTTGTAGATGCGTGCGTTCGACACGTTGGCGAGCCGCAGCCGGTAGGGGCGCGGGGCGACGCGAAACGCCGCATCGGGTGCGCCGTTCACCAGCACCGTGTCGCCCAGGACGCCGTTCATGTCGTCCATCATCATGCGCTTGAAAACGAACTGGTTCTGCTCGCCCACGCGGCGGTCCTGGATGACGAGGCTCAGCTCGTGCCTGGGCAGGCCGTAGGACAGCTCCCGCGCCTCGCGCACGACCACGAGCCCGGCGAGCCCCCGATACACCTGAGCGCCGGTACGGCCATGGGGATGGGGATGGTAGAGATAGGTGCCGGCGGGATTGCGCACTGTGAATTCGTAGGTATATTCGCCGTCCGGGCCGACGGCGAGGCGCGGATGGCCGTCGGCCGCCTCGGGCACGATCATGCCGTGCCAGTGGATGATGCTGGGTTCGTCCAGGCGGTTGCGGAACTCGATGCGCACCCGCTCGCCCCGGCGCAGCTCCAGGGTCGGGCCCAGGTAGCCCGCCGGGGGCAGGAGCGCCTCCGCGCGCCCGCGCAGCACCTCACCCGAGTAGCGCAGCACCGCGGTCTGGGCGCCGGACCAGAGAGTCAGCCGCCCCGGTGCGGCGGTAAGCCGCAGCACCAGATCGGGCGCGCCCGCCGCCAGGGCGCGGTGCAGCGGCGCGGCGGCAACGGCGGCGCCTGCGCCCCCCAGCGCCTTCAATACACTGCGACGTGTCCACATGGTCGTCCTCCTCGATATCTCACGGCTTCCCGCCCGCCTCCACGTGCTTGCGGATCGCCGCCACCGAGGGCGGCGCGTCCCATTCCGCTGGGCCCGTCAGGCGCCAGATCTCGCGGCCTTCGCGGTCGATGAGCACGGTGGTCGGGATACCGACCGTGCGCAGCTGGGCGACCAGGTCGCTCGAGGGATCGATGTAGACGGCGAGCGAAGTGATGCCGTACTTGCGGTAGAACTCGCGCACGGGCTCCAAGCTGCGGTCGATGG
>CAYZLI010000280.1:0-2442 GCA_964479195.1 uncultured Rhodocyclaceae bacterium
GGTCCCCGCTTGCGCGGGGACGACAGGATTGCCCCTACTCCCTGAGCGCGTAGATCGCCGGCAGGTTGCGCCAGGCCCCCTTCACGTCCATGCCGAAGCCGAAGACGTAGCGGTTGGGCAGGCGCACGCCGACGAAATCGGCCTCGATCGGCTTGGCGCGGCCGATGTCCTTGTCGGCGAACACGGCCGTGTGGCAGGCGCGGGCGCCGAGTTCGAGCATCCTCTCGTGGATCGCCGCCAGGGTGATGCCCTCGTCGAGGATGTCGTCCAGCACGAGCACGGTGCGCCCTGCCACCGATTCCCGCGGCGCGGCGATCCAGGACAGGTCCCCGCCGGAAGTGCTGTTCCGGTAGCGGGTGACGTGGACATAGTCGAACTCCAGCGGGAAACGCAGCATCGGCAGAAGGCGCCCGGTGAAAACCACCGCACCGCCCATGGCGGAGAGCACCACGGGGTGCGTGTGGCGCAGCCTGGCCGTGATTTCTTTCGCCACCCGCCGCACCGCGGCGTCGACTTCCGCCTCCGGGCAGATCAATTCGGCCCGATCGAGAATGTCCTGCGCTTCCGTTGCCGAGAGCATGTCGGTCAGTCCTTTCCCAAGGTGGCCAGGTATTCGGAGAACGCCGCACCCACCTCCGGATGCTTGCGCCCGTAGGCGATGGTCGCCTGCAGGTAGCCCAGTTTCGAGCCGCAGTCGTAGCGGGTGCCGCGGAAGGGATAGGCCAGCACCGTCTCCTCCTTGAGCAGCACGGCAATGGCATCGGTGAGCTGGATCTCGCCGCCCGCTCCCGGACTCAGCTCCCGCAGATGCTGGAAGATGCGCGCGGTCAGGATGTAGCGGCCCACCACCGCCAGGGTCGAGGGCGCCCGCGCCGGCACCGGCTTCTCGACGATGCCCCGCACGCGCTGCACTTGCCCGGCGCCGCCGCCGTCCGTGCTGACGATGCCATACTGGCGTGTCTCCTCGCGCCGGACGGTCTGCACGCCGAGCAGGGAGCACTGGTACTCCTCGAAGGCCTCCGTCATCTGGCGCAGCACGGGCGTGTCGCCGTCGATCAGGTCGTCGGCCAGCAGGACCGCAAAGGGCTCGTCGCCCACGACCGGCGCCGCGCACAGCACCGCGTGCCCCAGGCCGAGCGGTTCGGCCTGGCGGATGTAGATGCAATTGATGTGGGCGGGCACCGTCTCCTGCACCAGGCGCAGCAGCTCGTGCTTGCCCCGCGCCTGCAGCTCGGATTCCACTTCGTAGGCCTTGTCGAAGTGGTCCTCGATGGAGCGCTTGTTGCGACCCGTGATGAACACCATGTCGGTGATGCCCGCCGCCGCCGCCTCTTCCACCGCGTACTGGATGAGCGGCTTGTCCACGATGGGCATCATCTCCTTGGGGCTTGCCTTGGTGGCGGGCAGGAAGCGGCTGCCCATGCCCGCCACCGGGAATACGGCCTTGGTGATTCTCTTCATGGCGATCCTTCCGCGTTTCGTTCTTCCAGCAGCCGCAGCAAGCCCTCCTCGTCGAGGACGGCCACACCCAGCTCGTCCGCCTTGGCGAGCTTGGACCCGGCCTCCGCCCCGGCCACCACGTAATCGGTCTTCTTCGACACCGAGCCGCTCACCTTGCCGCCCCGCGCCTCGATGCGCGCCGTGGCCTCGTCGCGCGTGAGCGTCGGCAGCGTGCCCGTCAGGACGAAGGTCTTGCCGACCACCGCCGAAACCGCCGCGGGATGCCGCCGGCCCTCGTCCTCGCCGCGCACCCCGGCACCGCGCAGGCGCTCGATCACCTCCCGGTTGTGCGGCTCGGCGAAGAACCGGGCGATGCTCTGCGCCACCACCGGGCCCACGTCCGGCACCCGCTGCAGGGCGTCCTCATCGGCCGCCATGAGGCTTTCCATGCTGCCGAAGTGCCGCGCCAGGTCCTTGGCGGTGGCCTCTCCCACGTTGCGGATGCCCAGGGCGTAGATGAGCCGCGCCAGGGTGGTCGCCTTGGAGCGTTCCAGCGCCTCGACGATATTCTGCGCCGATTTCTCGCCCATGCGCTCCAGCTCCGCCAGGGTGGCCGCATCGAGGCGATAGAGGTCGGCGGCGTGTTTCACCTGTCCCCGGTCCACCAGTTGGTCCACCAGTTTCTCGCCGAGGCCCTCGATGTCCAGGGCGCGGCGCGAAGCGAAGTGCAGGATGGCCTGCTTGCGCTGCGCCGGGCAGTACAGCCCGCCCGTGCAGCGGGCCACGGCCTCATCGGGCAGGCGCATGATGCCCGAGGCGCAGACGGGGCAACGCGCCGGCATGACGAACTCCCGCTCGTTCCCGCTGCGCCGCTCCTTCACCGCGGCGACCACCTCGGGAATCACGTCGCCGGCCCGGCGTACGATCACCGTGTCGCCGATGCGGATATCCTTGCGCCGCACCTCGTCCTCGTTGTGCAGCGTGGCGTTGGTCACCGTCACG
>CAYZLI010000281.1:0-2430 GCA_964479195.1 uncultured Rhodocyclaceae bacterium
AACGAATAAGGTTAGATCGTGCAAGTGAAGCGTAGCCACGATCTGAACCGTTTGTTGGACGAGCCCGGTCCCTGAGCGCCGACCGGGCCTCATAGAAAATATGTTTTTGGGAACTGGCCCGGTTTGAGGGACTGCCGGGAGGACGGGAGTTTGCCTCCCCGTCTCAAGCGTGCCGTTCGGCAGTCGCTGCCCGATTTGGGCGTTGATCGGCCTGTTTAGCCCCGATTCAAGGCGAGCGGGTCCCTCAGCTTGTGGGCGCTGAGGTCCCGTCAGATGCCAAGGGGCGTTGCGCTTACATGGTCAATGCGCCCCATGGGCGGCGAGTGGGATCGGCAGGGGCCCCGAGAAAAGCGATCGAATCCGCGTTTTGACGACGCTCATCACCGCCCCGCAGCAAGTGCACAGGATGGGGGGCCGTTCCTTGAGCCATGCCAGCGCCCGGCCAGGATCGAACTTCAGCAGCACGTGCAGCAAGCTGATCAGGCGCTTGCAGTTGGGATGCAGAAAGCCGAAGTTGCGGGCCCGCCGGAAGCCTTTGGGCAGCACATGCTGCAGGACCAGCCAGAGAAAATGCGCGCCGGACACGGTCCGGTGTTCCATCTTCCCCGTCTTGGCGTGGCGATAACGGAAGCTCACCTGGCCCTCGTTGCAGGCGACGATATCCTGCTCGCGGATGACGCCCCGGTAAAGATAGCGCCCCAGGTAGATGAGCGCCTTCTCGCCGCTGCCGACGGATTTGCAATCGACCACCCACGCTTTCGGGTAGCGACCGGGAAGCGTCAGTCCGGCGGCTTCGATAGCCGCCAGCATCTTGGCCCGGAAGACTTTGGCCAGGGCCTTGTGGTTGAAGAGATAGACGCCCTTGGCCTGTCGCCGCTTGCTTCGCCATTGCTTGCGCTCGCCGTCGAGCGCTGCCGCCGGCATGACGAGATGGACATGGGGGTGGTAGTCGAGCCGGCGCGTGTTCGTATGCAACACCGCGATGGCACCGGGCGTGCCCTGAAGCTGCTTGTCGTTCTGGCTGAAAGCGCGCACCGTCTCCCAGCTGCAACGCATGAGCAGATCGTAGAGGACGCGCTGGTGCGCCCAGGTCAGCGCCCTGAATTCGGCCGGCAGGGTGAAGGTCAGCAGAAAGTACTCGGCGGGCACCAGCCTGCGCATCTGGCGCTCCAGCCATTGCTGACTCTCATGGTGCTGGCAGTGGGGGCAGAGGCGATGGCCGCAGGAGTGCGGGACCAGGATCTGGTGCTCGCATCCGGTGCACTTGACCTGCATCTTCGGGCTCGCTTGCGTGCGGCATTGCCTCATCGCCGCCAGGGCCCGATCGTGCTCAGGGCCGAGTCGGTGCCGGTATTGCGCCAGGAAGTCCGCCGCGAAGGTTTCGATGACCGAGGCCAGCCGGATCATTTGACCGCCCCCCAGGCGACGGTGAAGCCATCCATCAGGCCGTTGATGCGGTCGATGGCGTGATGCTTGGTCTGGTCGGTCAGGTGGGTGTAGCGGGCGGTGGTGAGAATGGAATGATGGCCGAGGAGCTGCTGCACCTCGAGCAGATCGACCCCCGCCTCGATCAGGTGAGTTGCATAGGCGTGCCTCAGGCTGTGAGGCGTAATGTTTTTTTTAGCCCGCAGGATTCGACCACCTTGTGCAGGGTGGTCTGCACGCCGCCGCGATCGAGGGGCGTCGTCGCCGTCGCCGCGCCTTTCAATCCGCCATGGCGATTGGGAAACAGCAAGACGGGATTGCGATGTGTTTGCCAGAATCGGCGCAAGACCTGGAGCGTCGCCTGCGGCAGCAGAACGAGGCGATCCTTGTTGCCCTTGGCGTCGCGGATGTGCACCCGCTCGCGCGCGGCGTCGATATCGCCGACCTGGAGCCGAAGCCCCTCGCCCAGGCGCAGGCCGAGGCTGTAGAGCGTGAAGTAGAACACGCGGTAACTGATCACGCGGGTGGCGCGCAGAATCCGCTTGGTCTCCTCGACCGTGACGATGTCCGGCAGGCGCAGCGACCTCGGTGGCTTGATCAGGCCCGGCGCGACCCAGGGCTTGCGCAAGACGTGCTCGTAGTAGAACTTCAGGCCATACAGATCGAGCTTGAGCGAACTCCACGAGTGCGATTCGACCAGCTCGGTGAAGTAGTCGGTCAGTTGCAGCTCGGTCAAGTCGTCGATCCGATGATCGAAATACGCGCCGATTCGGCGGATGGCGCGAGCGTAAGCCTCAATGGTCTTCGGTTGCAGCCCTTTGAGTTTCAAGTGCTTGAGATGCAGCTGGTAGTTCTTGTCGAAACTTGCTGCGGACATTTCTTCCATCTTGCAGTAACCTCACGGTTCGTCATACAACAAACCCTCGTGAGAGGGGGTGAGGCTGCATTTTGAATTCAACGAGCCGACAACAACACCTCCTCCTCCGCGTAGCGGCTTCGTCCAAC
>CAYZLI010000282.1:0-2424 GCA_964479195.1 uncultured Rhodocyclaceae bacterium
CAGCACCTGGCCAAGGTCTACGACGCGGCTCACCCGCGGGCCAAGAAGAAGTAGCGTGGGTCTAGCCAGGTGGGGCGGGCGGTAATTGGATTTGGCCGATCAGGGCGCGGATCAACGCTTCGATTCGCGGGATGTCGTCCTCAACGGTTCTCCACACGATCTGGAGGTCCACCTCAAAATAGCCGTGGGCCACCCGGTTGGCTTTCGATGGAGTGCAAGTGCCCAAGGGTACCTGACGGGACCGTTGGCATCAAACATGCCGTTTCCCGTTTTTCGCGCTGCGAGATCGTCCGGCAGGCTGCAATGAGCTGGCCGCCCTCGACTGCAACGCCGCCCGGGACCTGGCCGCGGGCGAGGTGACGGTGACCGGAAAGCGCGACAAAAAGCGCACCGTGCCTGTGGGTCGCGTGGGCATTACTCGCTGTCCTGCGCCGAGAGTTGGGGCCTGTGGCTCAACCGCAGTACGTCGGCGCGGCGAAGACCTGGTTGCGGCCCATGGCCTTGGCGGCCAGAAGCGCGTTGTCGGCCGCTTCGATGTTCTCATTGATCGAACGCGCAATCGAGAATTCGGCGACTCCGAAGGAAGCGGTGATCGTCACCTCCCGCCCCTCCCGTACCTGAATTGGACCGGCGGAAAGGTCCATGCGGATACGTTCCATAACCGCCACCGCTTCGGGCAGCGAGATGCGGGGCAGACAGAACAGAAACTCCTCTCCACCATAACGGAAGACCGAATCGTAGCGGCGCAGGCGCCGCAGGGCGACCCCGGCCACCGCATTCAGTATGCAGTCGCCCGCAACATGCCCGTAGCGGTCGTTGATCTCCTTGAAGCGGTCCAGATCCATCATGGCCAGGCAGCATGAGCCGCCGTGACGCAGCATACGGTCGTACTCCTCGTGCAGCCGGTGGGGCATGGAACCGCGGTTCCACACGCCCGTGAGGTGATCGACCAGGCACAGGTCCTCGATCGCCCTGAATTGCACCGCCCTCAGAAGAGCCTTGAAACGGTGGGCGCTATCGGTGAACAGGTCGTAATCGGAAACGCTGATCGATGACGCGCTTCGGCGCTCAACCAGTTGTCCGGCAATGGCGTGCATCTGCTGATGGAGCGCACCCGCCTGCTTCAAGAGCGAGAGCCAGGGCGGACAGCAGGAGAAGTCAAGAGCATGGTACCAGCGGCCGAAGCCGCATTGGCGATACGCATCGGCCGCGGCGATGCCGGGCTCGGGTTCGGAACCGCTGATCAGCGCGCGGTTGAACCTGGCCATCCAATGGGAATGGGCGCCAATCATCTCGTCGAGCTTGCGGATGAGGTCAAGCTGGGTTCTGCGTTCCAGGGTATTCGGCATGGGAAGAACTCCGGGCGTCCGCTTCGGTTCCGGCGGCTTTGGCCATCAGCATTCGTCGAGAAAACCGTTCGTGCCGAATTCGCGGATGACCGGGCAGGCGACGGGGCAGTTTCCCGGGCAGTCGGCGAGCAGGCTCTTCAGGGTCCGGCGCGATCTTTCCAGAAGGAAAATCTTGTCTTCTATCGCCCGCAGCCTCTGTCCGGCGAGCAATCCGATCGCATGGCAATTCGTTTCGCGCACGTAGATCGCCAGCTTGGCGATGTCGGACAGCGTGAAACCGTATTCCTGTGCCCGCCTGATCAGCCAAAGCCGCCCCAGGTCTTTGTCGCTGTATTCACGAAATCGCCCAGGCAGCCTGTCCGGCTCGTGGAGCAGGCCGCGCCGCTGGTAGTAGCGGATGGTTTCCACGTTCACTCGTGCAATCCGCGCCAGCCTCCCGATGGTGAGCCTGTTCTTAGGGTTTGAGGGCGCCACGCTGCGTCTCGTTCTTTTTTGCGGCCGAGCAGTCAATGTGCATATCCGGGAAGTCTACAGGTCGTACCATGGTACGGACGCAAGCGGTCCCGGTGAAAGGGCGAGTGAAGAAAAATGGCCCAGCCGATTGTGACATAAACACGGCTGACGTAAAAGCGTCTGAGCTCCAACATCCCGGCATGGGCGGTTCTGGTTCCGACGGGTCGCGGTTGAGCGCGCGGGAAATCCTGGCGCGCAACCTGCGCGCTTTGCGCGCCCAGCGCGGCTGGTCCCAGGAGGAACTGGCCTTCGAAAGCGGCTTGCACCGAACCTTCGTTGCCCATGTGGAGCGCGGGGCGCGCAACATCTCCCTCGACAATATCGAGAAGCTCGCCAACGCGCTGAGCGTTCCCGCGCATCGTCTGTTGCTGCCTTGACGACGGAGGCCGATCCGGCCGCGAGATCGCCAGCAAGCTGGCTCCCACAGAGGACGCGGTTCGGGCTTTGCTGAGGGCGCTGCAATGCGGGCTACAATGCGCGCCCATGGACCGATTGATTCTCAAACCGGGCAAGGAGAAGTCCCTCCTGCGCCGCCATCCCTGGGTGTTCTCCGGCGCCATCG
>CAYZLI010000283.1:0-1136 GCA_964479195.1 uncultured Rhodocyclaceae bacterium
CGCGCATGCGCCCCAGCGCATCCTCCAGCCGCCGCACCGCGCCGGCCACGTCGCGCAGCTTGTCCAGGCCGAAGAGCCCGATGCGAAAGCTGCGGAAATCCGCCGGCTCATCGCATTGCAGCGGGACGCCCGCGGCCACCTGCAGCCCCTGCTCCAGGAATTTCCGGCCGGACTGGATCTCCGGGTCGTCCGTATAGCTGACCACGACGCCGGGGGCCTGGAAGCCTGCCGCGGCGACGCTCTTGAAGCCGTGGCGGACCAGCAGCGCGCGCACCGCGTCGCCCAGTTCCTGCTGGGCCGCGCGGACTCTCTCGAAGCCGTAGCTCTCGGTTTCCTGCATCACCTGGCGCAAGCCGGCCAGGGCATCGGTGGGCATGGTGGCATGGTAGGCGTGGCCGCCGTTCTGGTAGGCCTCCATGATCTGCAGCCACTTGCGCAGATCGCAGGCGAAGCTGGTGCTCACCGTATCCTCGATGCGGGCGCGGGCGCGCTCGCCCAGCATGACCAGCGCGCAGCACGGCGAGGCGCTCCAGCCCTTCTGCGGCGCGCTGACCAGGATATCCACGCCGTTGGCGGCCATATCCACCCAGATGGCGCCGGAGGCGATGCAGTCCACGACGAACAGGCCGTCGACGGCGCGCACCGCCTCGGCCACCGCACGCAGCCAGGCGTCGGGCAGGATCATGCCGGAGGCCGTCTCCACATGCGGCGCGAAGACCAGGTCCGGCTTCTGCTCGCGGATGGCCGCCAGGACCTCCGCGAGCGGCGGCGGCGCGAAGGCCGGATGCCGCCCCGCCTCGACGGGGCGCGCCTG
Organism: uncultured Rhodocyclaceae bacterium; assembly: GCA_964479195.1. Taxonomy (GTDB): domain Bacteria; phylum Pseudomonadota; class Gammaproteobacteria; order Burkholderiales; family Rhodocyclaceae; genus Desulfobacillus. The sequence goes on from CAYZLI010000283.1 coordinate 815, forward strand.
CAACACGGTCGTTTCCGCCGGGATCCGGCCCATCTCGAAAATCTGGCTCCAGCGGTAGCTGAACCAGCCGTTGCGAATGACCAGGCATTTCCGGCCGGTGGCGAACTGGCGGGCCACCGCCTCCATGCCGAAGGTCCCGCTGCCGGGCACCACGACCGTCGCTTGCGCCTTATAGACCCGCTTGAGGATCGCCGAGATGTCGTTCATCACGCCCTGAAACTGGCGCGACATGTGATTGAGCGCCCGGTCCGTATAGACGACCGAGTACTCGAGCAGCCCTTCGGGATCAACGTTCGGCAACAAGCCAGGCATGGCGCACTCC
>CAYZLI010000283.1:1236-2413 GCA_964479195.1 uncultured Rhodocyclaceae bacterium
TGCGCGCCCCGCTCCTTGAGCCAGGCATCGAAGGCGGCGTTGCTCTCGCTGGTAAAGCGGCTGCCGTAATTGAAGGGGCCATAGACGGCGAGCTTGGCGTCGGCGGCCAGCACCCCCGGCAGGCGCTCGAACAGACGCTCCACTTCCGCCCAAGCCAGGATGTGCAAGGTGTTGGCGCTGAACACCGCGTCGAAGCGCTGCGCGGGCCAGGCCGCATTCACGTCGAGCTCGAGGGGCGGCGGCGTGTTGGGCAGGGCCGCCTCGGCCAGCCAGGCGCGGATCCCGGCCAGGTTCTCCCGCCGGTCGGAGGCCTGCCAGGTCAGCCAGGGCAGGGCGGCGGCAAAGAAAACCGCGTGCTGGCCGGTGCCGCTGCCGATCTCCAACACCGCGCGGCGATCGGCGAAGTGCTCGCGCAAGACCGCAAGAATCGGCTCGCGGTTGCGTTCGCAGGAAGGGGCGTGGGGTTTCTCCATGGGCGCTGTGAATTTCTCGTGGATGGGCGATTCTTACATGGCGAGGGCTGCGGGGGGAAAGGCTCGGCACTGGCAGCGATACTTCCTCGTCGATCAGGCGCAATGGGATGCGTTCAATGCGATGCTGGATCGCCCCGCCAAGGTCAAGCCTGGTCTCAAGAAACTGATGCAGCACAAGGCGCCCTGGGACAAGTGATCTCGGCGCCCGAGAAGCTGGCCGCCGCCCATCGGACGGATCGCTTCGACAGCGGTTCCGCGGTTCTCGATGAATGGTTCAGACGGCACGCCCTTGCCAGTCAGCGGGCGGAAACGGCCCGCACTTTCGTCGTGTGCGACGGGAAGGTCTTGGTCGGCTTCTACAGCCTGGCCGTGGGCGCCGTGGATCATGCAACGGTACCTCCGCGTGTAGCCCAAGGCGTCGGCCGTCATCCCCTCCCGGTCATGCTCCTTGCCAGGCTGGCCGTCGATCGTCGCCATGCCGGACGAGGGATCGGCAAGGGGTTGCTCAAGGACGCGATCCTGCGCACCACCCAAGCAGCCGGGTTCGCGGGAATCCGGGCGATCGTCGTCCATGCGAAGGATGACCATGCGCGAAGCTTCTACGAGAAGTTCGGCTTTGAGCCCTCACCGCTCGATCCGTTGCAGTTGCTCCTGCTCATGAAAGACGCGCGCAAGACGCTTGGCGTCAAGTGACCGAGGACTAG
>CAYZLI010000284.1:0-2390 GCA_964479195.1 uncultured Rhodocyclaceae bacterium
CTCGTCGCGGGCCGCAGCCTGACCCTTTCCCTGCCCGAATCGGCCCAGCCCGGCGACACCCTGGAGCTCGTGGTGGCGGAGCGCACCCCCCGCCTCATCGTCGCCCAGCGGCCGCCCGAGGCGGCGCCCCAGCAGGAAGAGGCCGCGACCCTGTCGCGCACCGGCCAGCTCATCAGCACCTTGCTGTCCGGCGCCCAGGGAACGGCGCAAACCGCAGCGCCGCGCCGCGCCGCGCCGCTGCTGCCGCAACCGCCGGCCAGCGCCGCGCCCCTGGCCCCCCTCCTGCAACGAGCCATTGCCGAAAGCGGCTTGTTCTACGAGGCCCACCAGGCGCAGTGGGTGGCGGGCCGCTACCCGCTCGAGGCCCTCGTGCGCGAGCCCCAGGGCCGGCTGCCGCGCGGTGCGGTGGGCACCGGAAGTCGCGGCGAGGGCGCCGCTCCCACAGGCGCCGCTCCCACAGGCGCCGCTCCCGCAGAGGGCGCGCCTGCCGAGTCCGCGGCGACCCGGACGCAGGCGGGTTCCGAGCGCCCCGCGCTCCTGCCGCCGGAGCTCCAGCCCCTCGTGCAGCAACAGCTCGACACGGCGGCCACCGGCCGCATCCTCTGGCATGGGGAGATCTGGCCGGGGCAGACCGCCGACTGGGAAATCGCCGAAGAGCCGCCCCGTCGCGAGGGCGCCGCGGAGGAGGAGCCCCCCCAGTGGCGCACCACCCTGCGGCTCGATCTGCCGCAACTGGGCGAAGTGTCCGCGGCCCTGCTGCTCACGCCGGCGGGGGTGAGCCTGGCGATGACGGCCGCGGAAAGCGCCGCCGGGACATTGCGGGCCGGGCAGGAGGATCTCTCCGCCGCGCTGGCCGCCGCCGGCCTGCCGCTGCTCACCCTGACGGTGGAATCCCATGAGCCCGCGTGACAAGCGCCAGGAGGCGGTGGCGCTGGCCTATTCGGCCGCCGACAGCGCGCCGCGCGTGGTGGCCAAGGGCCGCGGCCTGATCGCCGAGGAAATCATCGCCCGCGCCCGGGAGCATGGCGTCTTCGTGCACGAATCGCGGGACCTCGTGGCGCTGCTCATGCAGGTCGATCTCGACGCACGCATCCCGCCCCAGCTCTACGTCGCCGTGGCCGAATTGCTAGCGTGGATCTACCGGATGGAACAGGGGCTGGAGTCGAGCGGCTAAATCATCCCCGATTCCCGCGCCTTGCGCTCCCGCTCGACGCGGAGGATGTAGCGCTGGATGAGGTTCAGCATGGCGCCGGGCAGGTCGAGGAACTGGCAGCCCGCGCGCTTCACCTTGACGCCGCTGCGCTGGGTGATCTCGAAAATGCTGCGCACCCGCAGCGTGGCCAACACCGCGCCGACCTCGGGCAGCTCGATGCGGCATTTCTCGAACAGGTGATCGGTCTCGAACTCCAGGCCTTCCGGCGGGGTCATCACCGCCAGGCCGCCGCCGCTGATGTCGACCACCGTCGTCTCCACGGTCGTCTTCGAGCCGTCGGCGAGGGTGACCGGGATGACGCATTTGAGCGGGTGGGCGATCGGCGTCGTGAGCCGGTAGTATTCGCGCCGCTGCAGGCGCAGGACGGTTTCGGGCAGCGCCGCGCGCAAGACCTCCCGCCCTTCGAACTTGGCCTTCTCCAGGCGATGCACCGCAAACTGGATCTTGACCTTGTCGTGGGTGGCGATGAAGACCAGCTTTTCGCTCTCCAGCGCCTTGCGGTTCATCTCGGCGTTGCTGCCGGGATCGAACAGCACCGCGCTGTCGCCCGGGATGGCCAGGAGGGAAGTGAGCAGGAAGTCGTTGCCCTCGTTGAAATAGACGGTGATGAGCGCGCCCTTGTCGCGCAGCGCCCGCAGGATGAAGAGGATTTCCTTCTTCGAGTGCAGCAGATACTTGCCGTAGTCGTCCGCCTGCATCAGCTCGAACCTGAGCGGCGGGCTCTCCTCCTGGTCGTTTTGTGCCGCGGTGTCGGACATGCCCGAATCCGTCTTTGTGTTCCTGTCAATTGCTGTCAATTGTAGCCGGTAAATCGCAATTGGTGCGGGGCAAGTAAACACTATGCCACCATCAAATCTGCATATTCATGATGTCGTGGTAGGCGGACACCAGCTTGTTGCGCACCTGCACCATCTGCTGGAAGGAGACGTTCGCCTTCTGCAGGGACATCATGACGTCCTGCAGGCTGGCGTTGCCGTTGCCCAGGGAGAAATCCTGGGCCAACTGGTGCGCCTGGACCTGGGCCTGGTTCACCTGGTCGAGGGTGCTCTTCAGGATCTGGCCGAAGTCCGCCCCGCCCGCCTCCTGGGCCTGCCCGGGCCGGACCGCGCTTCCGGATGCGAGCTGGGCCGCCGCGCGCAGCTCGGACAGCACCTGCTCTATGCCTTTGGTGTTCATT
>CAYZLI010000285.1:0-2388 GCA_964479195.1 uncultured Rhodocyclaceae bacterium
ATGTAGACCAGCAGCGCCATGGTGTAGCCGCCGCAGGCGAAGGCCGAGCCGATCACCACGTCATAGGCGATCCAGATGCCCCAGGGGAAGCCGTCGTTCAGGTTGGTGACCGCGCCCAGGCCGTAGATGAAGCGGTAGAGCAGGATCGCCGCGGCGATCGCCGTCAGCGCGCCCAACCCGACCGTGAGCGGCGTGACCAGCCGCCCGCCCAAGGGCGCCGGTGCGTGGGTATGGTTAGCCATTCTTCTCTTCCTCCTCTGGCTTCACGTTGCGTTTCGCCACGTAGGTCAGCACGCCCAGGAAGGCCAGCGGCGCGATGAGGCCGCCGTAGAGGGTGTGCTGCAGGGTCTCCGACTGGGCGGCGAAGGAGCGCTCGGGAAGCTGGGGGTAGCCCAGCTTCTCGAAGGGCACGCCCGAGAGCATCATCAACTGCGTGCCGCCCAGCTCCTTCTCGCCATAGACATGATCCACGTACTTGCCGACGACGTTGGGATAGCTCTGGTCGGCGCCCCCCAGCTTGCCGCGGGGGAACATCGCCTGCGCCCCCGGCTTGAGGCCCTTCCGGCGGGCGATCTCCTTCTGGATGTCGGCCACCGTGCCGTAGAGCGTCGCCCCGGTCGGGCACACCTCGGCGCAGGCGGCGTACTTGCCATCCTTCCAGCGGTGCTGGCAGAGCTGGCACTTGGAAATCTGCGGCAGGGCCTTGTCGTAGGTGAAGCGCGGCACGCCGAAGGGGCAGGCCGCCACGCAGTAACGGCAGCCGATGCAGGCATCCTTGTCGTAGCTCACCACCCCCGTCTTCTCGTCCTTGGTCATGGCCGAGACCGGGCAGGCGGAGACGCAGGACGGATCCACGCAGTGCAGGCAGCTCTTCTTGGCGAAGGCATAGCCGCCCGCCTCCACGTCCTTCTTGTCCGCCGCCCCGTCGCGATAGACCTTGATGACGTTCAGCGTCTTGCCGGAGAGATCGAGCGGCGTGTCCCAGAGCTGCTCCTGGGCGGAGAACTCCGGCGGCATGCCGTTGGCCTCCTTGCAGGCGGCGACACAGGCCTTGCAGCCCACGCAGAGGGTGGCGTCATAGAGCAGGCCCACCGCCTCGGGCGGGAGCTGCTTGTTTTCGCGCGCCAGGGCCGGACAGGCGGCCGCACCCGCTGCGAGCGCGGCCGCGCCGGCTGCCGACGCCTTGAAGAATTTGCGCCGGTCCATGGTCACTCGCCCTTGGTGGGTTGGGAATCCTGCTTGGCTTCTTCGCCCTTGCCCAGGTTCTTCGCGAGCATGGCCGCCCCGCCCGCCGCCGCGCCGGCGATGGCCGCCAGCGCCGCCGCCGCGGCGAAGCTGCCCTGGCCCTGCTCCTCGACGATGCGCGGATAGGAGAGCGGCGGCTGCACATTCTTCAGCACCGCCGTCTGGTGGATGGGCTTGGCGAAGCCGACGCCCTTCTCCGTGCAGCCGATGCAGGGATGGCCGCAGGCCACCGGCCAGTTGGACTCGCCCACGTCCCCGAAGCCGATGGTCGAGCAGTTGGCGTAGGTCTCCGGGCCCTTGCAGCCCAGCTTGTACAGGCAGTAGCCCTTGCGGTGGCCCTCGTCGCCGAACTCCATGGCGAAGCGGCCCGCATCGAAGTGGGCGCGGCGCTCGCAGTGCTCGTGGATGAGGCGCGAGTAGGCGAATTTGGGCCGGCCCAGCTCATCCACGTCCGGCAGCTTGCCGAAGGTGAGGAAGTGCACCACGGTCGCCAGGAAGTTGTAGGGGTTGGGCGGGCAGCCGGGGATGGTCACCACGGGCTTGCCCAGGATCTGGCCGACGCTGGAGGCGCCGGTGGGGTTGGGGTCGGTGGAGGGCATGCCGCCCCAGGAGGCGCAGGAGCCGATGGCGATCACCGCCGCCGCGTCCGCCGCCACTTCCTTCACCATGTCGATGGCCTTCTGGCCGCCCACCTTGCAGTAGATGCCATTGTCCTTGACGGGGATGGCCCCTTCGACCACCAGGACGTACTTGCCCTTGTTGGCCTTCATGGCCGCCTTGCGCGCCGCTTCCGCCTGGTGGCCGGCGGCGGCCATCAGGGTCTCGTGGTAGTCGAGGGAAATGAGGTCGAGGATCAGCTTCTCGATGGTCGGATGTTCGGCCCGCAGCAGGGACTCCGAGCAGCCCGTGCATTCCTGGAAATGCAGCCAGATGACGGAGGGCCGCTTGGCCTTCTCCACCGCCTTGGCGATGGCCGCTTCCGCCCCGGCGGGCAGGCCCAGGGTGGCGGCGGTGGCGGCACAGAACTGCAGGAACTCGCGCCGGCCGATGCCGAGGCGGTTCACCACCGCGCCCGCGGCTTCCGTTGCGTCTTCGAGAAACGTTTCACTCATGTTTTCGGCCCTCTTGGCTTGGTCGCGACCT
>CAYZLI010000286.1:0-2343 GCA_964479195.1 uncultured Rhodocyclaceae bacterium
GGGTGGCGCACCACGTCCTCCGCCTGGAACTCGGTGAAGGCGATGCCGCGCACCTCGCGCAGGATGCGGCTCGCCTCGATGAGCCCGCTCTTGGAGCCCCGCGCCAGGTCGATCTGGGTGATGTCGCCGGTGATCACCGCCTTGGCGCCGAAGCCGGTGCGGGTGAGGAACATCTTCATCTGCTCGGGCGTGGTGTTCTGCGCCTCGTCGAGGATGATGAAGGCGTGGTTGAGCGTCCTGCCGCGCATGTAGGCGAGCGGCGCCAGCTCGATGGCGTTGCGCTCGAAGAGCTTGGCCACCTTGTCGAAGCCCATCAGGTCGTAGAGGGCGTCGTAGAGCGGCCGCAGATACGGATCGACCTTCTGGGCGAGATCCCCGGGCAGGAAGCCGAGGCGCTCGCCCGCCTCCACCGCCGGGCGCGTGAGCACGATGCGGGAGACCTGGTCCCGCTCGAAGGCATCCACCGCGCTGGCGACGGCCAGGTAGGTCTTGCCCGTGCCGGCCGGGCCGATGGCGAAGGTGATGTCGTGCTCCTGGATCTGGCGCAGGTACTGCACCTGGCGCGGCGTGCGGGCGTGCAGTTCGGGCTTGCGCGTGAGCAGGCCCGTGATCGGCTGCCCGGCCTGGCCGCGGTTGGCCAGTTCCACCAGGCCGAGCTGGATGGCGTCGATGGTGAGGTGCTCGGCCGATTCGCCGTAGAAATACTCCAGGGCCTGCGCCGCGTGGGCCGTCTGCGCCGGGTGGCCGTGCAGGGTGAAGCGCTCGCCGCGCCGGGCGATGGCCACGTCGTAGGCCGTTTCGAGCTGGCGCAGGTTCTCGTCCAGGGCGCCGCACAGGTTGGCCAGGCGCTGGTTGTCCACCGGGGACAGGACGAGTTCGAGGGGCTTGCTCTTCAAAGCGCGCCAGTGACGATCTCGCCGCGCAGGGAATGGGGCAGCGCGGCGGTAATGGCGACGTCCGCAAAGCGGCCGATCAGGCGCCCGGCGGGGGATGGGCCGACGAAATTCACGATGCGGTTGTTGTCCGTGCGGCCGGCCAGCTCCCGCGCATCCTTCTTCGAGTGACCGTCGACGAGGATGCGCTGCACGCTGCCGACCATGCGCTCGCTGATGGCCCGGGCCTGCTCCTCGATGCGCTTCTGCAGGCGCATGAGGCGCAGCGTCTTCGCCTCATGGGGCGTGTCGTCGGCCAGCTCCGCCGCCGGCGTGCCGGGCCGCGGGCTGTAGAGGAAGCTGAAGGAGGCATCGAAGCCCACCTCGTCGATGAGCTTCATGGTGGCCTCGAAATCGGCCTCCGTCTCGCCGGGGAAGCCGACGATGAAATCCGAGGACAGGGAAAGGTCCGGGCGGGCGGCGCGCAGCTTGCGCACGATGGACTTGTACTCCAGCGCCGTGTAGCCGCGCTTCATGGCGGCCAGCACCCGGTCGGAGCCGGCCTGCACCGGCAGATGCAGGTGGGAGACGAGCTTGGGCAGCTTCGCGTAGGCCTCGATCAGCCGCGGCGTCATCTCGCGCGGGTGGGAAGTGGTGTAGCGGATGCGCTCGATGCCGGGGATCTCGTGCACGCATTCCAGCAGGAAAGCGAGATCAACGGTGTCCCCGTCGTCCATCAGGCCGCGATAGGCATTCACGTTCTGCCCGAGCAGCGTCACTTCCTTCACCCCCTGCGCCGCGAGGCCGGCGATCTCCGCCAGCACGTCGGCCAGCGGCCGCGAGACCTCGTCGCCGCGGGTGTAGGGCACGATGCAGAAGGTGCAGAACTTGCTGCAGCCCTCCATGACCGAGACGAAGGCCGAGGGTGGCAGCCCACCCCCCAGCCCCCGCCCCGCGGGCGGGGGTGACGGTAGTTCGCCGCTGCGCGGCTCCGGTTGGCTGAAGGTCCCCGGCTCAGGGCGGCCCGTCGCCGGGGACGTCTCGTCGGCCAACGCCCGCTCCATTCTGACGTAGGACGGCGTCAGCCGGTCGAACTTCTCAAGCTCTGGGAAGGAGACATCCACTTGCGGCCGGCCCGAGGCGCGGCGGGCGCGGATCAACTGGGGCAGCCGGTGCAGGGTCTGCGGGCCGAAGACGATGTCCACGTAGGGTGCACGGGCGACGATGGCCTCGCCCTCCTGGCTGGCCACGCAGCCGCCGACGCCGATGACCAGATTCGGATTCGCCCGCTTCAGGTGCTTGATGCGCCCCAAGTCGTGGAACACCTTCTCCTGGGCCTTCTCGCGCACCGAACAGGTATTGAAAAGAATGACGTCAGCCTCCTCGGCGACGTCGGTCTTCTCGATGCCTTCCGCAGCGGCGAGCACGTCGGCCATGCGGTCCGAGTCGTACTCGTTCATCTGGCAGCCGA
>CAYZLI010000287.1:0-2321 GCA_964479195.1 uncultured Rhodocyclaceae bacterium
GCGCAGCGCATTGCGCCGAATGGCAATAAGCGGAGCGCATTGCATCGGATGGCAAGCTCCGCGGGCGGCGCGGAGATGTCCATTCGGCGCAATACGCCTGCGGCTATTGCGCCCTACGGTGCTGCGGGGTCGCATTCCCGCAAGCGGGGCCCCGGCTCCGCCCCGCGCGGTCGGCTAAAGTTATCCCGCTTATCGGCCGATAAGATCCTTTATGGTGGCGCGGCCCAAATCCCCGGTCGCGCCCGTGTGCCAGGGAGGGAGTCCGAAAATGAGAACTCTGTTTGCCCCGGCGGTCGCCCTGATGAACCGCCTGAACTGCCCGTATAAGTTTGCGCTAATGGGCCTGGTCGCCCTGGTGGCGATCGGCTACATGCTGGTGACCCTTGCCATCAGCCTGCGTGGTGCGCTGCACCATGCGGAGCACGAGCTGGCGGGCGTGGAGGCCGTCAAGCCCGTCCTGCGCTTCATACGCTTGGCTGAACAGCACCGCGACACGGCGGCCGGCGTCCTTGCCGGAAACGCGAAGCTCAAAGACGGCGTGGTGGCCAAGGCGGCGGAGATCGGACAGGCCATCAAGGCCATCGACGAGGCCATTGCGACCCACGGCGACGTGGTCGGCCAGCAGGAGGAGTGGGGCCGGCTCAAGGAGGAGTGGGTGAACCTGGAGAAGGAATGGGCCGATCTCACCGGGCCGGCCAGCTTTACGGCCCATACGGCGGTCCTGCAAAGCGCCATGCAGATCATCACCGGCATGGGCGACCGCAGCGGGCTGGTGATGGATCCCGATCCCGATTCCTACTACCTGATCAATACGGCGGTCCTCGTCCTGCCGCAGACCCTGGAGGGCCTTGCCGTGATCCGCGGCGCCGGCAACGGCGTGCTGACGCGCAAGTTCACCACGGACGACGAGAAGCATGAGTTCTCGACGCGCCTGGGCGTGCTGGAGAAGATGACCGCGGACCTCCTTGCCTCCCTGTCGCGCGCGGAGGCCTACAACCCGTCGCTGAAGGCGGCCGCGGAAGGGTTCAGGCAGAAGTTCGTCGGCGGCGCAGGCGAGGTGGTGGTGGTGGCCCAGAGCGAGCTGACGACCGGGCGCCTGAACACCCCGGCGGAGTATTTCTTCCGCAAGGCCACCGAATCCATCGATGCCGGCTATGCGCAGATCGACGAGACCCTGCTCCCCGCCATCCGCAAGCTGATCGAGGCGCGCATGGCGCGGGTCAACGCCCAGCTCTATCTCACCCTGGCCGTCGCCCTGGCCGTCGCCCTCGCCTTCGCCTACCTGTCCATCGGCGCCTACGTGGTCATCGTTGGCGGAGTCCGCCGCCTCGCCGAGGGCACCGAGCGCATCGCGGCCGGCGATCTCACGGCACGGGTGGAGGTCGACTCCACGGACGAGCTGGGCCACGTCGGCGATGGTTTCAACTCCATGGCGGGCGCCTTGAGCGGCTTGATCGGGCAGATCCAGACGAGCGCGGGCAACGTCTCTGCGGCGGCGAACTCGCTGGCGGCCTCCTCGGCGCAGATCCACGACGGCTCCCAGCACCAGAGCGAATCGGCGGCGACCATGGCGGCGGCGGTGGAGCAGACGACGGTGGGCATCGACCAGATCGCCGAGCGCGCCCGCGAGGCCCAGGCCATTTCCGCCGAGTCGGGCGAGCTCTCGGCCGAGGGCAGCCACGTGGTGCACCAGACCGTCGCCGAGATGAAGGGCATCGCCGATTCGGTGCAACAGTCGGCGCAGCTCATCGAGGAGCTGGGCAAGCAGTCGGGGCAGATCTCGGCCATCGTCAACGTCATCAAGGACATCGCCGACCAGACGAACCTGCTGGCGCTCAATGCCGCCATCGAGGCGGCGCGGGCGGGCGAGACCGGCCGCGGCTTCGCCGTGGTCGCCGACGAGGTGCGGAAGCTCGCCGAGCGCACGACCCAATCGACCCGGGACATCGCCGCCATGATCACGGCGATCCAGACGGGCACCAGCCAGGCGGTGAACAGCATGCAGGCCGGCGTGGCGCGGGTGTCGGCCGGGGTGCACATGGCGGAGCGGGCGGGCGAGGCCATGGAGAAGATCAAGTCGGGGGCCGAGCGCGTGGTGCGCTCGGTCAACGACATCTCGGCGGCGCTGAAAGAGCAGAGCGCGGCGAGCAACGAGATCGCCGCCAACGTGGAGAAGATCGCCCAGATGGCCGAGGAGAACAACGCCGCCGTGGCCGGGACGACCGCGACCGCGCACGAGCTGGAGCGGCTGGCCGCCGGGCTGCAGGGCGAAGTGCGGCGCTACCGCGTGAATTGACCGTCCGGCGTAGGGCGCAATAAGC
>CAYZLI010000288.1:0-2305 GCA_964479195.1 uncultured Rhodocyclaceae bacterium
CTAGTCCCGCAACTCACCCGAGCTTCCCAGAATCGAGCGGCGCGCGCGCTCGTGCGGGTCGATCTTCGGCTGCGATGCCATCGCGAGTGCGGGCCGGAACGCGACGCCCGTCACGGGCGTCGCGACAATGCGCTGACGCGCGAGCTCATGCGGATCCGTCGGCGCCAGCGCCGCGGTTGCCGTCGTGCTGCGGATGGCTGCCGAATGCTGTGTGACGCTCAGTATCAACTGCCGCGCCTGCTCGTGAGGATCCAGCGGGCGACCGGGATCGGCCAGCGCGGTGTGGGCGGAAATGACGAGGGCGATGCCGGACAATGCCAAAATCGATTTCATGGTGAGTCTCCTGTTGGGGTGAAGCAGTCGGCGGGCGGTAGCGTTGGCGCTTGGCACCGCTCTGTTGGAAATACGTGTCATCCATTCATGGCGCGAGAGAGAAAGGCCTGGTGCAGCCAGCGCGGCGTTGCCCACGTGAGGATCACGAGCGCCTTGTTCGCCCAGCCCGGCACCACGCTGATGCGTCCGCCCTGCAAGGCGCGGATACCGGCGCGCACCACGGGGGCCGGGCGCATCATCAATAGCTTTAGCGCGGGCGTGATCTTCTGCTGCGCCGCGGTGGCGAAGCCGGTGTCCGAGATGCCCGGGCACAGGGCCGTCACCGTGACGCCATCAGGCTTGAGCTCGCGATGAAGCGCTTCGCCCAGACGCAATACGTAGGCCTTGGCGGCGGCATAGACGGCAAAGTTCTGGACGCCCTGGTAGGCCAGGAGGCTGGCCACCAGCAGGATCTTCCCGCGTCCTCGTGCCCGCATGTCTTGCGCAAAGACGTGGGTGACTGCGGTCAGACTCGCGACATCCAGCTGCACCATCGCCAGCGTCGCGTCCAGTTGGCCATCCACGAACGGACCTTGCAGTCCATGGCCGGCGTTGTTGATCAGGATGTCGATCGCAATGCCTTGCTCGCGGAGGCGCCGATGCAGTTGGGTGATTGCTGCAATGTCCGAGAGATCGACCTGCTCCGCCACGACCTCGATGCGGTACTGCCGGCGTAGTGTCTTGGCGAGTGCTTGCAGCCGGTCCAGCCGGCGCGCCACCAGGACCAGCGAGTGGCCTTGCTCGGCATATTGGCGGGCGAACTCCTCGCCGAAGCCGCTCGATGCGCCCGTGATGAGCACCCATGAATTGTTCGTTTTGGCCATTTCATTTACCTGCGATCGTTGGTGGAGAGGTCTGTGGTGGATTGGTCGCCGGAGAGGCGGCTGGTGCTTGCATGCCGCGTATCCCACCCGCCCCCCAATGCGCGGAAGGAGGCAATGGCGGCGCGCGCAGCCTCCGTTTGCGCCTGTGCCTTCGCGTCGCGCGCCTGCAGCAGGTTGCTGTCGGCATCGAGCACCTCGATCAGGCTGACGACGCCGCCCTGGTAGGCGGCAAGCGAGTTCTCGCGCGCACGGGCGAGCGACGATTCACCCCGCGCCAGGATGCCGACCTGGGCCTCGCGCTTGACGAGGGCGGAGAAGGCGTTCTCGACATCCTCGGTCGCCCGCAGCACGGCCAGCCGCCAGGCCGCCAGGGCTTCGGCCTCCTGGCCGCGCGCGGCGGCGATCTGCGCGTCGACACGGCCGAAGTCGAACAGGCGCCAGCGCAGTCCGAGGACGCCCTGTGCCTGGCTGGCGGCCCCGGTGAAGAGGTTGCCGCTGGCGATCGCGGTGGCGCTGCCCACCAGGGCGGCGAGCGAGAACTTGGGGTAGTACTCCGCGATCGCCACGCCGATGCGCGCATTGGCCGCAGCGAGGCGCCGCTCGGCGACGATGAGGTCGGGCCTGCGCCGGATCAACTCGGCCGGGGTGCCGGTCTCGGCCAGACCGGGCGCGACCGGGACCGGCATCGTCGGGCTCAGTTCGGCGCGGTAGGTGCCCGGCTGCACGCCGAGCAGCACGTCCAGCGCGTTCATCGCCGAATCGAGGCCGGCTTCCAGCACGGGAATCTGTGCCTCGGCCTGGGTGAGAGAACCCTCGGCCTGGTTCATCTGGAGCTCGGCGGCAATCCCCTTCTCGTACTGGAGCCTGACCATAGCGAGCAACTGGCGGCGGGTCTCCACCTGTTGTCTGGCGATCGCGATGCGCGCCTGCAGGCCGCGGATCGTGACGTACACATCGGCCGTCTGCGCGGCGACGGCCAGCCGTGTCGCCACCGCGCCGGCCTCGGATGCCTCGTACGCCGCGCGTGCCGCCTCCCGCCCGCGCCGCAATCCGCCGAACACGTCGATCTCCCAACTCGCACCGAGGTTGGCCTCGTAGGCGCTGCCGCT
>CAYZLI010000289.1:0-2270 GCA_964479195.1 uncultured Rhodocyclaceae bacterium
GCGCGTTTGCGTTCCGCGGCCAAATAGAAGTCCTCCAGATCGTCGAGATGCTCGACGATGGCCTCGCGGGCGTAGTAGCTCTTGGTGCGTCCGGTAAGCCTCGCCAAGCGTTCCAGGCGAGCTTCCACGTCTTCTGGGAGTCGAATAGCCAGCATGCGTGCTCCTCGGTAAGTTGCTATACAAGTATAGCATGCCCTCCTTTTGGCCTCGCCCTGCCCAATCACCCGATCAATACTGGTAGCGCACTCCAAAGAGCAGCAGCGAGCGGTCCAGCTCGAACAGGGGCAGGTTGGAGCTCTGGCGGCTGGCTTCGCCGATCAGTACCCCGCGCCAGGCGCCGGCAAGCGGCCAGGAGAGTTCGCCGCGCAGGCTGAGCCGGTTGATCCGCCGCCGGGCGTCGTTGTCCAGCAGGGGACTGTAGCCCTGGGCGTCGCGGGAGCTGCCGGCGAAGGCGGCCAGCGTCGCCTCGCGGCCTTCGGGCAGGACGCGCTGCCAGACCAGCGCCAGTTCCGCATGGCGGGTGTCGCCGCCCGGCCGGTCGCCGGCGCGGGCATTATCGAACCCCAGGCGCAGGGCACCGGCCAGTTCTCCGCCGGCGAGCGGGCAGCGCAGGTTGGCCTCCGCCCAGGCGATGTCTCCGTCATAGCGGCCGATGCTGGCATAGCGGCGCAGCTCGGCCTCGCCGGCAATCCCCGGGCTGCAGCCGCGCCAACCCCAGGCGCTGTCGTAGCCCAGGCGCAGGCGGGGCACGTCGATGAGGGGGGCACCGCCCATTTCGAGGCGGCGCCACTCCCCGGTGAGGTGCAGGGTCCCGGTGTTGTATCGCCGCAGGTAGCCGGCGCCCAGGGCGCCCTCGCGGGTGTCGAAAGCCGACTCGTGCGCGTAGCGGCGCTCCGCCAGGGCGGCGCGCCATTCCCATTGGCCCTGCGCCAGCTCGCGGGTGCCGGCCACATCGAGCGTGGCCATGAACAGGTTGTCGGCTCGGGCCCGGTAGGCCGGGTCCAGGGGCAGCTCCACGGGGGCACCGCCGGGCGTGAGGGTCAGGGTTCCGGCGGAAAAGCCGCTGTTGGCATTGCTGTCCCGGCCGGCGAAGAGGCTCGCCCGCAGGCGGAAGGCCGGCGCCGGGGGGCGGGCGAGGCGCCGGCGCAGGTCGTCCATGATCTGGCGGATGAGGGGTGGCGGATCGAAATGACTGCCCAGGTGGTCGAGGGCCTGAAGCGCCCCGGCGACGTCGCCCAGGCGGGCGCTGGCGATGGCGAGATCGAGCCAGGCGCCGGCGTTTTGCGGCTGCTGCAGGACGAGGCGCTCCAGGGCCACGGTGGCGCTGGCATAGTCCGCCGCGCGCATGGCGACATCGGCGAGCAGGGCGTTGTAGGCGGGGTCCATGGCGCCCCGCGGTTCGGCCTGCAGCAGCAGGGCGAGGGCGCCGGCCTGGTCCCCCGCTTCCATCTGCATCTGGACGGTTGCGGCCAGGTCAGGGTTCGGGTTTGCCGCTTCGATGCCTTCGGCTACCGCCCGGGGCCCGGCGGCCAGGAGGAGAAAAACGACAGCGGCGAGGCGCAAGCTCGACAGCTTCTTGATGGGAACTCCTTGGGATGTTCGTAGCCCGTAGGGCGCATTAGGCCGAAGGCCGTAATGCGCCGAATGCATCCGGCGCAATGCGCTGCGCTTATTGCGCCCTACGGGTGGGCGGATTCTACCGGAGAAACAAAGGCAGGGGTTCTGGCGCCCCGGGGCGATGCACCTGCAGCAACCCGACGGTTACCGCCGCCAGAAGGTGGCGCCGACGGCGCGGGTGCCGTCGCTGAGGGAGCGATCGAAGACGTAGCCTGCGTCCTGGGCGTTGGCGCCGCCCAGGACACCGACCACATCCATGGTGGAGCGGCTCGAATCGCCGTGGAGATAGCCTTGCCACTGCACGTTGCCGGTGGCGGACAAGGGCAGGACGAGGCCATCGTGGGTGAATGTCAGTTGCGTGTCGAAGCGGCGGGCGCCGAAATCGACGACCAGCGAGGCATCGCGGATGGCCGCCGGGCTGAGGACGTTGCCCTGGCGCAGGGCGGCTTCGCTTCCGGCCAGGCTGAAGCCGACCACGCCTTCCCGGGGCAGCGCGGTAGGCATGGACGAGACGAGCAGGCCGTAGGTGCTGTTGCCGACGGTGCTGCGGTACGCGCCGCCGAGCAGGCTGGCCACGGTGGGGGCGGCGCCTTCCGGCGCGACCACGCTGGACCAGCGGCCCCAGATGACGGTGGGCGGGGGCGGGGGAGGCA
>CAYZLI010000290.1:0-2269 GCA_964479195.1 uncultured Rhodocyclaceae bacterium
GCGTGACCGCCGCGGGGCTCGGTACCGACACCGGGGGCTCCTGCCGCATTCCCGCCGCCCTCTGCGGCGTTGTCGGCTTCAAGCCCACAGCGAGCCGGGTGCCGCGGGACGGCGTGATTCCCCTGTCCACGACCCTGGACTCGATCGGGCCCCTGGCGCGCAGCACGGATTGCTGCGCTATCCTCGACGCGGTCCTGACGAACGGGCCGCCGCGGCCGGAAGACCCGCCGCCCCTGGACGGCCTGCGCCTCGGCCTGCCCGACTGCTATGTCACGGAGGGCCTGGACGCCACCGTTGGCGCGGCATTCGAGCGCGCCCTGGCGCGCCTCGCCGCGGCCGGCGCCAAGCTGGTGAGCCTGCCGCTGGCCATGCTGAAGGAGATTCCGCAGATCAATGCGAAGGGGGGGTTCGTGGGCGCCGAAGCCTATGCCTGGCACCGCCCCTACCTGGAGCATTCCGCCCACCTGTACGATCCTTGGGTGCTGCAGCGCTTCGAGGCGGGCAGGTCGCAGAGCGCCGCCGACTATATCGCCACGCGCACCGCCCGGCTGGAGATGATCGAGCGCGTCGGCCAGGTCACGGCCCGGGTGGACGCCGTCCTCATGCCCACGGTCCCCATCGTCGCGCCGGCCCTGGCCGAGCTGGCCGAAACGGAGGCGGCCAACCGCATCAACCTGTTCCTGCTGCGCAACCCGTCCCTGGCCAACTTCCTCGACCGCTGCGCCCTCTCCATTCCCTGCCACCGCCCGGGCGAGGCGCCGGTGGGACTGATGCTGCTGGGCGAACACGGCGCCGACCGCCGCCTGCTCGCCATCGGCCGGGCCGTGGAGACCGTCGTCACGCCAGAACACTATTGAGCGTTACCTAAACAGATGGCCGGGCATGCAAACATTCCGGCGCAAGCCGGAATCCAGAACGGCCTCCGCAGAATCGGCACGGCGCGAATTGCGTGGGTCCCCTCTGGCACCAATAGCGCCTGACTGCGTAATGAGAGAAAATCTGCCTTTACGCACTGGAGTTCAGCCATGGAACTGACCGCTGTCTTGACCCCCGCTGAAGAAGGCGGCTATGTCGCCCTGAACCCGGAGACCGGCACAACCACTCAGGGCAAAACGGTCGAAGAAGCCATTGCCAATCTCCAAGAGGCGACTGCGCTCTACTTGTCCGAATTCCCCCTGCCGTCCTCAAAGCACCCGCTGGTCACCATGTTCTCCGTGCCGGCCCATGCCTAAGCTCCCCCGCGTTTCGGGCGCGGGGGGAACCGGGCCGCGCTCAGCCGACGATGGGCAGCGGCTCCATGTCGTAGGCGTGGACGATCCGGCGCCCCAGCTTCGCATCCACGATCTCGAACTCGAAGCGCTCCGCGGGGCGGATGCCGCCCTTTGCCGCCAGGGTGCCGCCGAACATGACGGTGCCGTCCTCGAAGGCGCCGTGCCCGTTGGCGTAGCCATCGATCAGCTCGGTCGGCGTGCGCATGGCGGCCACGCTGCCTTCCTGGTAGAGCTCGCGCTTGCCGCCGGCGACGATGTGCGAGCGCAGGAGCAGCGTGTCCCAGTGACCGGCCACCTCCTCCCAGGGCCACAGGGTCCTCGCCACCGGCTTGTCGCACATCTGCTTGGAGACGGTGATGTTGTAGGTCTCCACTTCCCGGTCCGTGTGGTCCGAGCCGGCGCCGATCCACAGCTTGCCGTCGATATTGACCATTAGGAACTCGATCTCGCCGCTCGACTTGTCCCCCGCGGCCTGGATCGCCTCCGCCGTGGTGAGCCGCGCCGCGCCGACGCGATAGTACATGGGCGTCGAGGCCGGCCGCGGCACGCCGATCGCCTCCAGTTCCTTGATGTGCTTTTCCATGGCGGCCACGTCGCGGGCCGTCCAGCCGGCGATCACGGCGCGTTTGACATTGACGGTACGTCGGGTGGTGCCGGCCTTGGTGACCAGGTCGAATTCGAGGGTGTTTGCGGATGTCATGACGGAAGTCCGATCGGTTGGGGTTGGGGTTATGAATGATGTTGTGTTCAGTTGGACACCCGCCCCGGCAGCCAGGTGACGATGCCCGGATAGGCGTAGATCAGTGCCACCGCCAGGAGCATGACCAGGAAGAAGGGAAAGGAAACCCGGCTCACGAAGCCGATGTCGCGCTTGACCAGGCTTTGCAGGACGAACAGGTTGAGGCCCACCGGCGGCGTGATCTGCGCCATTTCGACCACCAGGACGATGTAGATGCCGAACCAGAGCAGGTCGAAGCCGGCCTTCTGCACCACGGGCA
>CAYZLI010000291.1:0-2252 GCA_964479195.1 uncultured Rhodocyclaceae bacterium
TTCCCCGGCGCGCCGGCCAACTCGGTGGTGTCGGCGGTGCCCGATCCGGTCACCAACAACTACCGCTACAAGCTGGGCCGCGGCGTGCTGACCAAGGTGGGCGAGTCGCCTTACAAGCACTCCTTCACGGCCATGAGCCTGAAGCCGCGCAATATCGTCTGACCGGAGAGCTTGCGTTGTGTCACGGGACGGTCTGTTCTCCCACGGACCGTCCCGTTTTTTGTGTCTGCGGGGAGGATGAACATGCTGCTGGATGGATTCGGGCGCCGCATCGATTACCTGAGACTCTCGGTCACGGACCGCTGCGACCTGCGCTGCTCCTATTGCATGCCGGAGGGCTTCAAGGGCTACGGCGAGCCGGAACACTGGCTGAGCTTCGACGAGATCGAGCGCGTGCTGGCTGTCTTCGCCCGCCTCGGACTAAAGCACATCCGGCTCACGGGGGGCGAGCCCCTGCTTCGCCGGAACCTGTCCCAGCTCGTCCGCCGCCTGGCGGCGCTGCCCGGCGTCGACGATCTTTCGCTATCGACCAACGGCACGCGACTGGCGAAGTACGCGGCGGAACTGAAGCGCGCCGGCGTCACGCGGCTCAACGTCAGCCTGGACTCCCTGGATCGCGAGCGGGTGCGAGCCATCTGCAGGCGGGATGTGCTGCCGCAAGTCCTCGAAGGGCTGGAGGCTGCCCGCGAGGAAGGCTTCCGCCTCATCAAACTCAACATGGTGGCCCTGGCCGGCACCACGGACGAGGACATCCTGGCCATGGCGGCCTACTGCATGGAACGCGGCTTCGTGCTGCGCCTGATCGAGACCATGCCGGTGGGCGAGGCGGGCCGCAGCGCGGGCTTCCTCGACCTGCGCCCGGTGCAGCAGCGCCTGCGCAGCCGCTTCGGCCTGGTGGATGGCTTGATTCCCGGCGGCGGACCGGCGCGCTACCTGGTCTCGCGCGACGGACGCTTCCAGATCGGCTTCATCACGCCCATCTCCCAACACTTCTGCGAGACCTGCAACCGGGTGCGGCTGTCCGTAGATGGCACGCTGCACCTGTGCCTGGGGCAGGAGGATTCCGTGGATTTCCGCAGTCTGCTGCGGGCCCACGGCAGCGACACGGAACTGGAAGAAGCGCTGCTGGCGGGCCTGCGCAGCAAACCCTGGCGCCACGAATTCCGCGAACGGCCTCAGCAGATCGTCCGCGTGATGTCTGCCACCGGAGGGTAGCGGCGTAACGACCCGAACGCCGCCTACGAAGAGCTACGAGGAGTAGCCCTTCGCCGGCTCGTTACGCCCGAGCCGCACGGCGCAGAGGAAGCTCAGCGCCACCACGGCGATGAAGGACAGGCCGAAGGCGAGTTCCTTGCCGTCGGACCAGGCGTCCACCACCGGCGAAGCGTACTTCGCCGCGCCGAAGGCGGCGATGGCCAGCGAGAGCGCGGCGATGGCGAGGCCCATGACGCGGGAGGCGATGCAGGCCATGCGGTCGGCGCGGCGAATGAGGCGCAAGATCCACAGGCCGTTGATGCCGTCCATGAGCAGCATGCCGAGCATGAAGAGCAGGCCGAGTGTGAGCACGTGGGCCACGCCGCCGAACTGGGTGCCGGTGACGGCGAACAGCGCCGCCTGGCTCATGGTGTCGAAGGACAGGGCGAACAGCGCACCCACTGCGGCGATCAGGGCGGGGTTGCCGGTGCGCTGCAGGCGCCCGAGGAAGCGCCCTTTCAGACCCACCGGCCGGACCACCTCACCGGGGCGCGTCGCCAGCACGGCTGCCAGGTTCATGACGCCCAGCAGGACCAGGAAGGCGATGGACATCCCCGCGCCGAGGTCTTCCATCCACGCCGGCACCGCCCAGCGTTGCGTGGCCGCGCCCACCGCCAGGGCGACGGCCATGACCACCCCGCCGTGGCCCAGGGAGAACAGGAAGCCGCACCAGCGCGCCAGGCGCGGGTTGCCGCGGGCATTGAAGCGCGTCAGGCCGTCGATGGTGGCCAGGTGGTCGGCGTCCAGGCCGTGCTTCGCCCCCAGGGTGAAGACCAGCAGCGTCAGCGCCAGCCAGTCGTTCGGCAAGGTTTCCATGGCCATCCCTTCCGCAGCTTATGAGAATTTCCGGAATCTTCCTAACAGGATTCGTGCCAATCCAGGAAAGTGACTGTTTTCCCGCGAGTTGCCGAATCCGGGCGGGCCGGGCGCTGCAAAGCGCCTTGCCGGTTAAGAAGATTCTCCGGAATTGTCATAAGCACCCGCATCCCTGTCAAACC
>CAYZLI010000292.1:0-2246 GCA_964479195.1 uncultured Rhodocyclaceae bacterium
TGGGCGAATACGTCGGCCGCATCTACCAGCAGGTGCGCCACCGGCCGCGCTATCTTGTGGACGCGGTCCTGGAACGGAACGATCCCGCCGCGAAATGACCAAGGCCGTCGTCTTCGCCTACCACAACGTCGGCGTGCGCTGCCTGTCGGTGCTGCTCGCCCACGGCATCGAGGTGCCGCTGGTGGTCACGCACCGGGACAGTCCGAAGGAAACCATCTGGTTCAACAGCGTGGCGCAGCTGGCGGCCTGGCACGGCATCCCGGCCATTGCGCCCGAGGACCCCAACGCCGAGGACGTGGTGGAGCGCATCGCCGCCCTGAGGCCGGATTTCCTCTTCTCCTTCTACTACCGGCAGATGCTCGGCACGCGGCTGCTCGCCCTGGCTTCCCGCGGCGCCTACAACATGCACGGCTCGCTCCTGCCCAAATACCGTGGGCGCGTGCCGGTGAACTGGGCCGTCCTGCGCGGCGAGCGGGAGACCGGCGCCACGCTGCACCGCATGGTCGCAAAACCGGACGCCGGCGCCATCGTCGCCCAGCAGGCCGTGCCCATTCTTCCCGACGACACGGCCCTGGAGGTCTTCCACAAGGTGACCCTGGCCGCCGAGATGGCCCTGGACGGCGCGCTGCCCGGGCTGGTCTCCGGCAGCGCGCCCCATGCGGAGCAGGACCTGTCCCGGGGCGCCTATTTCGGCGGCCGCAAGCCGGAGGACGGCCGCATCGACTGGGCCCGGCCGGCCCAGGAAGTGCACAACCTCATCCGCGCCGTGGCGCCGCCCTATCCCGGTGCCTTCTCCGATCTGCCCGGGGGCCGGCTGCGCGTGCTGCGCTCCCTGCACCCCACGGGCGAGCGGGGCCCCTGCGCCGCGCCCTGCCTTTTCGCGCGCGGCGAAAGACTCCACGCCCAATGCGGCGACGGGCTGCTGCTGCGCCTGATCGACGCGCAATGGAACGACAAGCCACTGGACGCGGCGAGCCGCCTTGCCTGCTTGCCGCTACCCCTCACTCCTCACTGCGCACCCCTCACATGAAAAGAGTCCTCATCCTCGGCGTCAACGGCTTCATCGGCCACCACCTCTCCCAGCGCATCATCGCCGACACGGACTGGGAGGTCTATGGCATGGACATGCAGACCGACCGCATCGGCGACCTGCTGCCCGAAAAGCGCTTCCACTTCTTCGAGGGCGACATCACCATCAACAAGGAGTGGATCGCCTACCACGTCAAGAAATGCGACACGGTGCTGCCGCTGGTGGCCATCGCCACGCCGGCCACCTATGTGCGGGAGCCGCTGCGGGTCTTCGAGCTGGACTTCGAGGCCAACCTGCCCATCATCCGCGCCGCCGTCCAGTACGGGAAGCGCGTCATCTTCCCCTCCACCTCCGAGGTCTACGGCATGTGCACCGACGCCGAGTTCGACCCGGAGAACTCGCCCCTCATCTACGGCCCCATCAACAAGCCGCGCTGGATCTACGCCTGCGCCAAGCAGTTGATGGACCGGGTCATCGCCGGCTACGGCCAGCAGGAGGGCCTGGACTACACCCTGTTCCGCCCCTTCAACTGGATCGGCGCCGGGCTCGATTCCATCAACACGCCCAAGGAAGGCTCCTCCCGGGTCATCACCCAGTTCCTCGGCCACATCGTGCGCGGCGAGCCCATCAAGCTGGTGGACGGCGGGCAGCAGAAGCGCGCCTTCACCTACATCGACGACGGCATCGATGCGCTGATGAAGATCATCGAGAACAAGGGTGGGGTGGCGAGCGGCCGGATCTACAACATCGGCAACCCGAAGAACAACTACTCGGTGCGCG
Organism: uncultured Rhodocyclaceae bacterium; assembly: GCA_964479195.1. GTDB lineage: Bacteria > Pseudomonadota > Gammaproteobacteria > Burkholderiales > Rhodocyclaceae > Desulfobacillus. Next base: position 1,811 of record CAYZLI010000292.1, read on the forward strand.
AGCTCGCCACCATGATGCTGGAGATGGCCGCCCAGTACCCCGAATACCGCGATACGGCGGCCAAGGTGCGGATGCTGGAGACCACCTCCGGCGAGTACTACGGCCAGGGCTACCAGGACGTGCAGAACCGCGTGCCCCGGATCGACAACACCTGCGCCGACCTGGGCTGGACGCCCACGGTGGACATGCCGACGGCGCTACGCCACATCTTCGAGGCCTATCGCGACCACGTCGCCGACGCGCGCCGGCTGGTGGAATGAAGGTAGCAACAGATCAATCAAGCCAATGTTTCTGACGCTTCGGAAAGCAGTTGACGGCAGCCGCAGACGACTTGTCATTCCCGCAAAAGCGGGAATCCAGCGTCGCTATCATGAGCCGCTGGGTCCCCGCTTTCGCGGGGACGACGAACCGGTCTGAGTAAGTGAAGCTCGCGCTG
>CAYZLI010000293.1:0-2210 GCA_964479195.1 uncultured Rhodocyclaceae bacterium
GACCGACAGGAAGCGGCGCCAGGGCCGTGCAAGCTTCATGGGAGTAGGCTACTTGGGCTGCGACTACGCGCCGCAGGATACCACATTCGGCGCGCGGCCTACTTGACCGAGTCTTTTCCAACATGGTATGAGTCTGGAGAGGGTGCGTATTTCCACCGAGGTATGAGTCTGAAGCGGCGCGAACGGATCGATCATCGGGAGCATGGTGATCGATATGAACGAAGTGAAGCTGGTCACGCTGGCGCAATTGCGCCGGTTTCTGGAAGGGACGGCGGGAGTCGAGTTTCAAGGATGCGGGCAAGACGAGGATCGCTACGGGCACATCGAGGCGGTAGTGCGCCGCTTCGGCTATGGCCGGCTCGGGCGGGCCGACAAGGGGCTGGTGCTGCGCTACCTCGTGCGCACCACGGGCTACTCGCGCCAGCAGCTCACGCGCCTGATCAAGCGTGCCCTGGCCGGGCCGCTCAAGAAGGCGTACCGGGCGCCGGCACAGGGCTTTGCCCGCCGCTTCACGGACGCGGACGTGGCGCTGCTGGCCGAAACGGACAGTCTGCACGGCACGCTCTCGGGACCGGCCACCCGGCACCTGATGTTGCGCGCGCTCGCCACCTACGGCGACGCCCGCTACGAGCGCTTGGCGAGGATCTCGACGGCGCATCTGTACAACCTCAGGAAGCGCGCCGGCTACACCGAGCGGCGGCGCCACTGGACCAAGACCCGGCCGACCCAGGTGGCGATCGGGGCCCGCCGGGCACCGGCGCCCGAGGGGCGCCCCGGCTTCATCCGCATCGACAGCGTGCATCAGGGCGAGCAGGATGGCGTGAAGGGCGTCTATCACATCAATGCCGTCGACTGCGTCACGCAGTGGGAGCTGGTGGCCACCTCCGAGAAGATCAGCGAAGCCTACCTCCTGCCGGTGATCGAGGCGCTGCTGGCGGGCTTTCCCTTCCGGGTGCTGGGCTTTCATGCCGACAACGGCTCGGAGTACATCAACCACACGGTGGCCAAGCTCTTGGAGAAGCTCCGGGTGGAATTCACCAAGTCGCGCCCGCGCCGCTCCAACGACAACGGGCTGGCGGAGACCAAGAACGGGGCGCTCGTGCGCAAGCACCTGGGCTACGCCCACATCCCGCAGCGCTTTGCCGGCGAGGTCAATGCCTTCTGCGCCGAGCACCTGAACCCGTATGTCAGTTTCCACCGGCCCTGCCTGTTCGCCGAGGAGGTGATCGACCCGAAGGGGCGGATCCGAAAGCGCTATCCGCAGCGCCTGGTCATGACGCCCCTGGAGAAGCTCGTGGGCATCGAGCGCGTCAAGCGCTTCTTGAAGCCCGGTATCACGCTGGAAGCCCTCCAGCGCGAGGCGGTCCAACTCAGCGACAACGCGGCCGCCGCCCGGCTCAACGAGGCCCGGCAGCAACTCTTCCTTTTCATCCACAAACGATCCAGGAGCGCGGCCTGAAGACTTCAGACTCCCCCCTCGGGGGTCTGTGGATTTGTGGACAGTTCGCCTGGCGGCGAACCGGGGCGCTTGCCGTGGATAACGATGAAGCCGTTATCCACCGCGCGCCCCTCTGCCCACAAGCTCCACAGACCTCGGTCGGATTTGACAAAAAGGTCAAAGTCAAAACCGATCGCTCAGACTCATACCTCTATTGGAATTGACTGACCGTCACCGTGCCCACCATGCCCGCGTCGAAGTGACCGGCGATGAGGCAGGCGAAGTGGAACCGGCCCGCCCGGTTAAAGCGCCAGACGATCTCCTCGGTCTTGCCGGGGGCGACGTGGGCCATGTGGGGAGAGTCGTGCTCCATGCCGGGGAATTTCTTCATGAGATCGGAGTGCTTGTTCAGGTCCTGCATCGTGCCGAGCACCATCTCGTGCATCACCTTGCCGCCGTTGCGCGCCACCAGGCGCAGGGTTTCGCCCTGTTTGACCTCGATGTGCGAGGGGTCGAAGCGCATCTGGTCGCTCATGTCGAAAACGATGGTGCGGGTGACCTCCTTCGGGTCGCCGGCGATGCCGAAGGAATGCTGCTCGGCCTTGGCGCGGGCCGCGGGCGGCTTCTTGGCATGGGCCGCGTCGCCGTGGGCGTGGGCGTAGCCGGCCAAGGAAGCGAGGGCGATGGTGACGGACGCGAGCAAGGGCTTCATGGGTGTCTCCCGGGGAATCAATGGTTGGAATGCCCGCCGCGGCGGACGCTGAGGGTTGGC
>CAYZLI010000294.1:0-2209 GCA_964479195.1 uncultured Rhodocyclaceae bacterium
GCGTTTTCCCGCGACACGATCCAGGCGGCGGGGCTTGCCAAGGCGGATAGCGCGACGGTTACCAGGGCGATGCGGATGGCGGCTTGCCGTTTGAAGTTGTTCATGGGCGGGCATCCATAGGACGAAAGCATGGGGCCGGCACGTTAACCAAGCCTTAACGCGTGCCTCCCTGGGCGGCCCCGATGGTACTCCTCTCCCGGCCGGAGCCAAAAAAAAGCGGGCGCCCGTCCTCACCCCCATCCCCTCTCCACATGTGGAGAGGGGTGCTTCGTGTTCCCTTCTCCCGCTTGCGGGAGAAGGGCTAGGGATGAGGGCTGGCGCCCGCCAAAAACCGCAGAGGAGGAGCGGTTACATGTGGTACGCGGTCTCCCCGTGGGAGGTGACGTCCAGACCCTCGCGCTCTTCCTCTTCCGCCACGCGCAGGCCGATGACGATGTCCACGATCTTGTAGGCGACGAAGGCCACCACGCCGGACCAGACGATGGTCGTGCCCACGCCGGTGAGCTGGATGATGACCTGGTCCATGATGGAGTAGCCGTCGGCGACCTTGTTGGCGACGTAGTCCCAGACCCCGGTGCCGCCCAGGCTCGGCGCGGCGAAGACGCCGGTGAGCGTCGCCCCCAGGATGCCGCCCACGCCGTGCACGCCGAACACGTCGAGCGAGTCGTCGGCGCCGAGCAGGCGCTTCAGGCCATTTACGCCCCACAGGCAGATCACGCCGGCCAGCAGACCGATGACGATGGCGCCCATGACGCCGACGAAGCCGCAGGCCGGGGTGATGGCCACCAGGCCCGCCACCGCGCCGGAAGCCGCACCCAGCATGGAGGGCTTGCCCTTCATCATCCACTCGACGAACATCCAGGACAGCGCCGCGCAGGCGGTGGCGACCCAGGTGTTGATGAAGGCCAGCGCCGCGATGCCGTTGGCTTCCAGGGCCGAGCCGGCGTTGAAGCCGAACCAGCCGAACCACAGGAGCGAGGCGCCGATCATGGTGGTGGTCAGGGAATGCGGGGCCATGGACTCCTTGCCGTAGCCGACGCGCTTGCCAAGCACGTAGGCGCCGACCAGGCCGCCCATCGCGGCATTGATGTGCACCACCGTGCCGCCGGCGAAATCGAGCGCCCCTTTCTGGAACAGGAAGCCCGCCGTGGCGCCGAGTTTCTCGGCCGCAGCCGCATCCACGTAGCCGTCCGGACCCGCCCAGTACCACACCATGTGCGCCATCGGCACGTAGGAGAAGGTGAACCAGATCACCATGAACAGCAGCACCGCGGAGAACTTGATGCGCTCGGCGAAGGCGCCGACGATCAGGCCGCAGGTGATGGCGGCAAAGGCCCCCTGGAACACCACATAGACGAACTCGGGGATCACCACGCCCTTGCTGAAGGTGGCGGCGACCGAATCCGGCGTCATGCCCTTCATGAACAGCTTGTCGAAGCTGCCGAAGAAGGCGTTGCCCTCGGTGAAGGCGAGACTGTAGCCGTAGACCACCCACAGCACGCTGATCAACGAGAAGACGACGAAGACCTGCATCAGCACCGAGAGCATGTTCTTCGAGCGCACCAGGCCGCCGTAGAACATGGCCAGTCCGGGGATGGACATGAGGATGACGAAGGCCGAGGCGACGATGAGCCAGGCCGTGTCGCCCTTGTTCGGCACCGGGGCCGGGGCGGCGGCCGGGGCGGCTTCCGCCGGAGCGGCGACGGCGGCCGTGACGGCGCCGGCCGGGGCGGCCTCGGCTGCGGGGGCAGCGGCCGGGGCTGCGGCGGGCGCCGCCGGGGCGGCCTTCTCCTCGGCTTGGACCGTGCCGCCGAAGGCGACGGCGCAGGCCGTGAGCACGATAGCGATCAGTTTCTTCATGAATATCTCCCTTAGAGCGCTTCCACGCCGGTCTCGCCGGTGCGGATGCGAACGACCTGTTCGAGATCGAAGACGAAGATCTTGCCGTCGCCGATCTTGCCGGTGCTGGCCGACTTCTCGATGGCCTCGATGACCTGCTCGAGCAGCTCGTCCTTGACGGCGGCCTCGACCTTCACCTTGGGCAGGAAGTCCACCACGTATTCGGCGCCGCGGTAGAGTTCCGTGTGGCCCTTCTGCCGGCCGAAGCCCTTCACTTCGGTGACGGTGATGCCCGACACGCCGACCGCGGCCAGCGCCTCGCGCACCTCGTCAAGCTTGAACGGCTTGATGATTGCGGTTACCAGTTTCA
>CAYZLI010000295.1:0-2204 GCA_964479195.1 uncultured Rhodocyclaceae bacterium
ACAGTGCTTGGTTCGGAGGAGGGCGAGGCCATGACCAAGCTCCACAGGATCGGGCGCGCGGCCGGGGATGACCTGCGCGCCCATGTGCATTTTTGCGCCGAAACCGGCGAGATCTGGCTGCACGAGCACCGCATGCTCCTGGTCCATGCCGAGGCGCAGGCGTCGCTACGCAAGGAGTTGATCGACACCCTGGGCATGGAACGTGCCCAGGGGCTGCTCACCCGCATGGGTTACGCCTCCGGCGTGCGCGATGCCGAGCTCGCCCGCAGCCGCGCCGAGAGCGCCGACGACGTCGAGGCCTTCATGACCGGCCCGCGCTTGCATACCCTGGAGGGCATCGTCCGCGTCACGCCGATCAAGCTGGAACTGGACCGCGCCAAGGGCCAGTTCTACGGCGAGTTCCTCTGGGAGAATTCCTGGGAGGGCCAGTCGCACCGGCGCTATTTCGGCATCCATTCCGAGCCCGTGTGCTGGACCCAGATCGGCTACGCCTGCGGCTACACCTCGGCCTTCATGGGCCGGACGATCCTCTACAAGGAAGTCGAATGCAGCGGCGCCGGCCACGCCAACTGCCGCATCGTCGGCAAGCCGGTCGAGGAATGGGAGGACGCGGATCAGCACATGCGCTTCTTCACCCCCGAGTCGATCGCCGAGCAGTTGATCGACCTGCAGACCCAGGTGGGGCACCTGCGCTCCACCATCAGCGAGAAGGAAAAGCTGCCGGCCGACATGGTGGGCAATTCGCCCGGCTTTCGCGCCGCCTACGAGCTGCTGCGGCAGGCCGCGGCGAGCCAGATCACCGTGCTGCTCCTGGGCGAAACGGGCGTGGGCAAGGAACTGTTCGCCCGCGCCCTGCACGACATGGGGCCGCGCCGCAATGAGGCCTTCGTCGCCATCAACTGCGCCGCCATCCCGCATGAACTGGTGGAATCCGAGCTGTTCGGCGTCGAGAAGGGCGCCTACACGGGGGCCCTGGTCTCGCGCCCCGGACGCTTCGAGCGGGCCAACGGCGGCACGCTGTTCCTCGACGAGATCGGCGACCTGCCGCTCTCAGCCCAGGCCAAGCTGCTACGCGTGCTGCAGGAGGGCGAGCTGGAGCGCATCGGCGACCAGAAGACGCGCAAGATCAATGTGCGCCTGGTCGCCGCCACCAACGGCAACCTGCGGCAACTGGTGAAGGAAGGCCGCTTCCGCTCCGACCTGTACTACCGGCTCAACGCCTACCAGATCGACATTCCGCCGCTGCGCGAGCGCAAGGAAGACATCTCCATGCTGGCCAAGCGCTTCCTGGAGAAGTTCTCCGCCATCCACGGCAAGAAGCTGCGCGGCTTCACCGACAAGGCGAAGCGGGCACTGCTCACCTACCCCTGGCCGGGCAACATCCGCGAGCTGCAGAACATGATCGAGCGGGGCGTGATCCTGGCGCCGAGCGGCACGCGCATCGAGGTGAACCACCTGTTCACGGCCTGCGGCGACGAGCCCGCCCGGGAGTTCGGCCTGGACCACAACGGGGACCTGGGCGTCCATCCCTGGGAAGCCGGCAAGAGCCTGTGCGAGGCCGTCTTCAACGGCATCCTGACCCTGGAGCAGGTCGAGGCCATGCTGCTGGAGACCGCCGTCGACAAGGCGCGCGGCAACCTTTCCTCGGCGGCCCGCATGCTCGGCCTGACGCGGCCGCAGCTCGCCTACCGCCTGAAGCGGCTGCACGAGGGCGCCCAGCCCGAAGCCGATCCCGGGCCGCCCGAGCAGCCCCGATGAGCCCGGAGCCGCGTGAGCGGGCGCAGGCCTACCTGCGTGCCCACCACGTGATGACCCTGGCCACCCTGGATGCCGCCGGCCCCTGGGCGGCGGCGGTCTTCTACGCGGCCGACGGCTTCACCCTCTACTTCCTGTCCTCCCCCGGCAGCCGCCATGCCCGCGCCCTGGCCGACAGCCCGCGCGTGGCCGCCACGATCCAGGAGGACTACGCGGATTGGCCGCAGATCAAGGGCGTGCAACTGGAGGGTCGCGCCGTGGAGATTTCCGGGGCCGAGGCAGAGCGCGCCCGCCTCCTGTACGGCGAGAAATTCCCCGTCGTCGGCAAGCTGGCCGAGGCGCCGGCGGCGATCGTCAAGGCCCTGGCCAAGGTGCACTGGTACAAGCTCGTGCCGGAGCGCCTCTATTTCATCGACAACGCGGCCGGCTTCGGCCGGCGCGACGAGATC
>CAYZLI010000296.1:0-2193 GCA_964479195.1 uncultured Rhodocyclaceae bacterium
AGCAGGGCAACGGCAAGCGCGGCCAGGGCACGCACGGGGCTCGCCAGCATGATGCGACGCAAGGTGTGATCCTCCCCGTTCTGCTTCGATATGACGCGCCGACTATAACGTCGCCCCGCGCGGAGTGTCAATTCGCGCTTGGCTGGCGCCGCGTCAAGAGGCGATGAAAGCCGGCCAGCTCGCGGGCGACGGCCTTGGCCGCGAGCGCCTCCATGCGGCGATAGCGGGCCAGCACCTGCTCGCCCAGCGGCGTGAGCTGCGCGCCACCGCCGCCCGCGCCGCCTTTCGCCGTCTCCACCAGGGGGCTGCGGAAACAGCGGTTCATCGACTCGACCATCTGCCAGGTGCGCTTATAGCTCATTTCCATCCTGCGCCCTGCTGCGGAGATGGAGCCGGTGTCCCGGATGTGCTCCAGCAGGGCGGCCTTGCCCGGGCCCATGGCGATGTCGGGCGCCAGCACGAAGCGAAGCTGCGCGCGCGGCTTTCGCTTGGATGAGTGAGGGGGCGTCTTGTCGGTCATCGCTGATAGGTGAATGTTCGGGGATGACGGGCGATCCCTTCTCGCCAACCATGCCTGTGCTCCGCGACTATAGATCAGGGTCATCCGCAAATCCACGGGCGGTCGCCGGGCGATTCCGGTAAGCGACAGTATTTGGTCGGAAAATTGACATTCATCAATACAGTCGGCGCGGCCATTGGACTAGCATGTGCGTTAATCCATGTTGCAGCAATGGTCTTTTTTCGCCCGCAGATGAATATCTCCAGCGTCATCGTAAACGCCCGCCGCGGCCAGCTCGACGCGGTGCGCGGCCGCCTGCAGGGCCTTCCCGGCATTGAAATTCACGCCGCCACGGCGGACGGCAAGTTCGTCATCACCATCGAAGCCGACAGCGAGGGCGAGACCGCCCATACCTTCGACCGCATCAATACGCTCGAAGGCGTCCTGTCCGCCGCCCTGGTCTACCACCAATTCGAATCCGATCCTCACAAGGAGGCCTGAAATGAAATTGACGCGACGCGAATTTATCAAGGCCAACGCGGCTGCGGCCGCGGCGGCTGCGGCCGGCATCACCCTGCCTGTCAACGAAGCGCTGGCGCAGGGGGCGGACGGCATCCGCTGGGACAAGGGCGCGTGCCGCTACTGCGGCACCGGCTGCGGCGTGCTCGTCGGCGTCAAGGACGGACGCATCGTCGCCACCCAGGGCGACCCGGATGCGCCGGTGAACAAGGGCCTCAACTGCGTCAAGGGCTACTTCCTCGCCAAGATCCAGTACGGCCAGGACCGCCTCACCACGCCGCTGCTGCGCATGAAGGACGGCAAGTTCGACAAGAACGGCGAGTTTGCGCCGATCTCCTGGAAGCAGGCCTTCGACATCATGGAAGAGAAGGTCAAGGCCACCCTCAAGGCGAAGGGTCCGACGGCCGTCGGCATGTTCGGCTCGGGCCAGTGGACAGTCTGGGAAGGCTACGCCGCGGTGAAGCTCATGAAGGCCGGCTTCCGCACCAACAACATCGACCCCAACGCCCGCCACTGCATGGCCTCCGCCGTGGCCGGTTTCATGCGCACCTTCGGCATCGACGAGCCCATGGGCTGCTATGACGACGCCGAGCACGCCGACGCCTTCGTGCTGTGGGGCTCCAACATGGCCGAGATGCACCCCATCCTCTGGTCGCGCATCACCAACCGCCGTCAGAGCGCCGCCCACGTCAAGGTGCACGTGCTGTCCACTTTTGCCCATCGCACCACGGAGGGGGCGGACGCGGAACTCATCTTCAAGCCGCAGACGGACCTGGCCATCCTCAACTACATCTGCAACCACATCATCCAGAACAACGCGGTGAACCAGGAGTTCGTCAAGAACTTTGTCGGCTTCACCAAGGGCGTGACGGACATCGGCTACGGCCTGCGCCCGAATCATCCGCTGGAGCAGGTGGCCAACAACAACGGCTATCCCGGCGCCGACGGCAAGCCCAAGGGCGCCCCGGACAAGATGGATCCCGCCACCTTCGACGACTTCAAGAAGCTGGTCTCGGAATACACGCTGGAATACACCTCGCAGCTCTCCGGCGTGCCCAAGGACAAGCTGGAGGCGCTGGCGAAGCTGTACGCCGATCCGAAGACCAAGGTCACCTCCTATTGGACCATGGGCTTCAACCAGCACACCCGCGGCACCTGGGTGAACAACATGATCT
>CAYZLI010000297.1:0-2149 GCA_964479195.1 uncultured Rhodocyclaceae bacterium
GCCCACGGCCACGATGCGCGCCCGGCAGGAAATGCCCACGTAGGACTTGATGTGGTGCTGCAGCTCGGCGGCGGCCTTGTCGCGTGTGGCCGCGTCGCAGTCGCCCAGTTCCGGCTTCATCTCCACCAGCACCGCGATCTCGTCCAGGTGGTGCTCCCGGGTGACTTCCAGCACGTAGTGGGGGGCCAGGGCCGCCTGCTGGAGGATCAGCTCCTCGATCTGGCTGGGGAAGACGTTCACGCCGCGGATGATGAGCATGTCGTCCGAGCGGCCGGTGATCTTGTCCAGCCGGCGCATCGATCTCGCCGTGCCGGGCAGCAGGCGCGTCAGGTCGCGGGTGCGATAGCGGATCACCGGCATGGCCTCCTTGGTGAGCGAGGTGAACACCAGTTCGCCGAAAGCGCCGTCGGGCAGCACCTCGCCCGTGGCCGGGTCGATGATCTCCGGGTAGAAGTGGTCCTCCCAGACGTGGGGGCCGTCCTTGGTCTCCACGCACTCCATGGCCACGCCCGGGCCTATCACCTCGGAGAGGCCATAGCAATCGACGGCGTCGATGTGGAACAAGGCCTCGATTTCCCGGCGCATCTCGTTGGTCCAGGGCTCGGCACCGAACAGGCCGATGCGCAGGCTGCAACTCGCCGGGTCGATGCCCTGGCGCTGGAACTCCTCGGCCAGGGCCAGCATGTAGGAGGGGGTGGCGCAGATGATGTCCGGCTTGAAGTCGGTGATGAGCTGGACCTGCTTTTCGGACTGCCCGCCGGACATGGGGACGACGGTGCAGCCCAGGCGCTCGGCGCCGTAGTGCATGCCCAGGCCGCCGGTAAACAGGCCGTAGCCGTAGGCGTTGTGGACGATGTCGCCGGGCCGCCCGCCCGCGGCGTGGATGGAGCGGGCCATGACCTCGGACCACATGGCGATGTCGGCCTTCGTGTAGCCGACCACGGTCGGCCGTCCGGTGGTGCCGCTGGAGGCGTGGATGCGCGCCACCCGCCCCCGGGGCACGGCGAACAGCCCGAAGGGGTAGGTTTCCCGCAGGTCGCCCTTGGTGGTGAAGGGGAACTTGGCCAGGTCGGCGAGTTCCTTCAGCTCGCCCGGCTCGACGCCGGCGGCCTGGCACTTGCGGCGGAAGTGCTCGACGTTGGCGTAGGCGTGCGCGATGGACCACTGCATGCGGGCGAGTTGCAGGGCGGCGAGCTGGTCGCGCGACGCGGTCTCGATGGGGTCGTACACGCCTGCGAGGGCGGCCGTAAAGCCCATTTTTCTCCTCCTCCGGTTCTTCCGCTCGACGCGGCGCCGGGAGGCGCCGTGCAAGGCGATTTTATCGTGTCTCCCCCAACCCCGCATGCTACGTAGGGTCATTCCCCTGCGGGTTGATCTGAGTCAACCCGCCGTCGCCGTGGTGGACGACGTGATACAAATGATGCTATAACGACTTAACAAAGTGAATCATCAGACGTGTTGCGGTGCAGCACGCTAAAGGTGCCTTCGACCCGCACCAATAGGCCGCAAGACGGATATCACAAGCCTGCCGAGGAGGAGACAATGAAAGACATTACCATCGGGTCAAATGCCATGCGCCGTATCACGATAGACAAGCCGCGCACCATCGATTTCCTCGGCGAGGAGTTGCGGGTCTATGCCACCCCGGAGCTGGTGCGCGACGTGGAGATCGCCTGCCGCGAGTTCCTCTTGGGCTACACCGATGCGGGCGAGGACTCGGTCGGCATCGGCATCAGCCTCTCCCATGGCGGGGCTACGCTGCTGGGCATGAACGTGGAGATCACCGTCACGGTCACAGCCGTTGAGGGCCGCAAGGTGAGCTTCGCCACGGTGGCCCGGGACGACGCCGAGGAGATCAGCCGCGGCGAGCACAGCCGCTTCGTGGTCGACGTGGAGAAACTGCGCGGGAAGGTCGCCGCCAAGGCCGCCAAGCTCAAGTCGGCCTGAACACCGTATGTCGAACGTAGTGCGCAAGGTTCCCCAATATTGCTACCAGTGCGTGGCCGGCCCGGATCTGTTGACCGTCAAGGTCGAGGACGGGGTGGCCACCGAGGTGGAGCCCAACTTCGCCGGCGCCGCCGTGCATCCGGGGGCGGGCAAGTGCTGCGTCAAGGCCTACGGCCTGGTGCAGAAGACCTACAACCCCAAC
>CAYZLI010000298.1:0-2073 GCA_964479195.1 uncultured Rhodocyclaceae bacterium
TCTTCTCGCCCAGCACCGGGTGCCAGGCCTTCACCTCGTAGGTGCCGTCGGGCAGGCCGTCGAGGGTGAAGGAGCCGTCCTCCTTGGTGACGGCGGCATAGGGGTTCTCCGCGGCGAAGGCCCAGGCATGCATGAAGTCGTGGGCGTCGCACTCGATCTTCACCACGTTGGCGCGGCGGACTTTCACCGGCTGCTTCATGTCGCCCTTGTCGGGCTGGCCCACGTTGAACATGGTGCGGCGCACGGCGCCGATGATTTCGTAGGTGTGGATGTTGTGCAGCACCGGATCGGAGTTGCGCACGGTGAGGTCGGCGTCCTTCTTCACCACCGTCACGTCGGGGGCGAACCTGCAGCCCTTCTGGTCCAGCACCGGCTTCTCCACGTCGCCCCAGGGCTTGCCCTTCTCGATCTTCGCCACATAGACGACGGCGCCGGCGAGGCTGCCGCCCTTGGCGTTCACCTCGACGATCTCCCGCTCGCCGTTGCCGCACACCGCGTTGTCCTTGGTGATGGGCAGTTTCTTGGCGGCGGGGGCAGCGCCCTTGAAGGCGACCTTGCCCGTGATCTTGCCGCCGCCCGCGGCGCCGCCTTCATAGGCGAAAGAAGCCTGTGACAGGAACAGGGCGCCGAGGGCGAGGGCGCAGCCGGTAAATGCTTTACTCATAAAGTATTCCTCCGTGAAAAATCTTCGAGCGCAGAACTGCTGCGTGCCTAAAAGCAACCGGTGTGCCACGCGCGAAAAGTTGACCCAGGTCAAATCGCAAGAGGATATGGCGGTCTTTTTTGACGATTCTCAAAGTCGCCGCTGGTCAGATTTCAACCGCGGTGAACAGAAATTGACCGAGGGCGCAGCTCTCGGTCATCCCCGCGTAGGCGGGGATCCAGCGACTTTCAGAACGACACTGGATTCCCGCTTGTGCGGGAATGACATGACTGTGCCGAGGCATGCCTCTTGCTCACCGGGCGGGCATGCCCATGGACTCCCCCATCAACACCACCATCGCCGTCATCGGCGCCGGCATCTCCGGCCTCACCGCCGCGCACGCGCTCGTGCGCGCCGGCCATGACGTGGTGGTGCTGGATCGCCGGCAGGCGCCCGGCGGGCGCATCCACACCGAGCGCCGCGACGGATTCCTCGTGGAGCACGGGCCGAACAGCATGATCTCGCCCGCGCCGGGTGCGGAGGCGCTCATCGCGGCGCTGGGTCTGACGGGTGAGCGGATCGGACGCGGCGACAAGGTGCGGCAGCGCTACCTGGTGCGCGGCGGCCGCGTGCGCGGCCTGCCCCTCGACCCCTTCGGCTTCTTCTCCTCGAATTTCTTTTCCCTTCGCGGGCGGCTGCGCCTGCTGGCCGAACCGTTCATCCGCCCGGAACCCGCGGACGAGACGGTCGCCGGTTTCGTGCGCCGCCGCTTCGGCGCCGAGCTGCTCGACTACGTATTCGATCCGCTGGTCGGCGGCCTGTACGCCGGGGACCCCGAGCGATTGAGCGTGTCGGCGTTGTTTCCGCAATTGAAGCCCATGGAGCGCGCGCACGGATCGATCCTGCGCGGCGTCGTTGCCGCGCGCGGCTCGATGCTGAGCGGCAAGTTCGACCCGCGCCGGCGCAAGTTGTTTTCCTTCCGGGAAGGCATGGGCACGCTGCCGGGACTGCTGAGGCGGACCCTGGGCGGGCGCGTGCGTGTCGGCGTGCGCGTCGAAGGGGTCGATCCGTTGCCCGGCGGCTTCCGGCTGCGGCTGCGCCAGGGCGATCAGGTCGCGTCGCTTTGGTCCGGAGGCGTTGTGATCGCGCTGCCCGCCTATGCCGCAGCGCGGGTATTGCAGCCTCTGTCGCCGATGGTGGCTTCCGAACTCGCGACGCTCGAACATCCACCCCTGGCGGTGGTGGCCCTGGGCTTTCGCGCGCGGGACGTCGCGCACCCCCTCGACGGCCTGGGCGTGCTGACGCCGACCGTCGAGCGGCGTGGTGTGCTGGGCGTGCTTTTCTCCTCGACCCTCTTCAGCGGGCGAGCGCCCCAGGACCACGTGCTGCTCACGGCCTATGTGGGCGGCGCACGCCAACCGGAATTGGCG
>CAYZLI010000299.1:0-2044 GCA_964479195.1 uncultured Rhodocyclaceae bacterium
GCGACCACGCTGGACCAGCGGCCCCAGATGACGGTGGGCGGGGGCGGGGGAGGCACCTCCACGACGGACGCGGGCGGGGTGACGCCGCCCAGCAGGGTTTCGTTGACCCGCTCGGCGATCACCGTCGAGACGGGCTCGGACGGGCCCTCGGAGCGCCGCTGCACATTGCCCCCCGTGCGCGGCTCTTCCGGCAGGGGCGGCGACACGGTGTTGGGCGAGCCGCCGTTGCGCTCGCTGCGCTTCAGCTCGGGCGCCACGGCGCCGACGCGGTACTCCAGGTAGGCGTCGCGCACGGCGCCGAGGCTGCGGGCGGCGGGGGTGTCGCAGGGGCCGAGGGCCGCGGCCTCGCAGCCGCCGCCGATGGGGGCGAGGACGACGGCCCCGGAATTGACGCTCACCCGGGTAAAGTCGGCGCCCGCCTGGACGACGTAATCGGTGCCGCGCACGCCGATGGCGGCCAGGGGGGTGTTGAAGCGGAAGCGGCTCTTGTCCCGCTCCACGGCCGCCCCGGTAATCGTCCGGGCGACGCCGTGATCGAGCCGGTAGCGGATCGCCACGCCTTCCGGATGGCTGGCGTCCACGGTGTAGGCCTCCAGCACGAAGCGCGAGCCTGGACGCACGCTGACGAAGCCGCCGTCGGCGAAACGCAGGTGGACGTGGCCGTCCTCGCCCGTGCGCAGGGACTGGCCGGCCTTGAGGCTGTCGCCGGGCTTGAGCGCCCGCTCCGCGCCGCCCGCCTCGACCAGCACGGCCTTGCCGCGGACGAACACCACCTCCCCGGCGGCCAGGGCCGTGGGTGCAGCTAGGCCCAGTAGCAGCAGCAGGAGCCAGCGCCGGCAGTGTAGGAGGGCATGGTGCATTGCTATCGTTCTTCGAAGGGCGGGTGCCTATTATCCCTGGTCTGGCAAGTGGTGGCCGATCGGCGGCCGTGCCCCGACTACCGATCATCCATTACTCGCTACTCCCTTTTACCACTATTCCCGCAACAAGATGTGACGCCGGTCACACTCCCTTCGCCTTGCGCAGCCGCCGCCTCAGGGCCAGGACGGGGTTTTCCACGGCACGGTGGATGAGAAAGGCCAGCGCCAGGGCGGCGAACAGGCGGGCGGCCAGGGCGGCGGCGCCCTGCTCCGCCCCCGGCCAGGCCCAGAAGACGAGGAAGTGGCACAGGAACAGGCCGTAGGACAGGTCGCCCGCCTGTTCGTCCCAGGCGAGCCGGGCGCGGGGTGCCAAAAGGTGCAGCAGCGGCAGTGCCAGGGCGAGGCCCAGCAGGGTTTCCGGGTTGTAGGGCAGCGGCAGGCTGCCCGCCGCCCCACCGGCCAGGGCGAGCAGGCCGGCCGCCGCCGCTACGCCCCAGGCGAGCCCCCCGGCGCGGCGCGGCGCGGCGCTCGCGTGCAGGTCCGCCAGCCAGGAGCCGAGCAGGAACATGAACAGGACGCCGGGCAGCAGGCGGTAGCCGAACCACTCCGTCTGGATGATCCCGGCGAAGGCCAGCAGGTAGATGCCCAGGCTCGCGGCCAGGGCGGCGCCGCGCAGACCCGGCAGCAGCAGGAGCGGAAAGACGAGGTAGAACTGGACCTCGGCGCCCAGGGACCAGGCCGGCGGAATCAGGGCGAAGCGGTCGGAGCCGTTCCACATGAAATAGTTGAGGGGCACGACCAGGAGGTTGTTGAGCCAATCCGTCCAGCCGGGAGCCCGTTCGAGGAAGGGCGGAATGGGGCCGCGCCAGAGGAAGACCAGGACGGCAAGCAGGGCGACGGCGTAGTAGCCCGGGGCGAGCCGTAGCGCCCGGTCGGCGTAGAAGCGGGGCAGCTCGGCGAGCCGCCCGTAGTGGCGGCGCAGCAGCACGGTCATGACGTAGCCGGAGATGGCGTAGAAGCCGACCACCGCAATGACGCCCGGGTTGAGGCCCTGCCAGCGCACGCCGGCATGGCTCAGGGCGACCATCAGGGCGAGGATCAGTCTCAGCGTGCCGAGCATGGCGAAGGGCGAGGCAGGATGAATTGGCCGGAGGGCGCGGCCAGCCGCTCGGCGTGGGCCGCCA
>CAYZLI010000300.1:0-2040 GCA_964479195.1 uncultured Rhodocyclaceae bacterium
ACGCCGGAGGTCCTCGCCCAGACCCTGCAGCCGCTTATCGCCCGGCTGCGCGCCGATGGCGCCGGCGGCGCGGCGGCCGCGACGGGAGAAGGCCGCTGATGTCCGAAGTCACTGCCCTCGGCCTGGCCACCGCCTTCGGCGCCGGAATCGTTTCCTTCCTGTCGCCCTGCGTGCTGCCCCTGGTGCCCGCCTACGTCTCCTACGTGGCGGGCCAATCCCTGCACGGCAGCCAGCCGGCCATGGACCTGCGCGTGCGGCTCACGGCGGGGCTCATGAGCGTCTTCTTCGTCCTCGGCTTCGGCGTGGTCTTCATCGCCCTGGGCGCGAGCGCCACGGCCCTGGGTCAACTCCTGCTGCGCTACCGCTACGAGGCGAACCTCGTGGGCGGCGCCGTCGTCGCCCTGTTCGGGCTGTTCATGCTGGGCATGGCGCGGCGCGTCACCTGGTTCCACCGCGACTGGCGCTTCCATCCGCATCTGGCGCGCGGCAATTCGGCCGGCGCCTTCGTGCTGGGGCTCGCCTTTGGCTTCGGCTGGACCCCCTGCATCGGCCCGGTGCTGGGCGCCATCCTCACCGCCGCCGCCGTGCAGCGCACGGGCGGCATCGGCCTGCTCGCGGCCTACGCGGCGGGGCTCGGCGTGCCCTTTCTCCTCGCCGCCCTGTTCATGCGCGAACTGACCGGGCGGCTGAAGGCGTTGCGCCACGCCGGGCGCCCGCTGCAGATCGTCGCCGGCGCCGTCATGGTCCTGATGGGCGTGGCGATGGCCACGGGGCAGCTGACGCCCTTCAGCTACTGGCTGCTGGAAACCTTCCCCGCCCTGGGGCGGATCGGCTGAGCGCGAGGGGGAGGCGCCGCCGCCGGCAGTGTGATCGGGCGGCTGGGGAGAACCCTGGGCCGACATTCGCCTACTTCCAAAGCGGACGCTTGACGCGGAAGTTCGTGGGGGGAGTCACAACGCCGGGCGCCCCTTGTTGTGTGCGCACAATTGACGTACACTAAAGGCCGTTAGCTCAGGAGCATGCCATGGGAACCGCGACCCTCAAGGAAGGCCGCCTCAACATTCGTTGCGACAACCACGCGCGTCAGCTGCTCGGTAAGGCAGCCACTTATACCCGCGTCAGCGTTTCGGAGTTCGTACTCTCGCATGCGCTGGCCTCGGCCGAGCAGGTGGTGCAGGCGCATGAGTCGATCACCCTCAAGCCACAGGACTTTCAGGCGTTTCTCGCGGCGCTCGATGCGCCTGCGAAACCCAATGCGGCGCTCACGCGTGCGTACAAGCGCCACGCCGCCCAAGTTCGCCGGTGACCTTCTACCGCGTTCGATCGCTCGATTCGACGGCCGACGTTTCGGGTTTCGGTTGCGGACAAGCGGCACTCGACGAGTACATTCGACGTTACGCTTCGCAAGATGTGCGCAAGAACGTGGCACGCGTGTTCGTGGCCACGCCGGAAAAGGATTCGCGACGGGTTGTGGGTTTTTTCACTCTGAGCGCGGGCAGCGTCGGATGCGCTGAACTGCCCGAATCGCTGGCGCGCAAACTCCCACGGTATCCGGTGCCGGTGGCGTTGCTCGGGCGATTGGCGGTCGACTCGGCGTTCCGGCGCAAGGGGCTTGGCTCGATTCTCGTTGCCGACGCCTGCCAGAAGGTATCGCGGGCTAGCGCGGTGCTGGCCGTGGCCGGAATTGTCGTCGATGCCAAGGATGAAACGGCCGCTGCGTTCTACCGGCATTTCGGATTCCTCCCTCTGCCAAGCCAACATTATCGGCTCCTCCTTCCGGCAAAGCGATTCCCGGCCTGACAAACGTAGGCTGCGCCAGTTTTGCCGGTAGTACCAGGCTTCGTCTTCGCCGCCGCAGGTCATGACGCCGGCCTGGAGCTTGGGCATGCGCGGCTTCGCGGCGGTGAGCGTCTTCGGGATGCGCGGAGCGCGCTGGGCGACGCGCCCGCAGGATTACGGAAAAGTAATCTTCCGGTCAGCTTCCAGTGCGCCCGGCCCCATTACACTGGAGGGCCCCAACCCCGAGGAGACAAGCATGAA
>CAYZLI010000301.1:0-2015 GCA_964479195.1 uncultured Rhodocyclaceae bacterium
CGGAACTCGCGCCAGATCTCCAGGTTGAGGTCGGACCTGAGGTTGAGGCTCCCTTCCTGGGGATCGGCGATCCAGTAGCCCAGCTCCAGGTCCATGCCCGAATCGGCGAAGCGCACCAGGTAGGCCCGGGGCGCCGGGTCCGCCAGCACGCGGGGATGGCGGGCGGCGACGTCCGTGAGGAGGCCCATGGCCCGCTCCAGGTCGGTGCCGTAGGCGACCTGGACGGCGAGGTCGAGGCGCACTTTGGGATTGGTGTAGGTCTCGTTCTGCACGATGGAGCCGACCAGGACCTCGTTGGGGATGATGGTCTCGGCGCCGCCCAGTGCCCGCAGCACCGTGTAGCGGGTGGTGATCTGCGTCACTTCGCCCTTGTACTTGTCCACGGCGATGAAGTTGCCCAGGCGGATGGAGCGGTCGAGCAGGATGATGAAGCCCGAGACGTAGTTGCTGGCGATCTTCTGCAGGCCGAAGCCGATACCCACGCCCAGCGCCCCGCCGAAGACCGAAAGCGCCGTCAAGTCGATGCCCACCAGGGGCAGGCCGATCAGCACGGCGAGCAGCACCAGCAGCGCCTTGGCGAGCCGCGCCAGCACCAGGCGCAGCGAGGCGTCCATCGCCTCCGCCCGCATCAGCCGCCCTTCGATGACGCCCCCCGCCCATAGGGCGACGAGCAGGGTCACCAGCACGGTGGCCGCCCCCTGCAGCAGCAGCCACAGGGAGATCTTCTGCCGGCCCGCGGTGAAGCCCACCGCCTCCAGCGCCTCGATCACCTCCGGCAGCACGCCCAGGATGTGCAGGGCCACCACGCTCCACACCGTGAGGGCGAGCACCCGCTCGAAGGCGGCGAGCCAGCCCGAGGGCGCGAAGGCGTAGCGCAGGGAGAAGACGGCGGCGCGGATGACGGCGAAGGAGGCGAGCAGCGGCAGGGCCACGTTGAGCAGATTCACGTGATGCCACTGGCGCAGGATGGCGCGGGCGATGAGCACCAGGCCGAGGGCCAGGAGCGGGAACAGCAGCCGGTTCAGCCCGCGCCGCCCCAGGCGCCAGGCCCCCTCGCCCGCCGCCGGCCGGTACAGGGCCCGCGCCGCGAACCAGGCGAGCCCCAGGCACAGGCCCAGGACCGCCACCTGCCACAGCACCTCCGGCTGCTGCAGGTCGGCCCAGAGTTCCGTGAGCAGGATGCCGATCTCGTTTTGTCTCATTGTGCGGGCTGCATCAAGGCTTCCGCGTAAGGCAGCGCCTCGGCGCGGTGGCGCTTCCAGTTGTCCAGATAGGCGCGCAGCACCGGCGGGTTGCCGCGCAGGATGACGACGTTCTCGGCGTTCCTCGCCTGGGCCGACCAGGTGAAGTTGTAGGAGCCCGTGACCACCGCCCCCGACGCCTCCTCCCCATCGACGATGAGGATTTTATTATGGGCGGCGGCGTAGCGCACTTCGAGGGCCACGGGAATGCCGGCGGCAACCAGGTTGGGCAGCAGGCTGTTGTCCATCTTCAGCGCCTGCTCCCGGTCCGCCAGCACCTCCACCGCCACCCCGCGCGCCTTGGCCTCCACCAGCGCCCGCGTCAGCGTGCGGCTGGTGAGCAGGAAGGCCTGCACATGGATGGAGCGCCGCGCGCTGCGGATGGCGCGGACGATGGCCCCTTCCGCATCGTCCCAGGGCGAGAAGGCCACCTCCACCGTCCCCGTCGCCGGATAGCCGTTCGCCCTGAGCCCCGTCGAAGGGCCTGATGGAGTCGGATCGAAAGCCCACACCGCCGGCGCGGCAGCGAGGGAAATTGCCGCAAGGGCAAGGCGAAGAGCACGGCGGATCATGACGGCATTGTAGCCGATGGGGAACCGGCCCCACACCACGTAGCTTGTCATTCCGGGGCCGCGCAGCGGAACCCGGAATCCAGTGTCTTTATGTGCCGCCAAATGTGCCTGGCACCCCCACCACCACCAGCTTGCCCTGCAACCCGACGACTGCTAATCTACCCGTCATCATTCATCCACGCCGCCGCCCCGGCCCGCAGGG
>CAYZLI010000302.1:0-2014 GCA_964479195.1 uncultured Rhodocyclaceae bacterium
CGCGGCGCGCCGTCCATTCGGCGCAATGCGCTTCGCTTGTTGCGCCCTACGAAGACTGGGCGTTCATGGCAATCAGGAGCAGTTTTGTTGAATCTATCCGCCGGCCGCTCGCCATGCTAAAAAGCGGTCTCGGCGTCGCGAGCAACCACGGCATTGAACGGAGACCTTATGGCCAAAGGCAGGACCAGCACCACACGCAGAAAAACCCGGGTATCCGCGGCAGCGCCCCAAGCGGCCGGCCTCAAGCGGCATACCTCCCTGTGGGACCGCCCGGGATTTCTGATCCGGCGACTGCACCAGATCCACATGGCGGTGTTTCTCGAGGAAATGGCCGAGGACAACATCACGCCGATCCAATACGGGCTCCTCAGCGTGCTGGCCGATTCGCCCGGACTGGATCAGCTCTCGCTCGCCGAGGAACTGGGCATCGACCGCGCCAACGTCGCCGACGTGCTCAATCGCCTGGAAACGCGCGGCCTCGTCAGCCGCGTCTCCAGCGCTGACGACAAGCGGCGCAAGCTGTGCGCCACGACGCCGGAGGGCCTGGCCTTCGTCCATAAGCATTTCCAGAACATGCAGCGCGCCCAGGAGCGCCTGCTCTATCCGCTCAACCCGGGCGAGCGCGCCGAATTCATGCGCCTGGTGCGCGGCGTCGTCGAGGCCAACAACGACCTCGGACGCGCCCCCATGCGTTCGGCCGTCCGGCTCGCCCCGGCGGAAGTCCCGGCCACGAAACCCCGGAAGCGCCCGGGCAAGCGCGCCGCCTAATCCCGACGCCTTGCAACGCGAAACCCGTAGGGCGCATTAGGCCGCAAGGCCGTAATGCGCCGAATGCCATCCGGCGCAATACGCTACGCTATTGCGCCCTACCCCCTACCCGCCTGGGCGCGCAGCCCGGAAATCGTCAGGCTCGGCGACAGCGCTTCGGGATCCAGGCGCAGCTCCAGCAGGGCCGGCCGGCCGGCCGCCAGGGCGCGCTCGAAGGCCGGCGCGAACCGGCCGGTCTCGGCCACCACCTCCGAATAGGCCCCGTAGGCCGCGGCGAGGGCCGCGAAATCCGGATTGACGAGCCCGGTGCCATACACGCGCGCCGGGAACGAGCGCTCCTGATGCATGCGGATGGTGCCGTACATGCCGTTGTTCACGACGATGATGACGATGGCGGCATTGTGCTGCACCGCCGTCGCCAGCTCCTGCCCGTTCATCAGGTAGCAGCCGTCCCCGGCGAAGGCCACGACCGTGCGCTCGGGGTGGATGAGCTTCGCCGCCACCGCCGCCGGCACGCCATAGCCCATGGAACCGTTGGTGGGCGCCAGCTGGGTGCGAAAGCGCCGGTAGCGGTAGTAGCGATGTACCCAGGCGGCATAGTTGCCGGCCCCGTTGCAGATGATGGCATCCGCAGGCAGGCGCTCGCGCAGCCAGGCGACGATCTCGCCGAGCTGCAGCGGCCCGGGGTTCGGCTTCGGTGTGGAAAACGCCAGGTAGTCCGCCCGCGCCGCTTCCAGCTCGCCCTGCCAGCGCGGGGATGCCGGCGCGGCCAGGTTTTTCGCCGCGGCGGCGAATTCCGGCAGGCCGGAGGCGATCGGCAGGTCCGCCGCGTAGACGCGCCCGAGCTCTTCCAGGCCCGCATGCACATGCACCAGCCGCTGCTTCGGTCGCGGCACCTCGAAGAGCGTGTAGCCGCTCGTCGTCGCCTCGCCCAGGCGCGGCCCGACCGCCAGCACCAGGTCGGCCGACCTGATGCGCCGCGCGAGCGCCGGGTTGATGCCCAGGCCCACGTCGCCGATGTAGTTGCCGTGGGTGGCGTCGAACAGGTCCTGGTGCCGGAAGGCGCAGGCCGTGGGCAGCGCGAAGCGTTCCGCGAACAGGCGGATATCGGCGCAGGCCTGCTCGGTCCAGCCGCGCCCGCCGAGAATCATGAGGGGCCGCTCGGCGGCCGCGACCATGTCCCGCAGCCGCGCCATGTCCTGGGCCGACGGATGGGCGGCGACGCGCTGGTAGTGCCCCGGCTGCG
>CAYZLI010000303.1:0-1980 GCA_964479195.1 uncultured Rhodocyclaceae bacterium
ATGGGGCGAAGGGCCGAACATGAACAGACAAGGAGGAGCCGTGACCGACTCGACCGCGACGATGAACCCGACCGGGGGAGCCGGGGATCGGCGTCGGGACACGCAGCCCGCCTTGCACGAAGACCTGATGGAAGCAGTACTGTCGCCGGCCAATCTGCAGCAGGCATGGCGCCGCGTGAAGTCCAACCGAGGCGCACCGGGTATCGACGGCCTGCGCATCGAAGACTTCCCGGCCTATGCCCGCGACCAGTGGCCGGCGATCCGCCAAAGCCTCAGCGAGGGCCGCTATCAACCCCAGCCGGTACGACGGGTCACCATCCCGAAACCGGATGGCGGCGAACGCGCGCTGGGCATCCCGAGCGTGGTCGATCGGGTCATCCAGCAAGCCATCGCCCAAGTCATGACGCCGATCTTCGATCCGCAATTCTCGGAATCGAGTCACGGCTTCCGACCAAAACGCTGCGCCCACGGCGCACTCAAGCAGGTAAAGGCCGACATCCAGGCCGGCTACCGCATCGCGGTCGATCTCGACTTGGCGAAATTCTTCGACCACGTCGATCACGACATCCTGATGGCCCGCGTGGCCCGACGGATAGCTGACCGCCGATTGCTGGCCCTCATCGGCCGCTACCTGCGGGCGGGCGTATTGATCCATGACGAACTTCAACCCAGCGAGCTGGGCACGCCGCAAGGCGGACCCCTCTCGCCACTGCTGGCCAACATCCTGCTGGACGACCTGGACCGGGAACTGGAAGGGAGGGGGCATCGCTTCGTGCGCTATGCCGACGACCTGCTGGTGCTGGTCAAGAGCGAACGGGCGGGCCAGCGTGTCAAAGCCAATCTCACCACCTACCTCGGCCGGCGGCTCAAACTGCCGGTCAACGAGAAGAAGAGCCAAGTGGCGAAGATCGACCAATGCGTGTTCCTCGGCTTCACCTTCAAGAGGGGCAAGCTGCGCTGGTCGGATGCCGCCTTCGCGGACTTCAAGCACCGCATCCGGGAATTGACGGGGCGGAGTTGGGGAGTTTCGATGGATGTCATTGACCGCCGTAATGGAGCCACCGATGACCGGCACAATGGAGCCAGTCTGAAGAGGTGGAAACGGACGAAATCGGGGGTTAAGAATTGGCGGATTTTACCTGTTTTGCAGCGCCCGATTTCGGGGCGGCCGGCGCCTGTTTGGGCGAGCGGTAGGACGCGCCTTCGAGGGTGAGGCAGTAGGCGTTGTGGCGCAGCCGGTCCAGCGTTGCGGCGGCGAGCAGCCGGTTGGCCGGGAAGGCCTGATCCCACTCGGGGAAGTCCAGGTTGCTGGTGACGATGGTGGCCGCCTGCTCGTAGCGCTCGGCGATGAGATCGTGGAAATCCTCATCGGCGGGTGGGCGCATCGGTTTCAGGCCGAAGTCGTCGATGATCAACAGCGGCACCCGGGCGAGGCTCTGGAGCTTGCGCTCGAAGGTGCCGACGGCGCGCCCCGCGGTGAGGCTCGCCGAGAGCTGCGCCTGGGTCGTGAAGAGCACATCGACGCCCTGGCGCACGGCGCAATGGCCCAGCGCCTGGGCGAGATGGCTCTTGCCCGTGCCGCAGGGCCCGACGATCAGCACCGGGGCGCGCTCGCCGAGATAGCGGCCGGTGGCCAGATCCTGGATGAGCGCCCGGTTGAGATTGGGCAGGCGCGAGAAGTCGAAGCCCTCGAGGGACTTGCCCGAGCGGAAGGCCGCGCGGCGCAGCCGCAGCGAGAACTTCTTCTGCTCGCGGCGCGCCACCTCGTCGTGGATCAAGAGCGAAAGGAACTCCGTATAGGCCAGTTTCGACTCGATGGCCTGGCGGTTTCGCGCCTCCAGCGAATCGAGGATGCCGGACAGGCGCAGCTGTTTGAGGTTGGGGGCGAGTTCGGGAACGGGATTCATGCACAACTCCTTCAAGGTAGAACTTGATTACCAATAAGGCTCAGCCTGTGAGCCAGTGGGGGTAGCAAACTGG
>CAYZLI010000304.1:0-1959 GCA_964479195.1 uncultured Rhodocyclaceae bacterium
CTTCCTCGCCAGCATGGGTTCAGCCTGGCAGCATTTTGTTGAGACGGGGCTGGTGGACGAGTCGGTGCTGCGGGCCGAGGTGGCCCAGTCCTGGGGGCGGTGTCGCAAGCTGGGGGTGGATCCGCGGGCACCCAAGCTGCCGGTCATGCTCAACCCCCCGCAGCTGGCCGCTGTGCGCGAAGCCAACCGGGTACTCATCGAGACGGCCATGCCGTTCATGGAGTTTCTCGAGACGGCGGTCAAGGGCACGGGCTTCATCCTGGTGCTCACCGAGCGCGGCGGGGTCGTGCTGGAAGTCTTCGGCGATGCCGAGATTGTGGCTATGGCGCGCGAGAACAACTACGTGTCGGGCTGCTCCCGGGCCGAGGAGGTGGCCGGCACCAACGCCATCAGCCTGGCGCTCACCGAGAAGCGGCCCATCCAGCTCACCGGGCCGGAGCACTGGAACGTGCGCCACCACCGCTGGACCTGCGCCTCGGCGCCGGTGTTCTCCCCCGAAGGCATGCTGCTGGGCACGGTGACCCTCTCCGGGGAGACCACCAACGCCCATCGCCACACCCTCGGGATGGTGATCTCGGCGGCCGAAGCCATCCAGGACCGCATGCGCGAGCGCGAGATCGCCCTCAAGAAGCGCGGGGTCGATGCGCTGCTCTCCTCGGTACTGACCAGCGTCTCCGAGGCGATCGCCACCATCGATGCGGCAGGGCTGGTGACCAACATCAATCCGGCCGCCTGCAAGAGCCTCGGGGTGGGCGCCGAGGAGACCCTGGGCCAGAGCCTCTCGAAGCTGTTCCCGGGCAGCCCCGAGCTCATCAGCATGCTCGCCCTGGGCAAGGATCTCACCTCCTTCGAGGTGACCTCCGAGCGCCCCGACGGGCGCACCCACTTCGTCGTCACCCCCTATGTCATGCACGCCGACGGCGAGACGCAAGGGGCGATCCTGGCGGTACGCGAGCGGCGCGAGTTCCTGAACACCGTGCGCGAGTTCTCGGGCTTCAGCGCCGTCTTCACCTTCGAGGACATCATCGGCGAGGCCCCCGCGCTGTTGCGCCAGATCGAGCTGGCCCGCGTTGCCGCCCGGCAAAGCGCGCGCATCCTGATCCTGGGCGAGACGGGCACGGGCAAGGAGATGTTCGCCCAATCGATCCACAACTGCTCGCAGCGGCGCCAGGGACCCTTCGTGGCGCTCAACTGCGCGGCCATCCCCCGCGAGCTCATGGAATCCGAGATCTTCGGCTACCGGGGCGGCGCCTTCACCGGCTCGCGCAAAGGCGGCCAGGTCGGCAAGCTGGAGCTGGCCGACGGGGGCACGATCTTCCTCGATGAGATCAACCAGATGCCCCTCGACCTGCAGGCGAAGCTCCTGCGCGCGCTGCAGGAGGGCACCATCACGCGGCTGGGGGACACCAAGCCGATCCGTATCGATGTGCGCGTCATCGCGGCCGCCAACGAAGACCTGTACGCCAAGAGCCGCTCGGGGGAGTTCCGCCAGGACCTCTACTTCCGCCTGAGCGTGGTCGAGATCAACCTGCCGCCGCTGCGCGAGCGCACCGAGGACATCCCGCGTCTGGCCCAGCGCTTGCTCGACAAGCTGGCGCGCAAGATGGAGAGACAGGAACTGAGGCTCTCCCCGGCGGCGATCGAGGCCCTGTGCCAATACCCCTGGCCGGGCAACGTGCGGGAGCTGGAGAACGTGCTGGAGACCGCGGCCATCATGTGCGAGGGGCGCACCATCGAGCCGGCCCACCTGGCGCACCGCATGAAGGGCGCCCGGATGTCCGAAGCGATGCCCGTGGCACCGGTCGCCTCCGCGGACCAGTCCATGCGCGAAGTCGAGCTCGACCTCATCCGCAGCGCGATCCAGGAATTCAACGGCAACGTCGCCGAAGCGGCCCGAAAGCTCGGCCTCTCCCGCAGCACCCTCTACCGGCGCATGCAGGAACACGGCATCGTCAAGTC
>CAYZLI010000305.1:0-1937 GCA_964479195.1 uncultured Rhodocyclaceae bacterium
CGCTGGATCATCCCCACGCCTGGGCCTTCGACGTCATGATCATGATGTACGGGACCCTGTTCATGATGGCCGGGGCCTACACCCTGTCCAGGAACGGCCATGTGCGCGGCGACGTGCTGTACGGCTTCTTCGCGCCGCGTACCCAGGCCGGGCTCGACCTCGCCCTCTACATCGTCTTTTTCATCCCCGGCGTGATTGCGCTGAGCTACGCCGGCTATTTCTACGCCGCCGAGTCCTGGGCCATCAACGAGCACTCGACCATCACCGCCGAGGGCCCGCCGATCTACCCCTTCAAGACCATCATCCCCGTGGCCGGCGCCTTCCTGCTCGTGCAGGGCATCGTCGAGATCATCCGCTGCGTCCTATGCCTGAAACAGGGCGCCTGGCCCTCGCGGGAGGAGGATGTGGAGGAGGTGGACGTGGACAAGCTGAAGGAGATGGTCCACGTCAAGGACGAAGACATCCTGAAGCTGGATGAGATCGTCACGCACCAGGAGCAGGACAAGTGAAGATTCGCAAGGAATTGTGGTTTGGCTTCTCGCTGATGGCGATCATCCTGGCCGCCATCGCCGTGTTTCTCCCCTGGGGCAGCATGACCAACGGCCATCTCGGCCTGCTCATGCTGGCACTCATCGTGGTGGCCATCATGCTCGGCTTTCCGACCGCGTTCACCCTCATGGGGATGGGCGTGTTCTTCGGCTGGCTCGCCTATCGCAGCGTAAACCCGGATCTCGCCGTCCGGCAGATCCTGGACCTCATGGTGCAGCGCGCCTACTCGGTCATGTCCAACGACGTGCTGATCGCCGTGCCGCTGTTCGTGTTCATGGGCTATCTCGTCGAGCGGGCGGCCCTGATCGAGCGGCTGTTCAAGAGCCTGCACCTGGCCATGGCCCGGGTGCCCGGCTCGCTGGCCGTTGCCACGGTCGTCACCTGCGCGATTTTCGCCACCGCCACCGGCATTGTCGGCGCAGTGGTCACGCTGATGGGCCTGCTGGCCTTTCCCGCCATGCTGCGGGCGGGCTACAGCGTGCAGGTATCGGCCGGTGCGATCACCGCCGGCGGCTGCCTGGGCATCCTGATCCCGCCCTCGGTGCTCCTGATCGTGTATGGCGCGGTCGCCGGCGTCTCCGTCGTGCAGCTCTACGCCGGTGCCTTCTTCCCCGGCATCATGCTGGCGGGGCTCTATCTCGTCTACATCGTCGTGCTCGCCAAGGTCAAGCCCGCCCTCATGCCTCCCTTGCCGGAGAGCGAAAGGCATGTACCGCTGCCGGCCTACGCCCAGGCGCTGGCGCAGCGGGGCGGTCACGCCCTGGCCGGGCTTGTCCGCGGGCTTGCCGCCGGCGTCGCCGGCGTGTCGAAGGGCCGGGTGCTGGGGCAGATGTTCGTCACGCTCCTGCCGGCGCTGGCCATTGCGGCGGTGCTGGGCGTCACCTATCGCGTGGCGACCGCCCCGGTGGTCGAAGCCAGTACCGCCGGCCTGGTTGAGGCCGGCGCCGGCCTGGCGGCGGAGGCGGGGGAGGAACCGGCGGGACTGCTTGCCGAGCCTCCGGTGGAGGAAGAGGCTGGAGGCGTGAAGGAGCCTGCGATCGAGGAGGCCAAGGAACCCGCCCCGGCGCCCGGCGTGCAGGAAGCCAGGAACCACGCGGTGGCGCTGTCGCCCCAGTCAGTTGCGGCGGACAGCTTGCCCGCTGCCGCGGAGCCGGAGCGGCTGCCCGCGCCGACCTGGTTCTGGATCGTGCTCGGCATCGGCATCGCCCTGCTAACCGTCATCTACGGGCTGTGGAACTGGGAGCGGCTCGAGGTGTTCAAGATGCTGCTCACCTCATTCTTCCCGTTGGCGATCCTGATCATCGCGGTCCTCGGCTCGATCGTGTTTGGCCTAGCCACGCCCACCGAGGCGGCGGCGGTCGGCGCCTTCGGCGGATTCATTCTCGCGG
>CAYZLI010000306.1:0-1914 GCA_964479195.1 uncultured Rhodocyclaceae bacterium
TCTTGTAGCGGAACAGGGCGAGGGCCGCGCCGAGGCCGATCAGCGCGGAGAACCACTCGTGGGTGGCTTCCACCAGCGGGCCGCCGATGAGGATGAACAGGTGGGCGGCGGGAAGGATCACTTGATGCCGAACAGGCGCGCCACCTTTTTCAACGGTGTATCGGCGCACCAGGCATAAAGCGCGTCGTACATCACCATGCCGTGTTTCAGCATTTCGTGGTCATTCTCGAAGTTGAGCGAGAGGCCTTTCGAGATCGCCAGCAGGCCGGCGGCTTCCTTCGCCAGTTGCGGCGCGCCGCAATCGGCGGCGCGGACAATCAAGGCCAATTTGTTCAATGCCACATCGTCGATCTTGTACTTCTCGATGAAGGCGTCGAAGCTGCACCTGTCGCTGTGATGGCCGAGTTCCACGCCCGGCACATCGTAGGGAATCGCGCCGGTCCCGGCGGCAACCTTCATGACTTCGCCGGCCGGTACGTAGAGGAACTCCGGGTTCTTGTCGATAAAGCGGGCGATCAGCCAGGGGCAGGCGATGCGGTCGATCTTCGGACGCTCGCGCGTGATCCATTTCATGGCGCTGTCTCCGGTCGTTAGATTCAGAAGCCTTCAGTTTCGCTTTCCTGGTAGGCCTGATAGGCATTGCGGCCGGCCAGTTCGTTGAAGTTGGCCAGCGGCTTCCAGGCCGAGCCATCGAAATCCGCCTTGGCCTTTTCGATGTCGTTGCCCTTTTTTACCGCCTCGTCCATGTGCTTCTTGAGCCGGACCAGATAGGAGAGCGTCGGATGGTCGAAATCGGCGAGAGGGCCGGGCTGTCCGTGGCCGGGAACGAACGCTGCGCCATTCACGCTGCGTAACTGTTCGTAGGCAGCAATCCAGCCCTTGACGCTGCTGTCCGGCAGGATCGCCAGCAGGCGTCCGCCATAGAGAATGTCGCCGGCGAAGACGGTGCGATCCGGCGACACCTCGACGATCAGGCTGCCTTTGGTATGCGCCGTGCCCATGTGCCGGACGGCAAGCGCGATACCGCCGCCGAGGTCGAGGTTGGCGCTTTCGCCGGCGCCGAGCAGATGATCGGGCACGTCCGGCACCGGCAGGTTCGCCAGACCGAGGATGCCGGCGGCCGCGCCGGCCATCGTCGCGCCGTCGCGCGCCATGCGTTCGGCCGCTTCCCGCCCCGCGACGATACGGGCGCCGGCCTGGCGGAAGACCGCGTTGCCGAGAAAGCGATGCGGCTGCGAATTGGTGTTGACCACGTGGCGCAGCGGCAGCGGCGTGATCTTGCGGATGTGGCGCAGCATGGCCTCGGCCATCCGCGGCGAGTAGCCGCTGTCGATGACAGCCACCGCCTGCGTCCCGACGACGAAACCGAGGTTCATGCGAAAACCGCGGTTTTCGCGGGAGGGCGGGTCGTAGGGGCCGATCCAGGCCCAGACATGGGGCGACACCTGCCGCGGGGCAGGCAGGCCATCGGCTCGGGCCGGCCAAGCGAGCAAGGCGAGGATCAGGAGCAGCGAAAGGCGGAGTGAGTTCATCGCATGGTTTCCGGATAGGCCACCATCCGCTCGCGCTTGAGGCCGTTGATGGCGAAAACCGGCGCGCTGGCCCAGTCGAGTGCGGCCAGCTGCGCCTCGATGGCGTTGAGACGCTTTACCGCGCTGCCGTAGTTGTTCTCATAATGGCTGACGATGATCTTCTCGGACATGCCGGCGATGGCGCCGGGATTGCAGGAGAGGGGTTTCAGTTTGTAGGGCATGGTGTCCTCACATGAAGAAGGAGTGGGCAAGACCCAGCAGCGCGCAGGCGCCGATCACCGGCATGATGCCGATCTTATAGCGGAACAGGGCGATGGCTGCGCCGATGCCGATCAGCGCGGAGAACCATTCGAACCTGCCGGCGAAGGGTACGGCGTCGGTA
>CAYZLI010000307.1:0-1875 GCA_964479195.1 uncultured Rhodocyclaceae bacterium
TCGGGCCAGGCCTCGAACTCGACGGGCTGGGTCTGCACGTCCTTGGGCACGTCCACCAGCACCGGCCCGGGCCGGCCCGAGGCGGCGATGCGGAAGGCGGCGGGGATCGCCTCCAGCAGCTCCTCGGCGGAGCGCACCAGGAAGTTGTGCTTGGTGATGGGGATGGTCAGCCCGTAGGTGTCCACCTCCTGGAAGGCGTCGGTGCCGATCATGGCCTGCGGCACCTGGCCGGTGATGGCCACCAGGGGGATGGAGTCCAGCTTGGCATCGGCGATGGCGGTGAGCAGATTGGTGGCGCCCGGCCCGGAGGAGGCGAAGCACACGCCCGGCGCTCCCGTGACCCGGGCCATGCCCTGGGCCATGAAGCCGGCGCCCTGTTCATGGCGGGCCAGCACGTGGCGGATGGCCTGACTCTCCGACAGGGCATCATAGAGGGGCAGGACGGCGCCGCCGGGGATGCCCGCGATCGTGCGGATGCCCTGTCGTTCGAGGAGGCGGACGATGAGTTGCGCACCGGTCATGTTCACTTGGATTCGCTCCTGGGTTGTCGCCCTTGCGAAGCGGCCGGCGGAAAAAACAAAACCCCCGCCGGTCGTCGCGCCGGCGGGGGTTGGGGGATTCGGTGTTTCCCTGGATTCTCCGCTACGGCGCGCTGGCGACGACGACTACCCGTACTACGACGGCGCGTAGGACGGCGACGGCCTGGGTGCCGGCGTGGTTCAGCGTGTGGTCGGGGCGGCGGAGCATCGGGCTTGCGGTCAAGGGATAAACGTTCGGGCAGCCATTATGCCCGCGCCCGGCGGGCCGGCGCAAGCGCGGGATCGGGGCGCTGCTTCCGGATTTCGACGATCTTTTCCAGGTACTCGGCACCCCAGCCCTGCAAGCCGCGCAACAGGGGCTCCAGGGTCCGGCCGAACTCCGTCAGCGAGTACTCGACCTTGGGCGGCACCTGGGCATATACCTTGCGCAGGATGACCCGGTCGTCTTCCAGCTCGCGCAACTGGCGGGTCAGCATGCGCTGCGTCAAGCCCGGCACCAGCCGCAAGAGTTCGTTGAAGCGCTTGGTGCCGCCCAGCAGGTGGAAGAGGATCACCCCCTTCCACTTGCCGCCGATCACTTCGAGGCAGGCTTCCATCGGGCAGCCGAAATTGCAGTCGTAGCGGGTGTGCCGCATGGTATACAAAATGTCTCTATGGGTCGCAAATGTGCATTCTTCACGAAACCGCCCTAAAAGGCTAGCATCCCGGTGCCATTGTCACCGGGAGAAAGAAATGGACGTAAGAACCGCCATCGAAACCCGCCGCGCCGTCAAGCAGTTCGACCCGCAGCATGTCATGCCCGAGGAGCAGATCGACGCGCTGATGTCTCTCGCGCTGCTGTCGCCCAC
Source organism: uncultured Rhodocyclaceae bacterium (assembly GCA_964479195.1). Taxonomy (GTDB): domain Bacteria; phylum Pseudomonadota; class Gammaproteobacteria; order Burkholderiales; family Rhodocyclaceae; genus Desulfobacillus. The sequence continues at coordinate 1,388 of CAYZLI010000307.1, forward strand.
CGCCTTCAACATCCAGCATTGGCGCTTCGTCCTGGTCCGCGACCGCGAACTGCGCGAGGCCGTCCGCGCCGTCTCGTGGATGCAGCCGCAGGTCACCGACGCCTCGCTGCTGGTTGCCGTTTGCGCCGACCTCAAGGCCTGGGAAAAGCAGCCGGAGCGCTACTGGCGCAATGCGCCCGCGGATGTGCGCGAGGGCGTGCTTGCCGCCATCGACGGGCATTACCGGGGGCGCGAGGAGCTGCAGCGGGACGAAGCCATGCGCTCCTGTGGCATTGCCGCACAGACACTTATGCTGGCGGCAAAATCCATGGGCTACGATTCCTGCCCGATGGACCTGGCGGACATGGACGAAGTGGGCGGGCTGATCGGCCTGCCCGAGGACCACGTCATCGCCCTGTTCGTCGCCATCGGCAAGGGCCTGCGCGAGCCCTGGCCGCGGGCCGGGCAACTCCGGGCCGAGGATGTCATCCGGATCGACCGCTTCCAGC
>CAYZLI010000308.1:0-1848 GCA_964479195.1 uncultured Rhodocyclaceae bacterium
GGCCCGTCGTCCAGGGGCAGGTCGTGGCCCGCGTCGGGATGGACCGCGAACGAGGCTCCCCAGCAGGCGGCGAGCCGCCGCGAGCATCGGGGATCCACCAGCCGGTCCGCCGCACCGGTGAGCACCAGCAGGGGCACCGCCGGCTTGCCCGCGGGCGCGCGGTAGCGCGCCGCAGCCACCAACTGGCGCAGCGCGTTGAGGCGCGAGACCGGCTGCTCACGCCGATAGGCAGTCCAGGCCGCGAGCACCGCCTGCCGCGACTCGGCGCACGCGCTGGTCAGGCGCAGGATGCGGCGCTCCTGCCCGGCCGCGTCGCCCCCGATCAAGGACAGGCCGAAGAGTGCCGAGAGTGCCGGGTAATTGCGCGGCATCAGGCGCCGGTGGACAGGGCAAAAGGGGCGCAGGCTGGTGTTGATGAGGACGCCGCCGCGCAGTTCCTCGGGATGCCGCATGGCCCAGGCCACCGCCACCATGGCGCCCAAGGACAGGCCGAGCAGATGGTAGGGCGGGCGCAGGCCCTGCCCCGACAGTTCCGCGCGGACCCATTCGGCCGTGTCCTCGATGCGCTGCGGGCTCGGCAGGCGGTGCAGGCGGCCGTTGCCCGGCAGGTCGACCGCCACCACGTCCGCGCCGGGCACTTCGGCGCGGAACAGGGACGGAAACTCGCCCCAGTGGCGCGCCTCCCGGGTCAGGCCGCGCAGGAAGACCCAAGTGCTCATCCGGACATGCCTCGATACCAGCAGGCGACGGCCCGTTCCCGATGCCGGACGCGCTCGGCCCCGGCCGGCAGCCAATGCTCATGGCCGCACGCGGCCCGGGCGAGAAAGTCCAGCCACAGCAGGTGGCCGCGCAGCACCCGCTGCAGGCGGTGCAGGGGCAGCGGGTTGAATATTCCCTGGCGCGAGAAGAGCTGGCGCGGGTTCTTCTTGACCCACCGCCAGGAGCCCAGCTCCAGGGTCAGGGGCAGGAAGACGCGGCCGGCATCCGCCCCCAGGTAGAGGTAGTCCCAGAGGTCGCCGTGGGCCAGGTACTGGCGGCTCTGGGGTTCGAAGACGTAGTTGTGGTGGGGATAGGTCTGGTCGAACAGCTCCTTCAACGCGTGGACCTCGGCCAGGTGCGGCATGGGCGCGACGGTGTAGGCATGGGGAAACCAGATGCGATCGCGCAGACCGAAGCCGGAATGGCAGTCCAGGGCGAGGCTGAAGCGGCGGGGCAGAAGCTCTTCGGCGACCACCCGGCAGAGCGCCGCGCTTTCGATTTCCATGGGTAGGCGGGCGGCACCCCGATACCAGGGCAGGCGCCGGCTGAGGCGGTGGCCGCCGAGCAGGGGTGGCACCCGGTCCACGGCATCCAGCGGCGCGTTGCGCATCAGGTCCACGCCCCGGGGGTTGCTGCGGGTCCGTCGCCCCATGCCGCCGGGATTGACCAGGGGCATGAACACCAGGCGCACGGATTCCAGTTGCCGGTGCAGGACGCTGTCCCAACGCAGGCGCGCCAGCAGGCTGCGCAGAAAGACCAGCAGCACCTGGGTGCCGATGCGCTCCAGGCCGTGAATGCCGCCGAAGAAACCCACGGCGGGCGCCTCGGCACCCGCCGCGCCCAGCGCCAGGGCGTAGAGGGGGAAGCGGCAGCCGTCCGCCTCCACTGCCCCGAGCTCGCGCACCTCCAGGCGAGGCCCGCCCTCCTCGATGACGCGCTCCAGTTCGACCAGTTCGGGTAGTTCGCGTGCCTGCATGGCGCCGCCGGTGGGAGTTGCGGGTACCCCAAGCATAGCCAATCCCCGTTTCCGCCGACACCTCGTCTGCGCCGAGCGCGAAACTCCCCGGCCGCGCGCCGCTCCAAAACTGT
>CAYZLI010000309.1:0-1798 GCA_964479195.1 uncultured Rhodocyclaceae bacterium
GTTCATCTCAGGCGCCGAGCCGCTCGAGCTGGGCGCGCAGCTTCTCCGGCTCGTCCATCTGCAGCATGCGGCCCACCTGGCGGCGCAGCTTGGCGAAATCGCTGCGCAGCACCTGCTGCTTCACCTCGAGAATCTGGGCCGGGTGCATGGAGAACTGGCGCAGCCCCATGCCCAGCAGGAGCGGCGTGAGCTGAGGCTCGCCCGCCATCTCGCCGCACACCGCCACCGGCAGGCCGGCGCGGGCGCCGGCGGCGATGGTGTGGGAGATGAGGCGCAGCACGGCCGGGTGCAGGGGATCGTAGAGATGGGCGACCGCCTCGTCCGTGCGGTCGATGGCCAGGGTGTACTGGATCAGGTCGTTGGTGCCGATGGACAGGAAGTCCAGCTTTCTCAGGAAGACGCCGAGGGCCAGGGCGGCGGCGGGGATCTCGATCATGCCGCCCACTTCCATCGCCTCGTCGAAGGCCACACCCTGGGCGCGCAACTGCTCCTTCGCCTGCGCCAGCAGGGCCAGGGTCTGCTCGATCTCGTGGGCATGGGCGAGCATGGGCACGAGCAGGCGCACCCGCCCGTAGCTCGAGGCGCGCAGGATGGCGCGCAACTGGGTGAGGAACATCTGCGGCTCGGCCAGGCAGTAGCGGATGGCGCGCTGGCCCAGGGCCGGATTGGTCTCCAGGCGCTCGACGCCGCGCAGGTTCTTGTCGGCGCCGATGTCCAGGCTGCGGATGGTCACCGGGCGCCCGTCCAGGGCCTCGGCGACGGCGCGGTAGGCGGCGAACTGCTCGTCCTCGTCGGGTATGTCGTCCCGGTTGAGGAACAGGAACTCAGTGCGGAACAGGCCGATGCCGGAGGCGTCCACCTCCTTCACCTGGGCGATGTCCTCGGGCAGCTCGATGTTGGCGTCGAGCTCGATCGCCTCCCCGTCCAGGGTGGCCGAGCGGGCCTTCTTCAGGCGCTTGAGCTTCGCCCGCTCCAGCTCCAGCTCGCTGCGGCGCAGGCGGTATTCCTCCAGCACCCGGGCGTCCGGATCGACGATCAGCACGCCGCGCGTGCCGTCGATGATCAGCATGTCGTCCTCGCGGATCAGCTCGCGGGCATGGTGCAGGCCGACCACCGCCGGGATGTTGAGGCTGCGGGCGACGATGGCCGTGTGGGAGGTGGCGCCGCCCAGATCCGTGACGAAGCCGGCGATCTTGAGCTGCTTGAACTGGATGGTGTCCGCCGGCGACAAGTCGTGGGCGACCACGATCAACTGCTCCTCGCGGGCCCGGCGCGGCGGCGTATGGCCGGGGTGGCCCAGCAGCACCTTGAGCACCCGCTCCACCACCTGGACGACGTCCGCCTTGCGCTCGCGCAGGTAGGCGTCCTCGATGCGGTCGAACTGCTCGGCGAGCAGCTCCATCTGCTGCACCAGGGCCCACTCGGCGTTGCAGCGCCGCTCGCGGATGAGCTGGCGGGTGGTCTGCATCAGGATGGGATCGGCCAGGATCATCTGGTGCAGGTCGATGAAGGCCGTCAGCTCGGCCGGCTGGGTGGGATTGGTGCTGGCCATGAGCGTGTCGAGCTCGGCCTGCACCGTGGCCACCGCGGCGTCGAAGCGGGCCAGCTCCTCGTCCACCAGGCGCGCTGGCAGGACGAAGTGGGACACCTCCAGGGTGGCATGGGAGACGAGGTGGGCATGGCCGATGGCAATGCCATGGGAGACGGCCAGGCCGTGAATGGTGAAACTCATCTTGGTGTGGGCGGGACGAGCCCGCCAGTCTCCTCCGGCGCGGTCGTTGCCGCGCCCTGTTCTAGT
>CAYZLI010000310.1:0-1793 GCA_964479195.1 uncultured Rhodocyclaceae bacterium
GTCGTCGCCAACATGGACACCGGCGTCGACATGGACCATCCCGACCTCAAGGAGAAATGGCGCGGCGACGCCATCAGTTGGTACGACCCCCATGGCGAGCATGTCACGCCCTACGACGTCCACGGCCACGGCACCCAGACCATGGGCATATTGGCGGGGGGCAGTGCCGGCGGCACGGCCATCGGCGTGGCGCCGGACGCCCGCTGGATCGCCGCGAAGATCTACAACGACGCCGGCCAGGCCACCTACAGCGACATCCACCTGGCCTTCCAGTGGCTGCTCGACCCGGACGGCGACCCGAACACGCTGGAGGCGCCCGACGTGGTCAATGCCTCCTGGGGCCTGGTGGGCAGCGCCGGGCAATGCATCACGGAGTTCGACCTGGACATCGACGCCCTCAAGACCGCGGGCATCGCCGTGGTCTTCGCCGCCGGCAACGACGGGCCGGCGCCCCTGACCAGCCTGAGCCCGGCCAACCACGCTGGGACGCTGGCCACGGGGGCGGTGGACGACACGCTCACCATCGCCAGCTTCAGCAGCCGCGGCCCCTCCGCCTGCGACGGGACGGTCTTCCCGCGGCTTGCCGCCCCAGGCGTCAGCGTCAACACGGCGGACCTGTCCTTCGGCGGACTGCCGCTCTACGCGATCGTCTCCGGCACCTCCTTCGCGGCGCCCCACACGGCCGGGCTGATGGCGCTGCTGGCGGGGGCCTTCCCCCAGGCGAGCGTCGCCCAGATCGAATCCGCGCTGGAGCGCAGCGCCCAGGATCTGGGCGTGGCCGGGGAGGACAACGCCTACGGCTACGGGCTGGCCAACGCCCAGGCGGCCTACCAGGTCCTCCTCGGCAGCCCCCCGGCGATCACCTCGACGCCGGTGACCGACGCCGTCGAGGATAGTCTCTACACCTACGCGGTCTCGGCCAGCGATCCCGACGGGGATGCAATCACGTTCTCGCTTGCCGCAGGTCCGGCCGGGATGACCATCGACTACGGCACCGGCGCCATCGCCTGGGTGCCGACCAACTCCCAGGTGGGCACCCATCCCGTGACCGTGCGTGCGACCGATGCGGGCGGGCTGTTTTCCGAGCAGCCCTACAGCGTCACGGTGACGGCGGTGAACGATGCGCCGGTGGCCGTGAAGGATGTCTACGCGCTGGTCAGCGGCACGACGCTGAACAACGCGGCCCCCGGCGTGCTGGCCAACGACACGGATGTGGACGGCGATGCCCTGACGGTGCGCGCCCACGGCAACCCGGCCAACGGTGCGCTCGTCATCGACCCCAGCGGCGCCTTCAGCTACACGTCCAACGCCGGCTTCGTCGGCACCGACACGTTCTGGTACACGGCCCAGGACCCCTTCGGAGCGCGCAGCAACTCGGTGACGGTGTTCCTCAAGGTCAGCGCCAACCGGCCGCCCCTGGCGAAGAACGACACGAAACTGGTGCCGGCGCGCCTGGGCAACCGCTACACGGCGCGCACGCTTGCGGTGCTCGGCAACGACAAGGACCCGGACACGGCGATCGACCCGAGCAACGTGATCAACCCGGCCAGCGTGACCATCGTCGCCGCGCCGGACATGGGCGGAGCGGCCGGCGTCAACGGTGACGGCACGGTCTCGTACACGCCGGCCCTCGGCTTCGCCGGCACGGAGACCTTCAGCTACACGGTGCAGGACAGCCTGGGGGCCACCTCCAACGTTGCCACGGTGACCATTACGGTGGATTGATGGATATGTTGGGGGGGCGCTTTAGAGCGTAGGGCGCATTAGGCCGCAGGCCGTAATGCGCCGGATGC
>CAYZLI010000311.1:0-1770 GCA_964479195.1 uncultured Rhodocyclaceae bacterium
CCGGCGGCGTCGCTCCAGGTGTATTCGGTGCCGATGCGCTGCACCCGCTCCTGGTCCTGCGGCGTCATGGCTTCCCCGCCGACGTTGGCCCGGCGCAGGAACTCGCGGTCCTCGTCGAGGCGGGCAAGCCTCTCACGCAGTTCCGCCTCCAGCCGCGCCTCGGCCGCCGGGTCCTTCCCTTCGCGCAAGGCAAGCTGCGCCCGCAGCGCGGCGATCTCGGCATCCCGCTTGAGCACCTCGAAGCGGGTATCAACGAGGTGGATGCGGTCGAAGAGCGTCTGCAGCTTGGTGGCCTTGTCCACCACGTGGACCGGTGTAGTCACCTTGCCGCAGTCGTGCAGCAGCCCGGCGATCTTCAGCTCGTAGCGGTCCTGGTCCGTCATGGTGAAGCCGGCGAGCGGCCCGTCCGCCGTCTCGTTCACCGCCTCGGCGAGCATCATGGTGAGCACCGGCACGCGCTGGCAGTGCCCGCCCGTGTAGGGCGACTTCTCGTCGATGGCCAGGTTGATCATGCCGATGAAGGATTCGAACAGCTCCTCCAGCTGGGAGATGAGCTGGCGGTTGGTCAGCGCGATGGCCGCCTGGGAGGCGAGCGACTCGGCCAGGCGCTGGTCGGCGGCGGAGAACGGCCCCACGCGCCCCGTGTCCGGGTCGATGGCGTTGATGAGCTGCAGCACGCCGATGACCGCGTTCTCGTGGTTCTTCATGGGCACGGTGAGGAAGGACCGGGAGCGGTAGCCCGTGCGCGCGTCGAACTGGCGGGTGCCGGAGAAATCGAAGCCCTCCGCCACGTAGGCGTCGGCGATGTTGACGGTCTTCTGCTGCAGCGCGCTGTAGGCGGCCACCATGGAGTTGTTCGGCGCCCCGCCCTCGGTGGCAAGGGGCAGCGCCGGGAAGGGAACCGGCTTGCCCGAGGTGCCGCCCAGGGCGATCCCCAGGCTGTCGTTGCGCATGATCTCGAAGCGCAGGCTCCGCCCGTCCTCGGCCATGCGGTAGAGCGTGCCGCCGTCGGCGTGGGTGATCGTCTTGGCCGCGACCAGGATGCTCTCGAGCAGCCGGTTGATGTCGCGCTCGTGGGAGAGCGCCTTGCCTATGTCGTTGAGCTGCTCGAAACGGCGGAAGAGATCGTCGATCGTGTCCATCGCGGCAGCCCCGAAGCCCCTACTTGATGCACACCGCCCGGATCTGCTTCATGTCGGTGATGCCCTGCAGCACCTTTTCGGTGCCGTCCATCTTCAGGGTGCGCATGCCCTCTTCGAGGGCGGCGGCGAGGATGAGGGCGACGCGGGCGTGCTCCTGGATCAGGCGCTTGATGGTATCGGAGCCGACCAGCAGCTCGTGCAGGCCGACCCGGCCCTTGTAGCCGGTGCCGCCGCACTGGTCGCAGCCAACCGGCCGGTACAGCTTGAACTGGCCCTTGTCGTCGGCGTAGTTCCGGGCCCACTCCTTGTGGATCGCCTCGTGCGCCGCCTTGGCGTCTTTCTTGAAGCCCTCGGTGTTTGCCAGCTCCTCGCTATACTCGGTGAGCAAAAGCCTGATCTCCTCGGCGGTGGGCACGTACGCCTGCTTGCAGTTGCCGCACAGGCGCTTGCCCAGGCGCTGGGCGAGGATGCCGAGCAGGGCATCGGCGAAGTTGAAGGGGTCCATGCCCATGTCGAGCAGGCGGATGATCGACTCGGGCGCGCTGTTGGTGTGCAGGGTAGCGAACACCAGGTGGCCCGTGAGGGACGCCTCGATGCCGATGGCGACGGTCTCCTTGTCGCGCATCTC
>CAYZLI010000312.1:0-1763 GCA_964479195.1 uncultured Rhodocyclaceae bacterium
GGCACCAGTTGGAACAGGTCGCCCACCAGGCCGTAGTCCGCCACCTGGAAGATGGGCGCCTCCGGGTCCTTGTTGATGGCGACGATCACCTTGCTGTCCTTCATGCCCGCCAGGTGCTGGATCGCCCCGGAGATGCCGATGGCGACGTAGAGCTGGGGGGCGACGATCTTGCCCGTCTGGCCGACCTGGTAATCATTCGGCACATAGCCCGCATCCACCGCGGCGCGCGAAGCGCCCAGGGCGGCGCCCAGCTTGTCGGCCAGCGGCTCCAGCAGCTTGTGGTAGTTCTCGCCACTGGCCAGTCCCCGTCCACCCGAGACGATGACCTTGGCCGCCCCCAGTTCCGGGCGGGCCGACTTGGTCAGCTCGCGCCCGACGAGTTTCGCCAGGCCCAGATCGGGCCCGGGGGCGAGGGTCTCGATCGGGGCCGCCCCGCCCCGGCCGGCCGCCGCGAAGGCGGTGGTGCGCACGGTGATCACCTTGACGGCATCGGCCGATTGCACGGTGGCCAGGGCGTTGCCGGCATAGATGGGCCGCACGAAGGTGTCGGCCGAGTCCACCGCCACGATCTCGGAGATCTGCGCCGCGTCCAGCAGGGCGGCCACCCGCGGCAGAAGGTTCTTGCCGAAGGTGGTGGCCGGGGCCAGGATGTGGCTGTAGCCGGCGGCCGCTTCTTGCACCACTGCGGCGATGAGGGCGGCGAGGTTCTCCGGCAACTGGTCGGCGTAGTGGGCCGCATCGGCCGCGCGCACCTTGGCCACGCCCTCGATCTGCGCGGCTTCGGCGACCGCTCCGGCGCAGCCGGCGCCCGCCACCAGCACGTGGATGTCCCCGCCGAGCCGGGCGGCGGCCGTAATCGTATTCAACGTCGCGGCCTTGAGCGACGCGCTGTCGTGTTCTGCGATAACCAGGATCGCCATGTTCTTCCTCCGTCATTCCCGCGGAAGCGGGAATCCAGTGTCGTTTGAAAGTCGCTGGATCCCCGCCTTCGCGGGGATGATTTGAGGCTTCGCCTCAAATCACCTTCGCCTCGTTCTTGAGTTTCGCCACCAGTTCCTTCACGTCGGCCACCTTCACGCCGGCGGTGCGCTTGGGCGGCTCGGCCACCTTCAGCGTGGCCAGGCGCGGGGCGACGTCCACGCCCAGCTCGGCCGGTTTGAGCGTCTCCAGGGGCTTCTTCTTCGCCTTCATGATGTTGGGCAGCGTGGCGTAGCGCGGCTCGTTCAGGCGCAGGTCGGTGGTCACCACCGCCGGAAGGGTGAGCTCGACGGTCTCCAGCCCGCCGTCGATCTCGCGGGTGACCGTGGCCTTGCCCGCGGCGATGACGACTTTCGAGGCGAAGGTGGCCTGCGCCCAGCCCATCAGGGCGGCGAACATCTGCCCGGTCTGGTTGGCGTCGTCGTCGATGGCCTGCTTGCCGAAGATGACGAGCTGCGGACTCTCCTTGGCGGCAACGGCCTGCATGAGTTTCGCCACGGCCAGGGGCTGCAACTCGGCATCGGCCTCCACCAGGATGGCCCGGTCGGCGCCCAGGGCGAGCGCCGTGCGCAGCGTCTCCTGGCAGGCGGTGAGCCCGCAGGACACCGCCACCACCTCGCTGGCGATGCCCGCCTCCTTGAGGCGGACGGCCTCCTCGACGGCAATCTCGTCGAAGGGGTTCATGGACATCTTGACGTTGGCCAGCTCCACGCCGGAGCCGTCGCCTTTGACGCGCACCTTGACGTTGTAGTCGACGACGCGCTTGACGGGTACGAGGATCTTCA
>CAYZLI010000313.1:0-1749 GCA_964479195.1 uncultured Rhodocyclaceae bacterium
GTGATGGATGCGGATGTGGAGGCGGTGAAGGCTTTCATCGCGGCGCGGGTATGAGACACCCTGTGTCAACCCTGAGTAGTTTGGAAAGCCAAACAAGCGCCCTGATGTTGAGCAGGGTTGTAGGGTTTGCGGTCGATCCAGGCGCGCCAGAGGACGCGTACCCAAGCCCGGGTGAGGATTCGAATGGCGTGCGGATGATCGCAGCCGCGCGCTCTGGCCTGAGCGTAGAGCCTGGCCGCCCAGGCGCTGGCATGGCGGGAATTGTCGGCCAGACAGGTCAGTGCGGCCCGCAGACGGTGATTGCAGGCCCAGCGGAAGGTCACGGCCTTGGACTTGCCCGACTGATAGGTGACGGGAGCCACGCCGGCCTCGGCGGCCAACTGGACATCGCTGTCAAAGCGTTCGCGCACGCTGCCCAGTTCGGCGAGGATTTGGGCGGCGCAGATGCGGCCGGCGCGGGGGAAACTCATGACGAGCTGGCCGTCCTCGAGGGAAGCGACGTGATGCTCGATGCGGCTGGTGAGCAAGCGGATCTGCTCGACCAGGCAGGACAGCGTGCGGGCGAGGCTGCGGGCCAGCTCACCCTTGGCGTCCATTTCCAACTCGCCGCAGGCGGTACGGGCGGCTTGATGCAAGCGCGCCAGCAGCGCCTCGGGGCTGCGGCGGCCGCAATAGGCGTGCTGGGCACAGAAGGCGGCCATGCGCTTGAGCCCAAGACGGGCGGCGCTCTCGGGCGTCGGGTAGCGTTCGACGAAGGCCAGTGCGATGGGCGAATCCACGTCGGCGAAGATGGCGGCGGCGCCGGGCCAGAAGGAGTCGAGGAGGCTGCGCAACTGATTGGCCAGTTGTACGCGGGTAGCGACCAGATCATCGCGGCCGCGTACCAGGGCGCGCAGAGCGCGGATCTCATCGCCCTGGGGAGCCAGGGGCTTGAAGCGGTGCCCGTCGGTGCGCAACAGATCGGCGAGCAGGTAAGCATCGGAGGCATCGCTCTTGGCGCCGTGACTGCGATAGCGCGGTCGCGTGGCCTTGACGGCGTTGGGATGGATGGGGACGACGGTGAAGCCGGCCTCGACCAGCGTATCGACAAGCAAGCCCGAGGGGCGTTCGATGGCGACGGGCGGCGAAGCTGCGGCAGCCAGGCGCCGGCGCAGACCGGCCAGGCCGGCGGCCGTGTGCTCGATGTCGAACTGTTCGCGCACGGATCCCTGCGCGTCGATGATGCAGACAGCGTGGGTTTGGCTGGCCCAGTCCAGGCCGGCGAAGAAAGTGCTCATGGACAATCTCCTGCAAGTTGCGGTATGACTAGCCGTGCCGGAAGCCCGCGCGGGACGCTCACTGATCGGCGCTCTGGGTTCTGTTCCCTGGCGCTACACCCTGTAGCCCGTCTGGGTCTTCCGGCGCCCCGAGGGCCGCGGGTCTCATACGGGCCGTCATGCGGCCAGCGACGTTGGCAGTCGCCCCGGGGGCACGGAAGTCGGATCAAACCATCGACGCCAAACATGCGCCGAGTCAAGGCTGCCACACGCTACGGCCGTGCTCTCGAACACGGATTACCCACCGGGTGCTTCGCAGTTGTGGATAACTCGCCTCCTGGCCTTAGAAGGGCCAGGCGAGTTACTCACAACCAAGCCCCGTGGATAACCCTGCACCACCTCAGCACGACAGCCTTCAACGAGTGGAGGGTAGTCCAGTGAGCTTCCCCGACGCCCAGGAATTCTGGAACCGGCGCTATGCCGCCGAGGGCTA
>CAYZLI010000314.1:0-1732 GCA_964479195.1 uncultured Rhodocyclaceae bacterium
AAGGCGAGAAAGCCGCGGTTGTCGCGGAACCAGGTTTTCATGGCGTGATGCTCCCAGGAGTTCGATGGACTGCCCGATCCATTACCGATCGAGGGACATGAGACGGGCGGGGAAGGCGGGGCGTGTGCCGCTGTCCGGCAAGTTGGTCATCGTCGCCGGAAAGCCGCGAATGAACTCGATCTTTTCCCGTAACGTCGATAAGAACTGTTCGCCAAGCCCGTGCTGTTGGGACTCATACCATTCGTAGGCGGCCCGGATGTCCCGTTCAGCCCAGGCCGGAGGATCACCGGTAGCGTCATGAAGCCCGGCGAATGCGGGCAAGCACTTCCTCGAATGGTGCTCCGGACTCGGGATCGGACTGGTACTCCGCCAGGCGGCGATCCAGTTCCTCCTTCTGCCACTGAGTGAGCGGCAGTGATTCCGGAGCGGCCGAAATGCTGTCCCAAATTGTCTCGACGAGCAGGACCCGCTCGGCGACGGGCAGTTCGAGGATTTCGGCCACAAGATTCGGTTTCATGTAGATTGCCTCCTGCACATAGCCTATCACCAGGGGCAAGGCCGCGCCAACAGGGTTTTCGCAAGGTCGGGCGAGATGCAGTACGGCGCCTTTATGCCAGCGAGAGGCGAAGTGGAATCATTGGCGAAATGCCGAACCCATGCCTTCGATAGAAACGCTGGGCCGATTCATTGTCTCTATCCGCCAGCAGGGTGATGCGTTCGCAACCCTGTGTACGCGCAAACTGAATGGCGTACTCAAGCAAGCGAGAGCCGATGCCGGCGCCGCGGGCATCGGGTGCAACGACCATGTCCTCAAGCAGGGCCACCCTGCCTCCCAATGCCGTAGAGACGGTGTAGAGAAGATTGACCATGGCGAGGATTCGTCCGTCCTCACGGGCGACCAGGATATGCCCGATCTCGGGATGACGAAGGATTCGATCCAGACCCCGGCGTTGCGCCTCTCCATCGGGCGAAAACTCCGCTTCCTGCGTGAACAGGACTGCCAGTAGTCCGCAGAGTGCCTGGATGTCGGACGACGTTGCCTGGGTGATGTTCATTCTGTCGGCGCTGTTGTCCCGGTTGTCGCCGAGCATGAGGAAATGGTCCGCCGGCACGGTCACGGGACCGAAGCCGGAGGCGTGCGCAGAATCCGGCAGCCACAGGACGGCGTGGCGCCCCTCGCCCGTGCTCTCTTCCAGCCGCAGGGCCGGCAGCAGGCGGCCGTCGCCCGCCGCTTCCAGGGCCGCCCCGAGGGAAAACGTCTCATCACATAACGGCGCTTCCCGTTTCGCAGCAACGCTCCCAGAAGGGGGTGCTGGAGCAGGAGACCGATCGAATGCTCGAATTCCCCCAACAGCGACTGCGCAAGACGAACGCCGGCCTGCTCCCGGTAGAACTCGCCCGCGTCCCGAAGATCGACCTCGGCCTCCGGGTGCAGCCAATACTTCACCTGAATTCGGCTCGCAGCTTTGCCAAGGTTTCGGCACCGGGCAGCAATGTGACTGCCCCGCTTTCGATTTCCGCGTGGCGACGCTCGACTTCAGCGGCCCAGGCCTCCTCGACGCCTGGGTCGACATCGAGGCTGGAAATGAGTCGTTCGACAAGCCGGGCGCGCTCGGGCGCGGGCAACTGCAGCGCTTCGGCTTCAAGCGTTTCGACGGTACGGGACATACTGATCTCCTCGGTAACCGGTAACTACCGGCCGTTCTTGCCTATGCGCGGCAAGTATGCAAGG
>CAYZLI010000315.1:0-1709 GCA_964479195.1 uncultured Rhodocyclaceae bacterium
TGGATCCCCGCGTTCGCGAGGATGACAGTGCAAGCGGATGCGCGCCCCACCCGATTGGGCTACTCTCCCGAGCCTTTGAAAACAGTACCAGTACGGTCTATTTTGAGAAAAACGGCCGGGTACGGACCCAACGGAGGAGAGCATGGAACACGCAAGAAAGGGCATCGCCTACCCGGAATCCGGTAACGATCCCGCCCGCCGGCGCTTCCTGAAGCGCGGCTCGCTGCTGGCCCTGTCGGCGGCCATCGGCGCCCATATTCCCTTCGGCCGCTACTTTCCCGCCGGCCTGATGCCGGTGGCCCTGGCCGCGGAGCAGCCGGACCTGCGCGCCTGGGGCAAGCTGCCCGACTTGGTGGTGCTGGGCGACCGGCCCCTGGTGGCCGAGACCCCGGCGCACCTGCTCGACGACGACGTGACGCCCGTGGACCGCCTGTTCATCCGCAACAATGGCGTGCCGCCCGAGGCCGCGAGCATCGACCCCGAGCGCTGGGCGCTCGCGATCGAGGGCGAGTCGGCGAAAAACCCGGCCCGGTTCACCCTGGCCGAGCTGAAGGGCCGCTTCCGCAACGTCACCCGGCACATCACCCTGGAATGCGCCGGCAACGGCCGCTCCGCCTTCTATCCGCCGGCCAAGGGCAACCAATGGACCTATGGCGGCGTCGGCTTTCCCGAGTGGACCGGGGTGCTGCTGCGCGACGTGCTGGAGGCCGTGGGCGTCAAGGAGGACGCGGTGTATATCGGCTACTACGGCGCCGACCTGCATCTGTCCGGCGACCCCAGGCAGGTGGTCATCTCCCGTGGCGTGCCCATCGCCAAGGCCCTGCACCCGGACAGCCTGATCGCCTGGGCCATCAACGGCCAGGAGCTGCCCCTCATCCACGGCCGGCCCATCCGGCTGGTCTTCGGCGGCTATCCGGGCTCCGCTTCCGGCAAGTGGCTGCAGCGCATCGTCCTGCGCAACAAGGTGCATGACGGCGCCAAGATGGGCGGCCACGACTACCGCCTGCCCTGCGCGCCCCTCGCCCCGGGGGAGGACTCCAAGGACTACTGCATCATCGAGGCGATGCCCGTGAAGTCCCTCATCACCTTCCCGCGCTCCGGCGCCCGGCAGGAATCCGGCAAGCGGCTCGCGGTCCGCGGCCAGGCCTGGACCGGCCAGGAGCGGGTGGAGGCGGTGCACCTGTCCTACGACTTCGGCCAGACCTGGATCGCCGCCCGGCTGGGCCGCGCCCGCAACCGCTTCGCCCCGCAGCGCTTCAGCGCCGAGATCGAGTTGCCGAGGAAGGGCTACTACGAGATATGGGCCCGCGCCACGGACGACACGGGACGCATGCAGCCCATGGTGGTGCCCGGCTGGAACGCCGGCGGCTACGCCAGCAACGCCATGCACCGCATCGCCGTGCGCGTGGTGTGACCGTGGGATGGTGGACAAAGGGGGCGGCGGCCGCCCTTTTTGTCGCCGGGGCGGCCTGGGCGCAGAAGCCGCTGGACGGGGAGACCGGGCTGGTCATCGACCAGGGCTTCGAGATCGTCAAGGCCTACTGCACCCGCTGCCATTCGGCCCGGCTCGTCACCCAGGCGGGCAAGACCCGGGAGGGCTGGCTGGATTCCATCCGCTGGATGCAGCGCACCCAGGGCCTGTGGGACCTGGGCTCCACGGAACCGGAAATCCTCGACTACCTGGCCAAGCACTACGGCCTGCCGCCCGC
>CAYZLI010000316.1:0-1691 GCA_964479195.1 uncultured Rhodocyclaceae bacterium
TCGAGCACCGGGTTGGTGAGCAGGTTGGCCGCCGCCTCGGCGTAGCAGAAGGGCATGAACACCGTGCCGCGCGCCAGTCCGGCGTCGGCCCCGGCGCGCGCCGACACGCGCCCGCGGCGCGTCTCCAGCGTCACGAAATCCCCCGCCGCGCAGCCGAGCGCCGCGAGATCGTCCGGGTGCACGTCGATGCGCGCCTCGGGCTCCAGGGCATCCAGCACTGGCGAGCGGCGCGTCATGGCGCCCGTATGCCAATGCTCCAGCACGCGCCCGGTGATGAGCACGAGGGGGAACTCGCCGTCGGGCAGTTCGGCGGCGGGCGCCGCGCTTGCCGGCACGAAGCGGCCGCGGCCGTCCGCCGTGGGAAAGCTCTCGGTGAAGATCACCGGCTGGCCGGGATCGTCGGCGCTCGAGCAGGGATAGGTGACGGCGCTGTCGCGTTCCAGGCGCTCCCAGCCGATGCCGGCGATGGAGGGCATGGCCCCGCGCATCTCCTCGAACACCTCGCGCGGGCCGGCATAGTTCCAGGCGAGATCCAGGCGCCGCGCGATCTCCTGGACGATCCACAGGTCCTGGCGCGCCTCGCCCGGCGGCGCCAGCGCGGCGCGGCCGAGCTGCACGGTGCGGTCGGTGTTGGTGAAGGTGCCGGTCTTCTCGGCGAAGGCGGAGGCGGGCAGCACCACGTCGGCCAGCGCCGCCGTCTCTGTGAGGAAGATGTCCTGCACCACCAGGTGCTCCAGGCGCGCCAGGGCCTCGCGGGCATGCGCCAGGTCGGGGTCCGACATGGCCGGGTTCTCGCCCAGGATGTACATGCCGCGCAGCTCGCCGCGGTGGGCGGCATCGAGAATCTCCACCACCGTCAGGCCCGGCCGGGGGTCGAGCGGCATGCCCCACAACCGCTCGAAGCGGGCCCGCGCCGCCGCGTCCGCCACCCGCTGGTAGTCGGGGAGCATCATGGGGATGAGGCCGGCGTCCGAGGCCCCCTGCACGTTGTTCTGGCCGCGCAGGGGATGCAGGCCCGTGCCGGGCCGGCCGATCTGCCCGGTCATCAGCGCCAGGGCGATGAGGCAGCGCGCGTTGTCCGTACCATGCGTGTGCTGGGAGATGCCCATGCCCCAGAAGATCATCGCCGCGCCCGCCTTGGCGTAGGCGCGGGCCACGGCGCGGATGGTGTCGGCGTCGATGCCGCACACCGGTGCGATCCGCTCCGGCGCGTAGTGGGCGAGGTTGTCGCGGAAGGCCGCGAAGCCGACGGTACGCTCGGCGATGAAGCGCTCGTTCGTCAGCCCCTCGGCGACGATGACGTGGGCCAGGCTGTTGAGCAGCGCCACGTCCGTGTCGGGCCGAAACTGCAGGAAGTGCGCCGCGTGGCGGGCGAGTTCCGTCTCGCGCGGGTCCATGACGATCAGGGTCGCCCCGCGCCTTGCCGCGTTCTTCATCCAGGTGGCGGCCACCGGATGGTTCACCGTCGGGTTGGCGCCGACGACCAGGATCACGTCGGCGTATTGCACGTCGGACACGGGATTCGACACGGCGCCGGAGCCGATGCCCTCCAGCAGCGCCGCGACCGAGGAGGCGTGGCACAGGCGGGTGCAGTGGTCCACGTTGTTCGTGCCGAAGCCCGTGCGCACCAGCTTCTGGAAGAGGTAGGCCTCCTCGTTCGAGCCCTTGGCCGAGCCGAAGCCGGCGAGCGC
>CAYZLI010000317.1:0-1672 GCA_964479195.1 uncultured Rhodocyclaceae bacterium
CCCTGGAAGGCATCACCGTGGGCGCCAGCCTCACCGGCGTGGTGCAGAAGGTGAACCGCAGCGGCGCCGCCAGCGCCACGCGCGAGTCCCGCGCCAACTACCGCGGTGACGTCTCGGTGACCCTGCCCGGGGGCGACATGGGCGACATGGAAGGCCAGATCTTCACCCAGTTCCGCTTCGGCCAGGGCAACGGCGTCGGCCTGCGCCCGACCTATACCAGCACGCCCAACACCACTGCATTCCAGGTGACGGGCGTGAATGACCCGGACTCCTCCTTCGCCATCCTGGCCCAGGCCTGGTACCAGCTCAACGTGCCGTTGCCCGTGGACGGCTACAAACCCCACTCGAAGGAGCGGCTGGAGCTCAACTTCGGCAAGATCGACCCCTTCGTCTTCTTCGACGGGAACGCCGCGGCCGACGACGAATCCGCCCGCTTCATGAACAACGCCTTCGTGCACAACCCGCTGCTCGACTCCGGCGGCGACATCGGCGCCGACGCCTACGGTTTCGCGCCGGGTGCGCGTCTGGCTTACATCAGCGAGCAGGCCAAGCCGGAAACCTGGGGAGCCTCCGTGGGCGTATTCGGCTCCGGCCCGGGCGCCAACTTCTCCGGTTCGCTCTCGGAGCCCTTCGTCATCGCCCAGTTGGAAACCTCGCGCAAGTTCTTCGGTGGCCTGCCGGGCAACTACCGCCTGTACGCCTGGACCAACGGCCGCGCCGCCGACTTCAACGGCGTCCAGGAGCGCCACGCCGGCTGGGGCCTCTCCGCCGATCAGCGCGTGGGCGATGCCGTGACCCTGTTCGGCCGCTATGGCCATCAGACGCAGGGCCACGTCCGCTTCGACAATGCCCTCACCCTGGGCGCGGAGGTCGGTGGTTCCTACTGGGGCCGCGCGGCCGACGCCGTGGGCATCGCGGGAGGCTTGCTGCGCACGAGTTCCGCCTACCGGGACGTCTCGGCCACCCTGGACCTGGATGGCGACGGCAACCTGGATCCCCAGGCTTCGGGCAACGAGCGCATCGGCGAGCTGTACTACCGCTACCGTGTGAACAACCGCTTCGAGCTGACGCCCGACTTCCAGTTGATCCAGCGGGCGGGCGGCGACGCCGCGGCGCCCACGGTGAAGGTGGTCGGCCTGCGCGCCAAGATCGGGTTCTGACCGTGAACGCGCTGCGCCGCCTGCTCTGTGCCGCCTTCCTGGCGGGGCTCGCCGGCGGCGCCGCCGCCGGCGAGCTCCTCACCTTCCCCATCGTCATCAAGGACGGGCGCATCATCCCGGCCCGCCTGGAAGTGCCCGCTGGCCAGAAGATCAAGCTCACCATCAGGAACGAAGGGCCCGGCCCCTGCGAGTTCGAGAACCTGGATCTGCGGGTGGAGAAGGTGCTGGCGCCGGGGGCCAGCTCCTTCGTCGTCATCCATCCGCTCAAGCCGGGCAGCTACAAGTTCTTCGACGAGTTTCACCCGAGCACGTCGGAAATGATCGTGATCGCGAAATGAGCGCCCCGCACGGCCGCCCGAAGGGGTGCCAGCCACGACCCGGAGCCGCGCAGCGGCGAACCGCTGTCACCCCCGCCCCTGGGGCGGGGGATGGGGGGAAGGTAGTCCAGTGAACGCCCTCATCGTCGTCTGGCGGGAAAGCCTGGAAGCCATGCTGGTGATCGGCGTGCTGCT
>CAYZLI010000318.1:0-1612 GCA_964479195.1 uncultured Rhodocyclaceae bacterium
CTACTACGTCGGACGACCCTCGCGCCAGCCGGCCGGCGCCGGGCTGTGGCAGCCGATGCAGGAGCCCGGCTTCGCCGGGCGATAGGGCGATCGCGCAGCGAAGCTGCGCTCCTACCGCTTGTTGCGGATCCAGTCGCGCCAAGCGGCGAACAGGGCCGCGGATTCGCGGTGGGCGAACGACTTGCCACCGCCCTGCAGGAGGCGGTAAGCCGATTTCGCTATTGACGGCGTCCGTGCGTCCCGGCGGCGGGGTTCGGCCCGGCGCGACGGCGGCAGGTAGCCCGTGCGCCCGGATGAAAAAGAGCCCCGCGGGAGGCGCCGACGGGGCTCGAAGGCCACGGAAGGGGAACCCTCCCGCGCCGGAGGAGTGTCGCTTTTTCAGCGCTTGCCCAGCAGGCCCACGTCGAACTTGTAGACGATGCCGACCGAGAGCGCCTTCGGACTGTTGCCGGCGACGACGGCGGGGACGCCCTGGTTGCCGTGTCCCCAGTTGTAGGACTGGAAGGCGGCGGCCGAGTCGTTGCTGGTCTTGGCGTAGGCGACGTACAGGGTGGTCTCCTTGTTCCAGGCGTGGTCGTAGCCGATGGCGGCCTGGCGGGCGCCGGTGTTGGCGGTGCCGGAAACGTCGCTGGCCCGGGCGTACTGGAACTTGACGGCGCCGTTGCTGCCGACCTTGACGGCGGCACCGACGGTGGACTCGTTCTGGTTGAGGCCGGCGACGCCGCCCAGATCCTTCTCCCGCTGCATGCCGCCGCCGATGTTGAACATGCCGAAGTCGTAGCTGGCGATGAGGGCGGTGGCCTTCTGCTTCGACAGCCCCGTGCCCAGGCCGTAATTGGCATGGGCGCCGCTGACCTTCAGGCCGCCGCGGCCGAAGTCGAGCTTGAGGATGGTGGAGGACATGTCCTTGGCCCCCTGGTTGCCGCTCGGGTCGTAGGTCAGGGCGGCGGAAAAGCCGCCGAAGTCGGGCGTGCGGTAGGAGACCGCGCTGTCCACGCGGCCCGGCTGATTCTGGCCCCAGAGGTTGCCCAGGTCGCCCACCTGGTCGCCGAACAGGTTGTAATCGTAGAGCCACTGGTTGTGGGCAGCCAGGCGGCCGACGACGGCCGTGCCGAAGCCGCCGGTGACGCCGACGAACGAATCCCGGGCACGGGTGAAGATTTGGCCGGTGGAGGTGGCGCCGCCGTTGCCGTCCCCCGTGCCGTTGCCCGTCAGGTCCACCCCCGACTCGTACTGGAAGATGGCGCTGACACCGTTGCCGAGGGCATAGTCGCCCTTGAAGCCCAGGCGCGACGAGTTGCTGTGGAAGTAGCTGCTCGAATCCGTGCCCGTCTTGATGCTGTCCGCGGACAGGTGGCCGACGCCGTAGATGTCGAGCTTGAGGTTGCTGGGCGCCGTGGCGACGCCGCCGCCGGCGGCCGCCGGCGGGCTCGCCTTCATCTGTGCCTTGAGCGCTTCGAGTTCCTGCTGCAGGGCGTCGATCTTTTTCGCCAGATCGGCTTCGGCAGCCTGGACGGCGCCGGGCAGCAGGACCGCGCCCAGGACCGTGGCGCACAGGGCGGCACCGGCTGTCTTGCGCAGGGCTTGTGGTTGGTTCATGCACTTTCCTCCT
>CAYZLI010000319.1:0-1608 GCA_964479195.1 uncultured Rhodocyclaceae bacterium
CCGGGGAACGCCCAGGGCCTGGCGGAGATACTCCTGTTCGATCTGCCCGCCTAGGGCCTTTCGGGGGCTGCAAACAGCGCCGCCAGGGCGCGCGCGGTGGGCATCAACGCTCGGCAACCGCGGGCAAGTCGCCGAAAGGCCCCTGTACACCGGTCCTCGTTCGCCACCGCATCCCAGAAGTGCTCGGCTGCGTCACACGCGTCGTGCCAGACCCGGAGGAGCTCGGCGCTTGGCGTGGCCGGTCTCAGGCTGCGGGCCACCAGTTCCCCGCGTTCCGTGGGTGCGAAGAGCATCGGGAGCATGTCGTAGACGGGCGCCAGACGGAAATGCCGGCGTCCCGCCGGAAAAAACGATACGTTGCCGAAGTGCATGTCCGTGTTGCCGATCTGGCGTCCGAAGACTGTCAGCCAGCGCAACCGCCGCGCCTCCTCGGGCTGTAGCATGCGGGCGGCCTCCAGCCTCGCGGCGGCCGCGGCCCAGTGGTCCTCCCGTCCGAAGAACTTCCCGTCGATGGCCGAGAGCGAGATCAGCCCGCGCCGGCCGTGCTCGCCTATCCGGTCGAAACGCTCGACTTCCAGGAAGACCCGGTTCCCGGCCTCGATGATTTCGGTTTGGGCGGCGGCGATGCCCCGTGCGTTCAAAAGGTCCAGGGCCAGGCGCTCGGCGTGAAGCAGATCCGCCCACCGGCGTGCGGCCGGGGTTTCCAGCGGCGGCGAGAACTTCACCAGCACATGCCGGATGCGGCTTGCCGCCCGTACGGCGGCGGCGAATTTCGGATGCTCGCCGCCGGCCGAAGAGCCGGGCAACTGGCCGGCGCTGGCCGCCGCGGCGAGCTCCGGTAGTGGATGGCCCGCTCATGGGACGCGATCGTCCGGGCAGGTCCGGCACGAGTGGCAAGATAGCGGGCCAGGGATTCCTCACCCACGATGAGATTGCCTACGCAGTCCTCGCCACGCCGGGCGAGCGCCACCAGCACGTCGTCGGAGGACCACCGGGAGATGTGCGCGGGCAAACCCAGGTCGGCGTGCTGGGCAGGGAAGGCGCGTCCGATAAAACCCTGCGGCCGCATGTCCTGGATGAAGTAGGGCAGGTCCGCGACCAGGCCGCGGTCCTCCCCATCGGTGCTGTCGAACCACGCGCCGCCGTGGAGCGTTCGTAGCGTCGCCCAGAAGGTCACCTGGCCGGATTCGGAGATTCGGTGGACGGGAAAGCTCTGTCCCAGGCCGCGCACCTCCCGGGCAAGCGCGTAGCGGCGCGCGCGCCCTTCGCCGAAAGGAACGACCTCGGGCAATGTCCGCGCCAGACGGGAAAAGGTGGGCTGGCTGATGCCGAGGCGGGTGGCAAGTTCCTGGGCGGAGGCGGGGCCGCGGCTTAACAAGGTGATCAGGCGATCGGGCATGAATATAAAATGCATAGAAAACGGATAGAGGATATCGACTCATCACCAGAGTGGCAAGCCCCTCGCCGTTGTTCCGGCGTGAATAGATGCCGGCACCGTTGGCGTTCTTACGGATCGGGGTCCGGGACAGGCTTGGGGCGGCCCGGCGGCGGGGCTAGGACGCAAGCCGGAACACCGCCCGGGCTTCCCCCGTGACGCGGCCCGGCGCG
>CAYZLI010000320.1:0-1603 GCA_964479195.1 uncultured Rhodocyclaceae bacterium
TACTGCAACCGCAAGTACGACTGCTCCAACGAGAGCCGCCCCGGCGTGGTGAGCGAGAAGCTCACGCCCGAGCAGGCGGCGCGCAAGGTGCTGGCGGTGGCCGCGCGCGTGCCCCAGCTCTCCGTGGTGGGCATCGCCGGCCCGGGCGATGCGCTTGCCAATGCCGCGAAGACCTTCCGCACCTTCGAGCTGATCGCGCAGAGCGCGCCGGACATCAAGCTGTGCCTGTCCACCAACGGCCTCGCGCTGCCCGACCACGTGGAGACCATCAAGAACTTCAACGTGGACCACGTCACGGTCACCATCAACATGGTGGACCCGGAGGTGGGCGAACGCATCTACCCCTGGATCTTCTACCGCAACAAGCGCTGGACGGGGCGCGATGCGGCGCAGATCCTCAGCGAGCGCCAACTGGAAGGCCTCGAGGCCCTCACCGCGGCGGGCGTGCTGGTGAAGGTGAACTCGGTGATGATCCCCGGCATCAACGACGGGCACCTCAAGGAAGTGAACGCGGCCGTGAAGGCGCGCGGCGCCTTCCTGCACAACATCATGCCGCTCATCTCCGACGCGGCCCACGGCACCCACTACGGCCTCACCGGCCAGCGCGGACCGACGGCCGCGGAACTGAAGGCGCTACAGGACGCCTGCGAGGGCGACTTGAACCTCATGCGCCATTGCCGCCAGTGCCGCGCCGACGCGGTGGGCCTGCTGGGCGAGGACCTTTCCGCCGACTTCACCCTGGACAAGCTGGAAGAGACGCCGGACTACAACCCCGATGCGCGCCGCCTCTACCGGGAGTTCGTGGAGAAGGAGCGCGCCGACCAGCGCGCCGCGCGCGAGGCGGAACTGCGGAAGCTCACCGGCGCTCTGCCGGGACTGACTTTGCAGCTCGCCGTGGCCACCAAGGGCAGCGGGCGCATCAACGAGCACTTCGGCCACGCCAGCGAATTCCAGATCTACGAAGTATCCGCCAGTGGCGCCAAATTCGTCGGCCACCGCAAGATCGAGCACTACTGCCAGGGCGGCTACGAGGAAGAGGAGGCGATGCCCTCCATCTTGGAAGCCCTGAAAGGCTGCACGGCGGTGCTGGTGGCGAAGATCGGCCACTGCCCGCGCCGCGACCTGGAAGCCGCCGGCATCGAGGCGGTGCAGGACTACGCCCACGAGTACATCGAGGCCTCGGCGCTGAAATACTTCGAGCGCCATGTGGCGAAGCTGGAGCAGAGAGTGGAAGCCAGCGCCGCGTAGCCGATCCGTTCGGTCTGAGCCCGTCGAAGACCGTTCATGCTTCGACAGGCTCAGCACGAACGGCCTTACCACTCTGGAACCGGGTAGCAACCATGGCCTACAAGATCATCGCCGAACTGTGCACCAGCTGCTCCGCCTGCGAGGCGGAATGCCCCAACGGCGCCATCCGCGAGAAGGACGCCACCTTCGTCATCAAAGCGAAGAAATGCACCGAGTGCATCGGCTTCTTCGACGAGCCCCAGTGCGTCGCCGTGTGCCCGGTGGACAACACCTGCGTCATCGACGAGAGCGTGCCGCGCTATACGCCGCAAGCCCTCACCCCCAGCCCCTCTCCCGCAAGCGGGCGAGGGGAGCC
>CAYZLI010000321.1:0-1582 GCA_964479195.1 uncultured Rhodocyclaceae bacterium
CCGACGCGAAGGCCAAGTTCGGCTTCGTGCCGAACATGTACCGTGCCATGGCCAACGCGCCGGGGCTGCTCGCCACCTACCTCTTCGCCTCCGGGCGCTTCCGCGAGGAATCGAACTTTTCCCCGGTCGAGCAGGAAATCATCGTGCTGTCGGTGAGCTTCGAGAACGACTGCGCGTACTGCGTCGCCGCCCACAGCACCATTGCCGACAGGTTCTCCAAGGTCCCGAAGGAGGTGACGGATGCCCTGCGCGCCGGCCATCCGCTGCCGGATACGAAGCTCCAGGCGCTCTCATCTTTCACCCGGACGATGGTGGCCAAGCGCGGGTGGGTCGGCGACGAGGATGCGCGGGCGTTCCTCGCCGTAGGCTATGGCGAGGCGCATATCCTCGAGATCATCCTGGGCATCGCCTTCAAGACGATCAGCAACTACACCAACCATCTCTTCGGCACGCCGCTGGATGAAGCCTTCAAGGGCCGCGCCTGGCAGAAGCCGTCCGCATGACGCCTTCCCCATGCGCAGCAAGATCGAGATTCACGGTAAGCCGGTCAGCGTCGAATGGAGCGAGGCGGCCGATGCGGCGCTCTCCCGACGCTCCACGCCGCTCCTGGCGGAAATGGAACTCTACTTCAGTTGCCTGATCCGCAAGGCCGTGCGCTTCGGCGATGACGTGCACGGTACCGCGTTCGTCCCCGCGGGCTTGCATCTGCAAGTGGGATTTCGCCCGGTGCAGACCAGGAACTGCCGCATCAGCGAGTTGCCGCAGGGCGCCGCCGCTCCCCTGGACGACTTGCCCATTGTGCGTCCCGGGCGCTTCGTACCCAACTGGTTGAGAATCGACTATCGTGGCGGCCAGTGGCGCGGGGAATTCGGTTTCTGATCCGCGCCGCGGGAGTTCAATGCCGGCGCGGGTGCTGCTCCAGGGGTTACCTGAAATGCTTGCGCAGGATTCGTTCGGCAAGGCCGGCGGCCTCCCCCGGCGCAAGATCTTCCTTGCGCAGCACGACGAATGCGTTTTCGCGGCCCAGGGCGGGATGGCTCTCGGTCGAGGCGGCGATGGGCAGCACCTGGGCATCGCTGTGAAACGGCTTGATAACGCGCTCGACGGCGCCTTTCATCGTGGGGAACTCCGTAAGCCCCGCGAACAATACGGGCAATCGCGGATACTTCCGGCGCACGGCCGCGAAGACCTCTTCCGGGCTTGCGCCCACCGATGAGACGACGGCGGTCGAGATGATCGCGCCGCTGAGGCTGCCTACGGTTCCCGACTCGAGATCCGTCAGGCTTTCCAGTTTCACGGGTGCAAACCCGGCCTTCTCCAGAAAGGGACGCATCTCGGAAACAATGAAACTGTGCGGACGGGCGAGCAGTATTTTCTTGGCGACGGGCATTTTCGGTCTCCCTTGAAGTGGTCACTGTGCCCATTTAGTCGCGCAAAAGCCGGATTTCTTACGCGTGAGGAGACATCCCTTGCCGGATCGCCGCCGCGCGCGGAAAATGCCCCGTAGAACAACAATGCGAGAGGACCCATGAGTGCACAGATCGACAGCCGGTTGCTGGCCCAGGAGCGAAAGTACCTCTTC
>CAYZLI010000322.1:0-1575 GCA_964479195.1 uncultured Rhodocyclaceae bacterium
TGCTGGAGAAGCTCAAGTCCAACCTGCAGGAAGTGCGCGCCCGGGGCGGCGAGCTCTTCGTGCTGGCCGATGCCGGCAGCGAGATTGCGGAATCGGAGGGCGTTTCAATCATCCGCATGCCTGAGCACTACGGCCTGCTCTCGCCGGTGCTGCACGTGGTGCCCCTGCAACTGCTTGCCTACCACACGGCCCTGGTCAAGGGGACCGATGTGGACAAGCCGCGGAACCTGGCGAAATCGGTCACCGTTGAGTGACCGGCTGCGCCGAGCTGGCGACGGGCAGGAGTTGGGCGGAGCTGCTTGCGGCCTAGGCTAGCCGCCATCGCCCGGAACCGGTGCAGGAAGCCGGGCGGCGCATCGCCGGCCCGGCCCCGGTAGGCCGGCGAACGGGGGGCTGACAAGGCATGCTTGAAACCGCCGCCGGCATTCGCTACATTATATGTGGGAGTATAAGTTGATGGGAGCGGCCGCCGATGGGACAGGTTACGATTTATCTTGACGAGGAAACCCAGGCGCTGATGAAGCGCGCCGCCAGGTCTTCCGGTGTTTCCCTGAGCCGCTGGGTGGCCGGGGTCATCCGGGAGAAAGTGCATGGCGAATGGCCGGCCGACGTGGCTGCGCTGGCCGGCTCTTGGCCGGACGCGCCCACCGCGGAGGAAATCAGGGCCACCTACGCGATCGATGTGCCGCGCGAGCCCATGTGATGTTCGCGCTGGACACGAACACGCTGATCTACTTCTTCAAGGGAGAAGGGCGGGTCGCGGGGCACCTCCTGAATACCGCGCCACGGGACATCGGCATTCCGGCCATCGTGCTCTACGAATTGGAACTGGGAATCGCCCGATCGAACCAACCCCGCAAACGGCGGGGTCAGCTGGATGCTCTTTTGTCGGCCGTATCCGTCCTCGCCTTCGACCGGGATGCGGCGCGACTGTCGGCTGAACTACGGGCCACCCTGGACGCGGCGGGAAAGCCGATCGGTCCCATGGATACCCTGATCGCCGGCACCGCGCTCGCCCACCGCGCAGCGCTGGTCACGCACAACACCAGGGAGTTCTCCCGAGTCAAAGGGCTGCGGCTGGCCGACTGGTTCTGAGAAGAATCAAGCCGGCCAGAGCATCACGATTTGTTGATGGAGAAGTACCATGAGCTCCATGGTAGTAGCGGTTCAAGAGGTTGAGCCCGTGGCGCTCGATGCCTGGGCGGAAGGCAGAATGGTCTATGTCAGGCTGACCGACGGCCGGGTGTTCGGCTTTCCTGCCGACCGCTACAGGATTCTTTCCCGGGCGACCGACGAGCAGTTGAGGGCGGTGCGCGTAGAGGTCAATGGATGCGCACTGCGCTGGGAAGAACTGGACGAGGACCTCACCGTGCGCGGCGCGGTCGAAGGGCGTTTTCAGCTTCCCTGACACGGAAATCCGCTCTCAGGCTCGCCGATCGTTTCGACCTGTCGCGTCGACGGCTGCGGTTCGCGGGATGGTAAATTCGAAGCGCGTCGTGCCTTGGGCGGAGCTGGCCTGGATCTCGCCGCCGTGGGCCTGGACGATGGAGCGGGTGATGGCCAGGCCCAGGCCGA
>CAYZLI010000323.1:0-1562 GCA_964479195.1 uncultured Rhodocyclaceae bacterium
GCGCCGGGTCGCGGGCGAAGCGGGGCGTGGGCACCGGCCACTCGCTCACCTTGCCTTGCACCTGGGCGAGCGCCCCGGGGACAATGCCGTAGTTGGAGCCGCCGGCGAGGGCTGGTCCGGCGCAGAGCGCGAGCAAGATTGCGAAACGTGCCATGAGGGCCTCCGGGAGCGAATTGTTGTCGTCCCCGCGAACGCGGGGACCCAGTGGCTTGCTTTCAACGACGCTGGATTCCCGCGTTCGCGGGAATGACTAGCGTGGTGCTGCGGCCCCCTGCTACGACCCCTTCTGTCCGCAGCGCGTTCCCACGGGCCGCCTTACCGCAGGGGCAGGACTATCCTGTCGGGCGGCAGCGATAGCCCATGGCGGGTTTTGGGTCGCCGTCCCAGCGTACTCACCTTGTAAGGTGCGGCCGCCAGCGACAGCGCCTCCAGCAGGTGGTTGATCTTCGTGCGTTTCTGCTCGAACTGCGCGGGCTCCAAGCCGTTCCTGGTGGCCTGATGCGCCCTTTCCAGGCTCGGATGGTCCTTCTGGTAGATGGCCAGGTAGCGTTCCGGAGACTGATCCGTATCCCGCACGAAGCCTTCTTCGCCGCGAGCCTCGATGCGGCATTCTGCCAGCCACGCATACCAGGCGGAAAGGCGAGGGCGGACATCCTATTGGCCCGAATCCGGGCGGATGCAGCGGATATCGAGTTGCAGCGCGCTCGCCATGGTCAGCCAGGGCCGATCGGCGGTGACGACGCGAGCTTTCAGCCGCTGGGCCACGGCCAGGCACAGGCGGTCGCCGAGACTCAGGCCGGCCGGACGAGTGGCATCGCGCATCCAGCCGGCGGCATCGCCGTCCTCGTCGGTGATGCCGACGACCTTGTAGTCGAGGTCGGCCAAAATGGCGCGCAGATCGTCTTCCTCGACCCCCCGATCGAGCGCCTTGGCGATGACTTCCGCCTGGTTGGCAGCCGTGACGCAGCATGCCGCGTCCGAGCGCAGATGCTCGTCGACGATTTCCCAGCCCGGCTCGCCCTGGAGGTAGGCGAGCACGGCGGAGGCATCCAGGATCACTGGGGTATTCACTCCCGGGCCGCCTCCGCGCGCCGCTCGGCGATCAGTTCATCAGCCAGCGAAGGGGTGTCCGCCGGAACGTATTTCCGGAAAAGGGCCTGCGCCCGCCGCAAGCGGGCCTTGCGGGTGGTGACGACGAGTTCGCCCTCGCGAACCTCCCAGATGAGCTGGTCACCGTCCCGGATTCCGAGCTGCTCACGCAAAGCGGCCGGGATGACAGTTCTGCCGTGGGAAAGGCTGGAAGTGGCGGGCATGGCAATTAATTGAAAGTTGTCGACATTCGCCAATTTAGCGCAATTTAGACGAGACTGCCATTCCAAGCTATTGGTCTCGCAGAGCGGCAAGCTTGCCGCGGCGAGCGCGACAGCTTGCACTGTGCCGCAGCGGCGGCCATAATCAACCAAGCAACTGCTTGGTTGGCCGAAAACCCAAACTCCCCATGTCCCCTTATCCGCACCTGCTTGCCCCCCTCGACCTGGGCTTCACCACCCTCAAGAACCGCG
>CAYZLI010000324.1:0-1557 GCA_964479195.1 uncultured Rhodocyclaceae bacterium
CATCGTGTTCCTGGAGCGGGCATCCATCCGCGGCGAATTCCGCCGGCCGGATTTTCCCCACGGCTACGACGAATACCCGCTCACCGGCCCGGAGGAGCTGGGGCCGCGGGTCAAGGATGCCAGCATCATCATCACCAACAAGGTGGCGCTGCGCGGCGAGCTGCTGGCGATGCTGCCCAGGCTGAAGATGGTCGCCGTCGCCGCCACGGGGACCGACAATGTGGATATCGAATGGTGCCGGGCCAAGGGGGTCGTGGTCTCCAACATCCGCGGCTATGCGGTGAACACGGTCCCCGAGCACGTCATCGCGCTGGCCATGGCGCTGCGGCGCAACCTGTTCGCCTACCGGCAGGACGTGCGCCAGGGCAAGTGGCAGCGCTCGCCCCTGTTCTGCTTCTTCGACCACCCCATCCGCGACCTGAACGGCGGCACCCTGGGCCTCATCGGCCGCGGCTCGCTGGGGCAGGGGGTGGCGCGCCTGGCCGAGGCCTTCGGCATGCGCGTCCTGTGGGCCGAGCACAAGACAGTATCGGGCGCAACCGCCGTGCGCCCCGGCTACACCGCCTTCGACACGGTGCTGGCGGAGGCCGACGTGCTCTCCCTGCACTGCCCGCTCAACGCCCAGACCCGCAGCCTCATCGGCGAGGCGGAACTGCGGCGGATGAAGCGGGAGGCGGTGCTCATCAACACGGCGCGCGGCGGCCTGGTGGACGAGGCGGCGCTGGTGCGGGCCCTGCGGGAAGGCTGGATCGCCGGCGCCGGCTTCGACGTGCTCTCGAAGGAGCCGCCGCGGGAGGGCAATGTGCTGCTGGAGCTGGACCTGCCCAATTTCATCCTCACTCCCCACGTCGCCTGGGCTTCGGCAAGAGCGATGCAGACGCTGCTGGACCAGCTGACGGAGAACATCGAAGCGTTCGTGCAAGGCCAGCCGCGAAACAGGGTTGCGTGAGCAATGAGCAATGAGGAGTTGAGCGGCTCGCGGGAGGACATCCTCAGTCGCATCCGCGAACGGCTGGGACGCACGCCGGGGAATGGCGCGGCCGGCCGCGCCGCCATCGACGCGTGCCTGGCGCAGCGTCCCCAAGGGCCGCGGCCTGCGGTGGAGGGCGATCTCGCCGCGCGCTTCAGGATGCGTTCCGAGGCGCTGGCCAGCACGGTCGACGAGGTGGCGGGCTGGGGCGAGGTGCCCGCCGCCGTTGCGCGCTACCTCGATGCGAAGCAATTGCCCCATGCCATGGCCGTGTGGCCGCAGCTCGCCGCCCTGGATTGGGCCGGCGCCGGGCTGCAGGCGGCGGCGCGGGCGGCGAATGGCGCGGACCTCGTCGGCCTCACCGGCGCCTTCTGCGCCGCGGCCGAGACCGGCACCCTGGTCCTGTGCTCCTCGCCGGATTCGCCCGCCACCGTCAGCCTGCTGCCCGAGACCCATATCGCCGTGGTCGCCGCCTCGCGCATCGTCGCCGGCATGGAGGAAGCCTGGGCGCTGATGCGCCAGGAACTCGGCGAGCTGCCGCGGGCGGTGAATTTCATCTCCGGCCCCTCGCGCACCGGCGACATCGA
>CAYZLI010000325.1:0-1554 GCA_964479195.1 uncultured Rhodocyclaceae bacterium
TGTGGGAGCACAACGCCTACCAGAGCGACAACCAGTTCGTGCTCGAGGTCAAGCCTCTCGTCGAGGATCCCAACAAGCTCGTCCAGGGCAGCCGTAAGGGCTACCAGGGGGAGAAGCTGTCCCTCAATTTCCAGGACATCGACGTGCGCGCCGTGCTGCAGGTAATCGCCGATTTCACCGACTTCAACATCATCACCAGCGACACGGTCAGCGGCAAGCTCACCCTGCGCCTGAAGGACGTGCCCTGGGACCAGGCCCTGGACATCATCCTCCAGGCGAAGGGCCTGGACATGCGCAAGAGCGGCAACGTCATCTGGATCGCCCCCCGCGACGAGCTGGCGGCGAAGGAGAAGCTGCAGCTCGAGTCGCGCCAGCAGATCACCGAACTGGAGGCCACGCGCACGGAAGTCTTCCAGTTGAGCTACCAGAAGGCCGATTCGGTGCAGAAGCTGCTCACCGACAAGACCCAGCCCATCCTCTCCAAGCGCGGCAGCGCCGTGACGGATGCGCGCACCAACAAGCTCTTCGTCCATGACGTGCCGAGCCGGCTGGAGGACGTGCGGAAACTCATTGCCGAAATCGACGTGCCCACCCGCCAGGTGCTGATCGAGGCGCGCATCGTCGAGGCCGACGACAACTTCAGCAAGAACCTGGGGGTGCGCCTGGGCGGTGCCGCGCGGCTGGCCGGGACGGCGGCGGTAACGGGTGGGCGACGCCTGACGGTGGGCGGCAACCTGGCGGCCACCGGTTTCCAGACCGGCCAGATCGAGGATCAGGCGGATTTCTTCACCGACGCGCTCAGCGTCAACATGCCAGCGGGCGGACTCGGCGGCAAACAAGTAGGCCAGTTCGCATTCTCTTTGTTCAACGCGCCCGGAACCCGGGTTCTCAACCTGGAGATATCGGCGCTGGAGGCGGACGGCCGCGGCAAGATCATTTCCAACCCGCGGGTCGTCACCGCCGACCAGGTGGAGGCCTTGATCGAGCAGGGCGTGGAAATCCCCTATCAGTTGGCGACCAGCTCCGGCGCGACGGCCGTCTCCTTCCGCAAGGCCAACCTGTCCTTGAAGGTGAAGCCGCAGATCACCCCGGACGGCCGGGTGAACCTCACAGTGGACATAAACAAGGATTCGCCCAACGCTACGACGCCTCTTAGCGCCGGTAACGTGGCCATCGACACCAAGCACGTCAAGACCGAGGTGCTGGTGGAGAATGGCGGCACGGTGGTGATCGGCGGCATCTACACCCAGGACGAGCGCGTGAACGTGGCGCGCGTTCCCTTCTTCGGCGACCTGCCCCTCGTCGGCTTCCTGTTCAAGAACACGGAGAAGCGGGACAACAAGACCGAGCTGCTGGTCTTCATCACCCCCAAGGTGTTGAGCGACGCTCTGAGCCTGCGCTGATCGCGGCTTCCCCGGTGCCCGAGGGCCGGCGCTGCCGGCCCTCTTGCTTTCCGGGGCGGAGGGTTGCCGCTTGCTGCTAAAATCCCGGCGTGAAGCCCTGCGACAACATCTATTTCGTCGGCATGATGGGCGCGGGCAAGACGACGATCGG
>CAYZLI010000326.1:0-1548 GCA_964479195.1 uncultured Rhodocyclaceae bacterium
TGCCCCACCCGGAGCGCATCTTCCGCACGGTGCAGATGTCCTGGCATCCCGCCGAATGGGGCGAGGATGGCCCCTGGCTCAGGATGTTCCGCAACGCGCGGAAGTGGCTGGGCTGAATCGAGCCCGCTCCCTATCCATGCTTTGCGTCCTGTAAGGCCGGAGGTGGCGCCCCTGCCGGGCCCGCCTTGCCTTGCCTGGGGGTATGGGTCATAATTTTGAAAATTCTGCGACGTAAACAGATTTTTCAAGAATATCGACCCAAGCTCCATCATGGATCGCCCAGGTTTTATAAATAAAATAAATGAGCAATTCGAAGTTCACCCCGTCGTTGCGCTGCTCGGGCCGCGCCAGTGCGGCAAGACGACGCTCGCGCGCATGTTTGCCGGGACGACCCCCGGCCCCATTACCCGCTTCGATCTGGAGGATCCGACCGATCTTGCCGCCCTGGCGCAGCCGAAACTGGCGCTGCAGGACCTGCGAGGCCTGGTAATCATCGACGAGGTTCAGCGCCGCCCCGAGCTCTTTCCGGTGCTGCGGGTGCTTGTCGATCGTCCGGACAATGCCCTGCGCCTGCTCATCCTGGGCAGCGCCTCACGCGATCTGATTCGCCAATCTTCGGAAACGCTCGCCGGGCGCATCGGCCATATCGAGCTGACGCCCTTTTCCCTGCCGGAAGTCGGGGCCGGCTCCCGCGAGCGGCTCTGGCTGCGGGGCGGTTTTCCCAACGCCTATCTGGCGCGCAGCGAGCCGGCCAGCCTCCGCTGGCGCAAGGATTACGTGGCCACCTTCCTCGAACGCGACCTCCCGCAGCTGGGGATCGCCATTCCGCCCGAAACGCTGCGGCGCTTCTGGATGATGCTCGCCCATTACCACGGCCAGATCGTCAATTTCTCCGAGCTGGGGCGCTCCTTCGGCGTAGCCGATACGACCGTGCGCCGTTATCTCGATATCCTTTCCGCCACCTTCATGGTGCGCCAGTTGCAGCCCTGGCATGCCAACGTCGGCAAGCGCCAGGTCAAGTCGCCCAAACTCTATCTGCGCGACTCGGGGCTGTTTCATGTCTTGATGGGCATCGCCGACCGGGACATGCTGTACCGCCACCCCAAGCTCGGGCCATCCTGGGAGGGGTTCGCCCTCGAGCAGATCATCCGCAGCCACGATGCCAGCGCCGAGGAAGCTTATTTCTGGGCGGCCCATGGCGGCGCCGAGGTGGATCTGCTGATCGTGCAGGGCAGCGTTCCGATCGGCTACGAGATCAAGTATTCCGAGCAACCCCGCGCCACCCGCTCGATGCATGCCACCATCGAGACTCTTGGCCTGGAAGGCCTCCGGGTGGTGTATCCGGGCGACAAGTCCTTCCCTCTTGCCGAAAACATCCAGGCCATCGGCCTGAACGGTGCGACGGCGACGCATGTTTGAGGTCACAGTTTGTGACCTCAGGCCGGTGTCAGGTTGCCATCCATTCGGCCGCAGGCCGTTCGAGGAACTGGGCCAGGGGAACGCCTCCCGTTCCCACGACCAGGCCGGGCCGGGCCTTGAAGCTTCTGG
>CAYZLI010000327.1:0-1546 GCA_964479195.1 uncultured Rhodocyclaceae bacterium
AGGACGTATACATGGATGCCTTTGACATCGACTCGGCCGTGAGCTTCTGGGTCATCGCGGCGCTGCTCATGGCGGCCAGCGTGGGCGCGATCGTCTTTCCCCTGCTGAAAGCCGCGAGCGGCGCGGCGGCGCCGCGGCCCCATCCGCGGATCGCCCTGGCTTTGGCGCTGGCGCTGCCCGCGCTGGCCGTCGGTCTCTATCTCGCCGTCGGCTCGCCGCGCCTCCTGGACGCTGCGGGCGGCATGCCGCACATCGCGCTGGCCGACGGGCAGGGCGGCCATGTGGACGACGAAATGGAGACCCTCGTGGCGCGCCTGGCCGCCAAGCTCAAGGACAATCCGGGCGACGGCGTCGGCTGGGCGCTGCTCGCCCGCTCCTACGTGGAACTGCGGCAGTTCCCCGAAGCGGTCCGGGCTTTCGCCAAGGCGGTGGCGCTCGACGAGGGCGATGCGCAACTGCGGGCCGACTATGCCGATGCCCTGGACGGCCTGAAGGCGCAAGTGGCGGCGCGCCTGCCGGCGCGGGCGGTCGCCGGGGCGTCCGTGAGCGGGGAGGTCAGCCTGGCGCGCGAACTGGCGGGCAAGGTGTCGCCCTCGGATACCCTGTTCATCTACGCCCGGCCCGAAGGCCGGCGGCAGCCCGTGGCCATCCTCAGCCTGACGGCGGACCGGCTGCCGGCCCGCTTCACGCTGGACGACTCGCTGGCCATGGTGCCGGATGCCAAGCTGTCCGACTTCCGCGAAGTCGTCGTCGTCGCTCGCGTCTCGAAGATGCGCGGCGCCGCGCCGCAGCCCGGCGACCTGGTGGGGGCCTCGAAGAAGCTCGCGCCGGGCGCCCGGGATGTGCGCGTCGTCATCGATTCCACCGTTCCTTGAGGGAGGCTTCGCCCATGGGCAAGTACCTGATCATTGCGTGCCTGCTGTTCTCCACCACCGGCTGCGCCACCGTCGGCATGTCGCTGCTGGGCAGCGCCACTTCGGTGACCGTTACCCAGGCCCTCAGCGGCCGGGCCAGCCGCACCTTCACGCTGCCGGAGGCCGCCGTGCGCGAAGGCTCGCGCTCGGCATTGGCGGCCATGGGGATCGCGCCCCGGGCGCCGGAGCCGAACGAGAACCCCGAAGCGCTGTACGGCAAGGTGGGTGATCGCGCCATCGAAATCGAGTTCGAGAGCGTCGGCGACAGCTTGACCGTGATGCATGCGACGGCGCGGCGCTGGGGTTTCGTGCGTGACAACGCCACCGCCGGCGAGATCGTCAGCCAGACCGAGCGCCTGCTGGAGGGGCAGGCCGCCGAAGGGCCCGTGGCCGTCGCACGCAAGGCGCCGCCGGCCCCGGCCGCGGGCGAGGCCGGGGCGCCGCCCGTCTATATCCTCAACCTGGAGACCTTCGCCGCGGGCGCCGCCGCCGCGCCGAAGCCGCTGCCGGCACGGCTGCAGGACTATGTGCTCTACACCACGGAGTCGGAGCGCAACGGCCGGCGGCTGACCCACGTGAACCTCGGCTATTTCTCCAGTGAAGCCGAGGCGAACGAGGCGCGGAAAATCGCC
>CAYZLI010000328.1:0-1521 GCA_964479195.1 uncultured Rhodocyclaceae bacterium
TAAATCGGCCGTAACGCGTAAATCGGCGGTAGGGCGCAATAAGCGCAGCGCATTGCGCCGGACGGCGTCTTCTCCCTGCTAGCCCCAGAGGACCCGCCAGCCCTTGCGCTCGAGGTAGCGGCACACCTCGTGGTAGGGCTTGCCGATCATCCAGCGCAAGACCGGGCCGGCGCTGATGCAGGTCCAGCGCGAGCCGCGCTTGCGCCACAGGGCTTCACCGTAGAAGTTCGGTGCGGTGACCTTCATGACCTTCTCGAAAACCGAAGCGGCCATGGCTGCACTCCCGAAAACCCCCTCCCGTACTTCAATTACGGCACAAAGCGGGCGATATTCAAGGGTGCATCCGCAAAAAAACAGCTTTCATTCAATAAGTTGCAAAACGACAAGCGCTTGCCGCGGACGCCTCAAGTGAATTCTCGGACGGACGTTTCATGTAGCGGCGGGCCACGCCGGAATGCGCATTTGCCGGTAGCCCCGGAAACCGTGGGGATCGTGCCAAAACACCGTCGACCGGGACAGCGACTCGCTCGGCGCGCACCCGGCCAACCGCGCCAGATGCCGGACATAGGCCTCATAGACCGGGTAGGCCATGGCGATCTCGGTCGCCTCCCCGTCCCCGTAGGAGAGCAGCGGCGGGATGCCGCGCCGCTGGCAGAACGCCAGCGGACAACAGGCCGGGTCGGTTCCCGGCTCGGCGCGCACGACCACGGCGCCAGGGTAGATGTGGAAAATTCTGCGCAAGCGGGCGCCCAGCGTGTCGGCGGCGTCAAAGCCCGTGGGCCGGGCTTTCGGGGCGAGCGTCTCGACAGTAGCAATCATGTCTGCGTCTCTCTGTTGAATGGGGTGGCGCCACTCTAGCCCCGCCGCGTGACGAGGACATTGCGGGAATGCGACAACCCGCCCCGCCGCCCCAAGCCCGCCCCTGCAGGCCCTGGCCGCCCCTACAACCCGCGCTCAGCGCCAGCCGGCACGGTCGAAGACCTTCTGCGCCAGGGCCGTGTTCTTCGACAGGGTGCCCACGTTGAGGCTGTCGGACTTGAACTGGCCCAGGGATTCCAGTTCGGGGTTCTTCACGGCGGTGGTTTGCACCACCGGCCACTCGTTGTTGCCGTTGGCGAAGTAGGCCTGGGCCTCGTCGCTCGCCAGGTACTCGAGGAACTTCACGGCGGCCTCCTTGTGGGGCGCGGTCTTCAGCATGCCGCCGCCGGAGACGTTGATGTGGGTGCCGAAGCTTTTCTGGTTCGGCCAGACCATGCCGATCTTCGCCATGAGCGCCTTTTCTTCCGCCTTGCCGCGCAGCAGGCGCACCAGGTAGTAGGTGTTGGAAATGGCCACGCCGCACTCGCCGGCGGCCACCGCCTTGATCTGATCGGTGTCGCCGCCCTTGGGATTGCGGGCGAAGTTGGCCACCAGGCCTTTGGCCCAGTCCTCGGTCTTCTGCTCGCCCAGGTGGTGGATCAGGGCCGAGCCCAGGGACAGGTTGTAGGGATGGGAGCCGGAGCGCACGCAGACCTTGCCCTT
>CAYZLI010000329.1:0-1515 GCA_964479195.1 uncultured Rhodocyclaceae bacterium
ATGCCTCCCAGGCAAAGATACTTGATCTCCAGGTACTCCTCGATGCCGTACTTGGAGCCCTCGCGGCCGATGCCGGACTGCTTGACGCCGCCGAAGGGCGCCACCTCGTTGGAGATGACGCCGCTGTTGATGCCGACGATGCCGTACTCCAGCGCCTCGCCGACGCGGAAGCAGCGGGCGATGTCGCGGGAGAAGAAGTAGGCGGCGAGCCCGTACTCCGTGTTGTTGGCCATGCGGATGGCGTCCGCCTCCGTCTTGAAGCGGAAGAGCGGCGCCACGGGGCCGAAGGTCTCCTCCCGGGCGCACGCCATGTCCGGCGTCACGTTGGCGATCACCGTCGGCTCGTAGAAGGTGCCGCCCAGGGGGTGGCGCTTGCCGCCGGTGAGCACCTCCGCGCCCTTGGCGAGCGCATCGGCCACGTGTTCCTCCACCTTGGCCAGCGCGTTGGCGTCGATGAGCGGGCCCTGGGTCACGCCCTCCTCCAGGCCGGCGCCCACCTTCATCTGCCCGACCCGCTCGGCGAGCTTCGCGGCGAAGGCCGCGTAGATGCCCTCCTGCACCAGCAGCCGGTTGGCGCAGACGCAGGTCTGGCCGGTGTTGCGGTACTTGGACAGCATGGCCCCCTCCACCGCCGCGTCGAGGTCCGCGTCGTCGAAGACGATGAAGGGCGCGTTGCCGCCCAGCTCCAGGGAGACCTTCTTGACGGTGGCCGCGCACTGGGCCATG
Organism: uncultured Rhodocyclaceae bacterium; assembly: GCA_964479195.1. Lineage (GTDB taxonomy): Bacteria > Pseudomonadota > Gammaproteobacteria > Burkholderiales > Rhodocyclaceae > Desulfobacillus. Next base: position 727 of record CAYZLI010000329.1, read on the forward strand.
AGCAGCCGCCCCACTTCCGTGGAGCCGGTGAAGGAGAGCTTGCGCACGATGGGGTTGGCCGTGAGCTCGCCGCCGATCTTCGGCGCGGAAGCCGCGGCGCCGGTGACCACGTTGAACACCCCCGCGGGAAAGCCGGCGCGGTGGGCGAGCTCGGCGAGCGCCAGGGCGGTGAGCGGGGTCTGCTCCGCCGGCTTCACCACCACCGTGCAGCCGGCCGCCAGCGCCGGTGCCACCTTGCGGGTGATCATGGCCGCCGGGAAGTTCCAGGGGGTGATGGCCGCGCACACGCCGATCGGCTGCTTGAGGACGATCAGCCGCTTGTCCGCGACCGGCGAGGGAATGGTGTCCCCATAGACGCGCTTGGCCTCCTCGGCAAACCATTCGACGAAGCTGGCGGCATAGGCCACCTCGCCCCGCGCCTCGGCCAGGGGCTTGCCCTGCTCGCTGGTCATGAGCCGGGCGATGTCCTCGGTGTTCGTCAGGATGAGCTCGAACCACTTGCGCAGCACCGCCGCGCGCTCCTTGCCGGTCTTCGCCCGCCAGGCGGGGCAGGCCCGGTCGGCGGCCTCTATGGCGCGGCGCGTCTCGCCGGCACCCATGTCGGGCACCTGGGCGAGCAGTTCGCCGTTGGCGGGGTTGCGCACGGGGAAGGTGGCGCCGCCCTCGGCGTCGCCCCAGGCCCCGTCGATATAGCACCGGGTTCTGAGCAACTGGAGATCGTTGAGTTTCATGGCGGGAATCCTCGAATCGGCCATCACGCGACCGAACGGTTACAGGTTAGCAAGAGGC